>JANQFP010000152.1 GCA_028277795.1 Rhodospirillales bacterium
TTTTCGGCCCGCTCCTGGCGGGGCGGCCGCCGGGACGCGACGCAGACCGTGGCGGATGTGAGAAATGCGGGCTAGTCGGTTTCGCCCCACCGGAACAGCGCCACCCAACCCTATTTCCGCACGCTGACGAACAAGGGCGGTGGCAATTGCCCCGACGACAGGGCCGCGTCATAGCGTTCGGCGTAGGACGTGGACGTCCTGCGGTCGTGCTCGTCAAGGAAGTACCGTGCGAGGTCGTAGGACCGGTACACGTCGTGCAGGATGGTCGCGGCCCTGAGGAGCTGGGCGTCGTCGAGGGCCATGAGATCGGAGAAGTCACGCACGAAGACGGCATCGGCCCACAACACCTGACTGAACGGCGCGCTCGCTGGCCTGACCCGGACCGGCCGGAGCGCCCGCCCGGCCAAATCGATGAGTTTGTGGAGAACGAATCCCTTGGAGCGAAGATAGACCTGGACATCACCGAACAGGGGCTGTCCCTCATACAGCGGAACGAACTCCACCTCGCATTCAATGATGACGGAATTCGCCACCGTTCTCGGCCCATTTAGCAATACATCGAGCTCCGTCCCTTGGACGTCTATTTTTATCAGGTCCGGTTGTTCCACGTTTTCCAAGTCATCCAATCGGATTGTGTCGACTTCTATTTCCTCTTCAACGGAGAAGCCGCCGGCGCCCTGTTTGGTGCTCATGTCGCTGAATGCGTCGATGTACTTGGAATCCGGCCGCCGCAGGGAGGATGCGCTCGGGGCTCGGGTCACGTGGAGTGTGGCCCGGGCGCCGTCGCCGAGGGCCACGTTCAGGTACGTGTAGGGACCGGAGCGCAACGAAAGCCTTTCGAATTCCTCCCGCCGCGGTTCGAAGCCGACCACGTCGGCCAACCCGTTGGCGACCAGGGGCGCGTAGCGGTCCCGCCCCTCCTCCATGGCGCCGATATCCATGATCCGGATTCGGGGAAGGTCCGCTCCCAGGATCGCCTTGAGCGAAGGCAGGGTCAGACGCGCCATGGACCAAATCCAACAACCACCGAGGTCAGGCCGCGGGCACCGCGAAGCGGACGCCTCCGGCCCGGCGGTCCCCAGGTCAATCTCCGCTATCGGGAAAGCGATATCAATCGCTCGCTCCGCCCGCCTCGCGGACACGCGTGCGGGCCGGGCGAAACCGGTTGATCGGCGACCGCCGGTCGGCGAGAAAGGCGCGCCCTCCTCATGACCGACCCGGCGAGGCCCCCATGACCGACGACGACGTGGAGATCATCGAAAAAACGACCGAGTTTGACGGCTACGTGCGCCTCGACCGCTACCGGCTCCGGCACCGCCTGTTCGAGGGCGGCTGGACCGGCACGGTGACCCGCGAGGTGCTGGAGCGCGGCCACGCGGTGGTCGTGCTCCCCTACGACGCCGACCTGGATGCCATCGTCTGCATCGAGCAGTTCCGCATCGGCGCATTGACCGCCAAGCAGTCGGGGCTGTTCGGCGACGGCTTCTCGCCGTGGCTGGTGGAGGTGGTGGCCGGCATCATCGAGGACGGCGAGGACCCGGAAGACGTGGCCCGTCGCGAAGCCCTGGAGGAATCGGGATGTCAGGTCCACGAGCTGATCCCCGTCGGCCACTACATCGCCACACCCGGCGTGTGTTCGGAGTCGGTGTTCATCTACTGCGGCCGGGTCGACGCGTCGGGCGCCGGCGGCGTCCACGGCATCAGGCATGAGCACGAGGACATCCGCGTCTTCGTCGTCCCCGTGGCCGAGGCGTTCGAATGGCTGGAGGCGCGCGCGGTCACCAACGCCATGACCCTGATTGCGCTGCAGTGGTTGAAGATCAACCACGAGGACCTACGTGCCAAATGGCGTTCCCGCGCCGCCCCTTGAACGCCGGGGCCTCGTGTATTAGAATTTCCTAAAGAAAGGCGGTTGCCGTGTCCTTCCGAGCCACCACCATGGACGTTCGCGACGGGTTCATCGACACCATCGGCCGCACGCCCATGATCCGCCTGCGCCGGGCCTCCGAGGCCACAGGCTGCACCATCCTGGGCAAGGCGGAGTTCCTCAACCCCGGCGGCTCGGTCAAGGACCGGGCGGCCCTGTTCATCGTGCTGGACGCCGAGGAGCGCGGCACCCTGAAGCCGGGCGGCGTCATCGTCGAAGGCACCGCCGGCAACACCGGCATCGGGCTGGCCCTGGTCGGCAACGCCCGCGGCTACCGGACCGTCATCGTCATCCCCGAGACCCAGAGCCAGGAGAAGAAGGATACCCTCAGGCTGTGCGGCGCCGACGTGCGCGAAGTGCCGGCCGTGCCCTACAAGGACCCCGGCAACTACGTGCACGTCTCCGAGCGTCTGGCCGCCGAGCTCAACGAGAGCGAGCCCAACGGCGCCATTTGGGCCCAGCAGTTCGACAACGTGGCCAACCGCCACGGCCATTACGTGACCACCGGCCCCGAGATCTGGGAGCAGACCGGCGGCACCGTGGACGGCTTCATCTGCGCCGTCGGCACCGGCGGCACCCTGGCCGGCGTCGGCATGGCGCTCAAGGAGCGCAGGCCCGACGTGGTCATCGCCCTGGCCGACCCCATGGGGGCGGCCCTGTACAACCACTACAAGCACGGCGAGCTGAAGGCCGAGGGCACCTCCATCACCGAAGGCATCGGCCAGGGGCGGGTGACCCGCAACCTGGAGGGCGCCCCCGTGGACGATGCCTTCCAGATTCCCGATGACGAGGCCCTGCCGGTGGTGTTCGACCTGATCAAGGAAGAAGGCCTGTGCCTGGGCGGCTCGTCCGGCATCAACGTGGCCGGCGCCATCCGGCTGGCCCGGCAGATGGGGCCCGGGCACACCATCGTCACCGTGTTGTGCGATTTCGGCACCCGCTACCAGAGCAAGATGTTCAACCCCGATTTCCTGCGCCAGAACGGGCTGCCGGTGCCCGATTGGCTGACCTAGGAAGGACCCGTGGAGCCCGTGAACCCGCACGCCCTGGTCGACACGCAGTGGCTCCACGACCATCTGGACGACGACGGCGTGCGTGTGGTCGACGCCACCTTCTTCCTGCCCAACTCGGACCGCGACGCCGGCGCCGAGTTCGCCGCCCGCCACATCCCCGGCGCCGTGTTCTTCGACATCGACGCGGTGTGCGACCCCGCCACCGACCTGCCCCACATGCTGTCCAGCCCGGACGTCTTTGCCGCCCAGGTCGGCGCCCTCGGCCTGGGCAGCGGCCACCGCATCGTCGCCTACGATTGCTTCGCCGGCGTCTCCGGCGCCATGCGCGTCTGGTGGACCTTCCGGGCCTTCGGCTACGACAACGTGGCCGTGCTCGACGGCGGCCTCGACCGCTGGATCGCCGAGGGACGGCCGCTGACCGGCGACGTGACCGAGGTCCGCCCGGCCACCTTCGACGCCGGCTGGCGTCCCGAACTGGTGCGCACCTTCGATCAGGTCCGCGCCACCGTCGACAACGGCGACGAGCAGGTGGTGGACATGCGCCGCCTCGGGCGGTTCCTCGGGGACGATCCGGAACCGCGGGAATGCCGGCGGTTCGGCCATGTCCCCGGCAGCGTCAACGTGCCCTTCGTGGACCTCATGGAGCCGGTGAACCCCGTCTCCCTGCGGCCGGGGATCGAGATCAAGGCGACGTTCGAGCGGGCCGGGGTAGACTTGACCCGGCCCATCGTCACCTTGTGCGGCTCGGGCGTGAACGCCGCCGTCGGCGCCTTCGCGCTCTACCTGCTGGGCATCGAGGGGGTCGCCGTCTACGACGGCTCGTGGGCCGAATGGGGCAACCGCGACGACGCGCCTATAGAGCGCTAGGCGGAGCCCGTTGGGGAGAGGAACGGAGACCATGACGTACGCCAACGAAGACGCCCTGATAAGCCCCGAGTGGCTGCGCGCGCACCTGGACGACCCGGGCCTGCGCATCGTCGATGCCACCGCGTTCCTGCCCGGCTCCGAGCGTGACGCCTACGAGGAATACACCTACCGCCACATCCCCGGCGCCGTGTACTTCGACATCGACGACATCAGCGACGGCGACACCCTGCTGCCCCACATGCTCCCCGGCCCGGACAAGTTCGCCCGTGCCGTCGGCGCGCTCGGCATCGGCAACGACCATCGGGTGGTGGTCTACGACTGCAACGGCGGCTATAGCGCCGCGGCCCGCGTGTGGTGGATGTTCCGGGTCTTCGGCCACGACCGGGTGAGCGTACTCGACGGCGGCCTGCCGGGCTGGACCAGGTCCCGCAACCCGGTGGTGCCCGGCGAGGAAACCCTGACGCCGTGCACGTTCACGGCCCGCATGAACCCGGACCTGGTGCGGGACCTGGACGACATGATGGCCAACCTGGAGACCCGTCGCGAGCAGGTGGTGGACGCCCGCAACGCCAAGCGCTTCGCCGGCATCGAGCCCGAACCCCGCCCCAACCGGCGCAACGGCCACATCCCCGGTGCCGTCAACGTGCCGTTCTTCGACCTGATGGTGCCGCGCCGGAACTTCAGCTTCCGGCCGGCCGACGAGATGATCGAGGTGTTCGCCAAGGCCGGCATCGACCTGGGCGAGCCCATCGTGGTGACCTGCGGCTCCGGCGTCACCACCGGCGTTGTCGCCCTGGCCTTGCACCTGCTCGGCCACGAGGACGCCGCCGTCTACGACGGTTCGTGGGCCGAATGGGGCAACCACGAGCACGCCCCCGTCGAGACCTGACCGGCCGCGGCGCCCCCCGCCGCCGCCCGCGTTGACCGCATCCCGTCTCTGCGTCCATGCTGAAGGCCATGGACGAGTCGAAACCGCCGCAACGACCGGTGAAGAAATCGACACGCCTGCTCTATGCGGGGCGGCGGCCGGAGGACCAGCACGGGGTCGTCAACCCGCCGGTCTACCACGCCTCCACCGTCACCTTCCCCACGGTGGCCGAGCTGGAGGCGGCGCAACGCGACAGACTGAACCGGGTCTACTACGGGCGCTTCGGCACGCCGACCAGCTTCGCTTTCGAGGACGCGGTTGCCGAGTTGGAGGGCGGCGACCGCGCCGTGTCCCTGCCCTCGGGGCTGGCCGCCATCACCTGCGCCCTGCTCGCCTTCCTCAAGGCCGGCGACCACCTGCTGATTACCGACAGCGCCTACTTCCCCACGCGCAAGTTCTGCGACACCCTGCTCGCCGGCCTGGGCGTCGAGACCACTTACTACGACCCCACCGTCGGCGGCGCCATCGCCGGCCTGATGCGCCCCGAGACCCGGGTGGTGTTCGTGGAGTCGCCGGGCTCGCTGACCTTCGAGGTCCAGGACGTGCCGGCCATCGCCGCGGCGGCCCACGATCACGGCGCCGTCGTCATCATGGACAACACCTGGAGCGCCGGCCTTTACTTCCAGCCCTTCGCCCACGGGATCGACGTCTCCATCCAGGCGGCCACTAAGTTCATCGTCGGCCACTCCGACGCCATGCTGGGGACCGTCACCACCACCAACGACCTGTTCGAGACCGTCAAATGGACCGCCGTCGGGCTCGGCATCTGCGCCGGGCCCGACGACTGCTACCTGGGCCTGCGCGGCCTGCGCAGCCTCACCGCCCGCCTCGCCCGGCACCAGGAGACGGGCCTCGCCCTGGCCCGCTGGCTGGAGCAGCGTCCGGAGGTGGAGACGGTCCTCCATCCGGCCCTGCCCTCGTTCCCGGGGTACGATCTGTGGAAACGGGATTTCACCGGCGCCCCAGGGCTTTTCGGGTTTGTGTTGACACCTTGCTCGAAAGACTCCGTGGCCGCCATGCTGGACGGGCTGGCCTTGTTTGCCATGGGGTTCAGCTGGGGCGGTTACGAGAGCCTGATCCTGCCCACCGAGCCGGGGAAGAGCCGCACCGCCGTGCCCTGGCCCCATGCGGGTCCGTGCCTGCGTATCCACGCCGGGCTCGAGGATGCCGACGATTTGATCGCCGATTTGGAGGCGGGATTCCGGCGCCTGGAGGCGGCACGATAATCGATTCAAGGTTAATTTTTTATGTTCACAGTTCAACTTTTGGTTAATTTCTGTTAAGTTGAGCCCCTGCGGACCAGGACGGTCCCTTTCATGGTGTTGCCTCCACGTCCGACCATCGACCGTGTCGAGACACGCCTCCATTTGCCCGATAACCACGTTCCGGGAAGAAACAACAATGCGCCCATCATCCACGGTTCCCATCGGCGCCGTCGTTCTCGCCGTATTGGCGTTCGCTCTCAACCTCGCCGTCTGGATCCACGAGCCGCTGCAGACCGCGCTCTTCGGACAGCCATTGCAGACAGCCTTCGCCGGCCAGCCCTTCTGACCACCGCGGCCGGGCGAGCCGTCGGCGATTCCCGACGCTCCGAGCCGGTTCCTGTGGTTGAAGGTTCATAAGAGGAGTATAATACGAGACGCGCATGCCTCCGCGGCATGCCGGTGATTTGCGTCGCCATGAGGGGGAAGGATGGCCGCGCGGTTTACCGAGCAGGGATTCCAGGACACCGTTGACACCGTTCACGCGGCGGCCATCGACGCGGCACGGTGGCCGGATGCGATGGAAGGCATCCGGGGGTTTTTCGCCGGCGCCGCCGTGGTCATCTTCTCCAGCGATGCCGGGACCTGGGACGTCCTCGACATCATGTCGGTGGGCACGGCGGACAACGCCCTGGACGAATACCGGGCCCATTACTGGCGCGAAGACCCCAAGCTCACCTTCACCCGGCGGAACCCCGGCCTGCCGCTCTACCATGATTTCCAATGCATGACCGAGGCGGAGATGGACCGCAACGGCTTCTACCGCTGGCAGGACCGCGTCGGCGGTCTCCGCTATTGCTTCGGCGCCTCGGCCCCCATCGACCGCGACGCCGCCGGACAGTTCGCGGTCCATTGGTCGCGCAGCCACGGCCCGCCCCAGCGGGACGAGGCGGACATGTTCGTCCGCTGCGCCGCGCATGTGCAGGCGGCCATGGCTGCCAACCGGCGGCTGGCCCATCTCCCGTGGCGCGACGAGGCGGCCTGGTCGGCCCTCGACGTCCTGCCGCAGGGGCTCCTGGTCCTCGATGCCGAGCGGCGGGTGCTGGCCGCCAACCGGATGGCCGAGACCATCCTGGCCGCGGGTGACGGACTCATTGTCGACGACGGCGTCCTGTGCGCCGCGCGGGCTGCCGAAGATCGAGAGTTGCAGCACCATCTCGGCCGGGCCGTCGGCACATCGTCCACGGTCACCCTGGCCGGCGGCGTGGTGGCCCTGCCGCGCCCGTCTGGTGCGCGACCCTACGGACTCCTGATCACGCCATTCGTCGGACCGCGTCCCCGGTTCGCCAGCCGGCAACCGGCGGTCATCGTCACGGTCACCGACCCCGAGCGCGAGGTGGAGCCGTCTGCCGACATGCTCCGGCGCCTGTTCGGGCTGACCCCTACCGAGGCGGCGCTGGCGGCGCTCCTGGCCAGCGGGCGCAGCGTCGACGAAGTGGCCGACGAACTGGCGATGGCCAAGGCCACCGCACGGGTCCACCTGCGCAGCATCTTCAAGAAGATGCGGGTCAACAGGCAAAGCGAGCTGGTCAAGCTGGTCCTCGATTCCCCGGCCCGGACGGGCACGCCACAGGGCCGAGAGGGCGAGTGATGGCGGCGCGGTTTACCGAGCAGGGATTCCAGGACACCGTCGAGATCATCCACGCGGCGGCCATCGACGCGGCCCGGTGGCCCGACGCGCTGGAGGGCATCCGCGGCTTCTTCGCCGGCACTGCCGTCGTCGCCTTCGCCTCCGAGGCCGGGACCGGGACCCTGCTCGACATCGCCTCCGTCGGCACGGCCGACGACGCCGACGACGAATACCGGGCCCACTACTGGCGCGAGGACCCCAAGCTGGCCTTCGCTCGCACCCACCCCGGCCTGCCCCTCTACCACGACTTCCAGTGCATGACCGAGTCCGAGATGGACCGCAACGGCTTCTACCGCTGGCAGGAGCGGGTCGGCGGTCTGCGCTATTGCTTCGGCGTCTCGGCGCCCGTCGACCGCGAGGCCTTCGGGCAGTTCGCCGTCCACTGGTCGCGCGGCCACGGCCCGCCCCAGCGGGACGAGGCGGACATGTTCATCCGCTGCGCCGCCCACGTGCAGGCCGCCATGGCCGTCAACCGGCGGCTGGCCCATCTTGCGTGGCGCGACGAGGCGGGCTGGTCGGCCCTCGACCTGCTGCCGCGGGGCCTATTGGTGCTGGATGCGGACGGGCGGGTGCTGGCCGCCAACCGGGCCGCCGAGGCCATCCTCGCGGCGGGCGACGGGCTCACCGTCGAGGACGGCGCCCTGCGCGCCGGCCGCGCCGCCGAAGACCAGGCCCTCCAACGTCACCTCGGCCGCGCCGCCGGCGCTTCGGCCGCAGTGGCCCCGACGGGCGGAGCCCTGGCCCTGCCGCGTCCGTCCGGAGCGCGGCCCTATGGCCTGCTGGTCACGCCGTTCGCCGGTCGGCGTCCGCGGTTCATCAGCCGACCCCCGGCCGTCATCGTCACCGTCACCGACCCCGAGCACGAGGCGGAGCCGTCGGCCGACGTGCTCCGGCGCCTGTTCGGCCTTACCCCGACCGAGGCCGAGTTGGCGGCGCGCCTGGCCACCGGACGCGGGCTCGACTCGGTGGCCGACGAGATGGCCATCACCAAAGGGACGGCGCGGGTCCACCTGCGCAACATCTTCAAGAAGACCCGGGTCAATCGGCAAAGCGAGCTGATCAAACTGGTCCTCGATTCCCCGGCCCGGATGGGACCGACCGGCGACGCGTAGCGGGGCCGGCGGACCGACGGCGGCAGTCCCCACAGGCCGTTGGGCGAAAAGGGACATCGTCCCGCTCCTACCCCATTTGAGGTAGTCGGGCTGGTTGACGGCCGTCGCCTCTGATTCATCCGCGCCGACGGCGTGCGCCGCGGCAACGCGTTGATAAGAAAGAAAACGCGCCAATCCCCTACGCCATTTGAGGTAGTCGGGTCGGTTGACGTCATTCGCGCCCCGGTTCCGTTGCCGACCCCCGCACCCGTCACCAAAGCGCATAACCTCTTGAGTTGCAATGCAACCTTTGGGTTGGCCCGCATATTGCTTTCAGGGCGGTAAGAGGTTCCGGGTTCGTCCCGTCCCGCCGGATCGCCGTGCGCTCCGGCCGCACGAAACGGAGGTAATGATCATGGCCGCCACGAAAGCACGCACCGTTGCCATCACCGGGGGACCGGTCTGGCCGAGCTGGGGACCGTCGGTGCGGGCCGCGGCGGCGGCCACCGCGGTCGCGGCCCTGACCGTGTTCGGGCTGCCCGAGGCCGTGGCCGCGCCCCTCGGCCACGATACGCCCCTCGACTGGCACGGCGCTTCGTCGCAGGTGCGGGTACACGATTTCCGGCCCGAGGATCCGGCCAATCCGGAAATCGGAAGCGGCGTCACGCCGTTCGCCACCGATGCCGAGCTGCACCCTCCCGCCCCCAATGCCGACACCGAGGTCCAGGCCTACCCCGACGTCACGCTGCCGGTGCCGGCCGTCCCGCCGGGCCTGGAAGACACCTTCGTCGGCGGAATGAAGGCCAGGGCCGCCCCTTGGGACCTGGGGGGATTCGTCGGCACCGAGTCCATTCCGTCGCACTTCAACGACCGCGAATCCATCGCTCCGGACGCCAACGGCAACTACTTCCCCGAGGTCGAGTTGGCCACCAACGCCTTCTTCCGGGACGAGCTGTTCTTCGAGACCGTCGACGGACAGCCGGCCAAGTTCGAGTTCGACCTAAACGTCTCGGTGACCATGGAGGTGGTCACCGGCCTCCCGGAGGACGCCTTGTTCAGCGGTGATCCGGCAGACCTGATTCCCTTCGTCAACGAGGACGGCGGCGTGAGCGGCGCCCGGTTCGAGATGGTCCTGCTGGGCCCCACGGAGAACTTCCTCGATCCCCCGAACAACATCATCCGGGAATTCTTGCGCCTGGACAGCTTCGGCTTCGAGATCCGGGAGAAGGACGACGAGGATCTGGGGGCCACAGTGCTGGAAGGCGTGCGCAAGGACGGCGACGTCGAGACGGAAGTGCCCCTGGCTCTCGATTTCTCGTCGGACCCGGACTTCCCGTTGGACGGCGTGGTCGCCCGGATCACATTCGACGACACCATCACGCTCTCCACCGACGCCATCCTGGGCCCCGACGGCCTGGTCCGCAGCGGCACCTACCTGCCCCTGTCGCTGACCTCCTTTGGCGAGGCCGCCGATGGCCTCGTGGACTACTTCGGGTCCATCGACCTGGACGACGTCCGGGTGGTCGACGAGAACGGTATCGAGCTGGACCCGGACGACTATACCCTGCTGAGCCAGAACGACGTCTTCGAGCCCTTCAACAACGAAGCCCCCGCTTCGGATGTCCCGGAGCCGGGCACCCTGGCATTGCTCGCGTTCGGCCTCGCCGGGCTGGGCTTCGCCCGCCGCCGGGTCTGAGCCGCTCCCTCAGCCGTCATGCCGGCGCCCGACCGGGCCACAGGGCGCTGACGGCAAACAGGGCCGCCGCAGCCACCACGATGGACGGGCCGGCCGGGGTGTCCCAGGCCAGCGAGCCGGCTAATCCTCCGGCCACCGACAGGCAGCCGGCCACGGCCGCCAGCAGCGCCATGCGCTCGGGCGTGGGCGAGAAACGCCGCGCCGCCGCCGCCGGGATGACCAGCAGCGACACCACAAGCAGGACCCCCACCACCTTGATAGCCAGGGCCACGACGACGGCCAGCAGCAGCATCAGGGCGGTGTTGACGGTGCGCACCGGAACCCCCTCCACCATCGCCAGCTCCGCGTGCACGGTGACCGCCAGCAGCGGCCGCCACAGGGCGGCCAGCGCGGCCAGCACCACGACCCCGCCGGCCATCACCCACATGACGTCGGCCGGGGTCACGGCCAGGATGTCGCCGAACAGATAGGACATCAGGTCGACGCGGACCGTGGTCAGGAAGGCCATGACGACCAGCCCCAGGGCCAGGGTGGCATGGGCGAGGATCCCCAAGAGGGTGTCGCCGCCCAGCCGCAGCCGCCCCTCCATGGCGACCAGCATCAGGGCCACGGCGACACAGACGGCGACCACGCCGACCGTCGTATCGAGGCCCAACAGCAGCCCCGCCGCCACGCCGAGCAGGGCCGAATGACCGAGGGTGCCGCCGAAGAAGGCCATGCGCCGCCACACCACGAACACGCCCAGTGGCCCGGCGACCGCGGCGACGCCAAGGCCGCACAGGACGGCGCGTACCAGGAAGTCATCCATCGCCGGCCGCCTCCCTGCGGTCGCCCGGCTGGGGCAGAGGGACCACGTGGCCGTCGAGGGCGTGGCGGTGGTCGTGGTGGTGGTGGTAGACGGCGAGGGACGACGCCACCTGGCTCCCGAACAGGCCGACGAAGGCCGGGTCGCGGCTCACCGACTCGGGATGGCCGGCGCAGCACACGTGGGTGTTGAGGCAGACCACGTGGTCGGTGGCAGCCATCACCAGGTGGAGGTCGTGGGACACCATCAGGACGCCGCAGCCGCGGCGCTCGCGGATACCGGCGATGAGGCGGTAGAGCTCGGCCTGGCCGGCCACGTCCACCCCCTGCACCGGCTCGTCGAGGACCAGCAGGTCGGGATCGCGCAGCAGGGCCCGCGCCAGCATCACCCGCTGCGCCTCGCCGCCCGACACCGACTGGAAGGGCGCGTCGAGCACGTGGCCCGCCCCCACCTCGCCCAGGACCTCATCGAGGCGTTGTCGATCGTTCCGGCCGTGGAGCCCCAGATCCAGGAACCGCCGCACCGTCAACGGCAGGGCCGGGTCCACGTGCAACCGCTGCGGCATGTAGCCGATACGGAGCCTGGGCTCCAGGGAGACCGCGCCCGCGTCCGGGCGCAGCAGGCCCAACAGGACCCGCACCAGCGTCGTCTTGCCGGAGCCGTTGGGCCCGATCAAAGTAACCACCTCGTTGCCGCGCACCTCGACGCCCACGTTGTCGAGAACCAAGCGGCCGCCCAGACGCACCCGAACGTGCTCGGCGCTGGCGAGGACTTTGCCATCGTGCCGGTGTGATGCCATGGCGCCCCTACTCCGGATCGGCGCCGATCTGGCAACGCCGGCAGAGACCAACCGCCTCCACCGCATGGCGGTGGGCCAGGAAACCGGCATCGGCGGTGATGCGGTCCATGGTGTCGGCGAGGCGGGGATCGGCGATCTCCGCGGCTTCGCCGCAGGCCCGGCAGATCAGGAGCTGGCTGACGTGGGACTCACCCGGATGGGCGCAGCCGACGAAAGCGTTGAGGCTCTCGATGCGGTGCACCAACCCCTGCGCCACCAGGAACTCCACGGCACGGTAGACGGTGGGTGGCGCCGCCCCCGGCCGCTCGCCGCGCAGTGCCTCGAGGATCTGGTAGGCACCCAGCGGCTTGTGGCTGCCCCAGATCAGTTCCAGCACCCGACGGCGCAGCCCGGTCAGGCGTACGCTTCGGGCCGCACACAGGTCCTCGGCGCGGCTCAGGGCGGCGTCCACGCAGCGGCGGTGGTCGTGCCCGCGCGCCAGGAACCCGGTGCCCCGGTGAGTCGTCTGTTTCGGTGCGCGCGTGGGACTCATGACTGTGAACCACTCTTGACCTGGAAATGTTATATTATAACATTCCGCCCGCTGCCAACGCCTTCCATGGAGCCTGCCCATGCCGCCACGTCTGTCGCGTACCTGTCTCGCCCTCGTGACCGCTGCCGGCCTTGCGGCGACGGCCGGCCCGGCCGTGGCCGCCCCTGACGTGGTCGCCACCATCCCGCCCGTGCATTCCCTGGTCGCCGGGGTCATGCAGGGGGTCGGGGAGCCGGCCCTGCTGGTCCCCGGCGGCGCGTCGCCTCACACCTACGCCCTGCGACCGTCCGACGCCAAGCGCTTGGCCGAGGCCGAGGTGGTGTTCTGGATCGGCCATTCGCTGGAGACGTTCCTCGAGAAGCCGCTGGAATCCCTGGCCGGTCGAGCCCGCACCGTGGCCCTGCTGGAGGCCGAGGGCGTGCACGCCCTGCCCTTCCGCGAAACCGGTCCGTGGGAGGGCCACGAACACGGGCACGAAGACCACGATGAGCACGAGGACCATGAGGCGGGCGAGCACCACGAGGAGCACGAGGGTGCCGACCCCCACACCTGGCTCGACCCGCGCACCGCCGCCGACATGGTGGTGGCCATCATGGCCACCCTGAGCGCCGTCGACCCCGCCCATGCCGAGACCTACCGTCGCAACGGCGCGGCCCTGGGCCGGCGGCTGGCGGCCCTCGATCGGGAACTCGACGTCGCGTTGACCCCAGTCCGCGCCATCCCCTTCGTCGTCTTCCACGACGCCTACCAGTACATGGAGCGCGCCTACGGGCTGCGCGCCGTGGGCTCGGTCAGCGTCAGTCCGGAGCGGGCGCCGGGCGCCCGGCGGCTAGGCGAGCTGAAGGACAAGATCCGCTCTTTGAGCGCCGCCTGCGTGTTCCGCGAGCCCCAGTTCGCGCCCAAGCTGGCGGAGACCGTGATCGAGGGGACGGGGGCGCGGATCGCCGTCCTCGACCCCCTCGGCGCCGGCCTCGCTCCGGGACCGGACCTCTATTTCGCCCTCATGCGGCGCAACGCCGAGGCCCTGGTGGCGTGCCTGGGCGGCGGTTGACAGGAGCGGCGCCAAGGCCGTTGTATGGACGTCCGCAACGCGACGGAGACCCCGACATGACCGATCTCAGCGCCGCCGCCCCGGCGGTGACCGATGCCTTGAAGTACACCGGCGACGGCCTGGTCCCGGCCATCGCCCAGCAGCACGACAGCGGCGAGGTGCTGATGATGGCGTGGATGAACCGGGAGTCCATCGCCGAGACCCTGCGCACCGGCGTCGTCTGCTACTGGTCGCGCTCGCGGGGCAAGCTGTGGCGCAAGGGGGAGACCTCGGGCCAGGTGCAGACCCTGGTCGACTTCCGCTGGGATTGCGACGGTGACACCCTGCTGCTTCTGGTGGACCAGAAGGGCGTGGCCTGCCACACCGGCCGCCACAACTGCTTCTTCAACGCCATCCGCGACGGCGCCCCCGCCGTCATCGCCGACGTGGAGATCGACCCGGCGGACCTCTACGGGTGAGCGACGACCGGGACCTGCGGGCGGAGGCCGCCGCGGCGATCCCGGTGACCGTCCTCACCGGTTTCCTGGGCAGCGGCAAGACCACGCTCCTGAACCGCCTGCTCGCCCATCCCGGCATGGACGAGACGGCGGTCCTGATCAACGAGTTCGGCGAGATAGGCCTGGACCACCTGCTGGTCCGCCGCATCGACGAGTCGGTGGTCCTGCTCAACGCCGGCTGCCTGTGCTGCACCGTGCGCGGCGACCTGGTGGACTCGCTGCGCGACCTGTTCCTCAAGCGGGTCAAGGGCGAGGTGCCCGAGTTCCGGCGGGTGGCCATCGAGACGACGGGCCTGGCCGACCCGGCGCCAGTCATCCATACCCTGATGACCGACCCCCTGATCGGCGCGCGATACCGCCTCGACGGCATCGTCACCACCGTGGACGCGGTGCACGGGGCGGGCCAACTCGACGACCACCCGGAATCGGTCAAGCAGGCCGCGGTGGCCGACCGCCTCGTGCTCACCAAGACCGACCTGGCCGACGGCGCGCGGATCGCCGACCTGCGGGATCGTCTGCATCACCTCAACCCGGCGGCGCCGGTGATCGTGGCCGACCACGGGGACGTGGCGCCCGACGCCATCCTGGACTCGGCCCTCTTCAACCCCCGCACCAAGACACCGCAGGTGCAGGACTGGCTGCGCGCCGAGGCCTACGAAGCCCCCCACGAGGGGCACGACCATGGGCACGGGCACGACCACGACCATCTCGACCGCAACCGCCACGACGACCGTATCGCCGCCTTCTGCCTGACCCTCGACGAACCGGTGCCGTGGCAGGGTTTCGTCATCTGGCTGGAAATGCTGCTGGCCACGCGCGGCGAGAACGTGCTGCGCGTCAAAGGCATCCTCAACGTCGCGGACGAGGACCGGCCGGTCGCCGTGCACGGCGTCCAGCACGTGTTCCACCCCCCCGTCGCCCTGCCCGACTGGCCCGGGCCCGACCGCCGGTCGCAGATCGTTCTGATCACCCGCGACCTGGGCCGGGACGCCGTCGAGGCGACCCTCAAGGCGTTCCTCGGCGCCGCCGCCGAGGGGCCGCCGGTCACGCCCGAGCGGTGACGCGGCGGCGGCCAAACAGCACCAGAGCGGCCAACCCGAACACGAAGACCGCCAAGCTGGCCGGCTCGGGGATGGCGGCGGTGGCCAGCGCGGTCTCGGCAATCTGCCCGTGCACCGCGGCGCTCGGGTGCTGCTCGTCGTAGAACGCCCGCGCGGGGCCCGTGGGGTCGCAGGGCGTGAACAGAGGATGCGAGATATCGGAAAACGGGGTGCCCGGCAGGCAGCCGGCGGCCGGCCCCGGGGTGCTGTACTCGGCATCATGGGCTGCCAATTCGTGGGCCAGGGCGTGAACGTCCGGCATGTAGAAGTTGGCCTCCGGCAGCGAGTGGTGGAGGCTCATCAGGGCGCCCAGCAGGAGAGCGTTGTGGGCGTCCGTCAGTCCGGTCATGATCCCTGCAAGTCCGGGAGGGCCCAAGGCATCCAGTTCCGCGACGAGCGGGACCATGCCCAGGTCCGGCAGGTTGGGGATCACGAACTCGCGGGCACCGAGATCGTGGAGCTCCTCGATGGTGGCGACGATATTGCCGACCGTAACGCTCGGGTCGGGGGCCGGGACCCCGGTCGAGGGGTCGAGAACACCCAGCAGGTAGTCGTTGGCGCCGGAGTAGATCGAAAACAGGGTGGTGGACGAGGCGACGCCCGGAATCGATCCGACCGCGCTCTTGAACAAGTCCACCTGGCTCGTCGGCACGCCGCTCAGGCCGGGCAAGGGCAGTAATCCGAAGCCCGCCGGGTCGGTGAGCAGGCCGGGGACGGGTGCCGGCACCGGCCCGGGTGTGAGATTGCCGAAGGAGCTGGCGCCGCCGAAGGAGAAGTTCAGGCTGGCCGGCGGGGCCGGTGGAGGGCCGGCAAGGATCGGGGTGATCGCTGCGGCGGGCATGCTCCCGGTCAACTGGTCGATCCAGTTCGGCCCGTCGGAGAACTGCCCGGGTGCATAGACGGCCGGAGGCGGTATCGTGCCGCCGCTCAGGGCGAAGACGTTGCCGCTGTCGGACAGGCTGTCCCCGAAGGCGTAAACCGTGGTGTATGTGTTGGGCAATGCCCACGCCGGTGTGACCGGCGCCATCAGGACGCCGACGGCCATCACGGCCCCGACGATCATCGAGATCCCTCGTTTCATCCTATTTCCCCCTGCCTGGTGGCCGGTTCCCGTCCGACCAATGCCCGATGACGTTCCATTCATAGACGGGACGTGACCGTCCCTGAAGACCGATCTCGAGGCGCCGCGAAAAGCCTATGTCCCCGATTCCCACGGCGCCACCTGCGATCAGCGGATTTACAAGCAAAAATTGCGCCACCGTCAACGTTTCTTTGCGTGCCAAGGCGTTGGCCCAGGGGACCGGGCCATGCCGGCAGCCGAACTGTCAAGAATCCCGACGCTGGCCAGCCTTTCCGATGGTCAGGAATGACCGACTCCCGCCACCGATTCGCCATCGTGGCGCCGCCGGCGCGCCGAACGCCTAGCCAAAAACACCGCGAGTTGATCTAAAATGCCCCCTCGGGCCCCGGCGCGGCGGGCCCCTCGACGTGGCCGTGACCGATCAGGGGACCCCGGACCCGCCATGGACCTACCGGCCTTCAACCTGGAAGATGTCAGCTTCCTGATCGTCGACGACAACCCGAACATGCGGGTTATCGTCAAGCGGACCCTGCGCGCCCTCGGCGCCCGCCACATGGAGGAGGCGGCCAACGGTGCCGACGCCCTAGCCGTTCTGGCTGCCTCGCCGGTGGATATCGTCATCGTCGACTGGGAGATGACGCCGGTGGACGGCATCGAGTTCACCCGGTCCGTGCGCACCAGCCCCGAAAGCCCCAATCCCTACTTGCCCGTCATCATGCTCAGCGGGCACACCGAGATGGTGCGCGTCACCCGGGCGCGGGACGCCGGCATCACCGAGTTCCTGGCCAAGCCGGTGTCCGCCACCCGTCTCTACACCCGCATCGTCAGCGTCATCCAGCGCCCGCGCCCCTTCGTCCGCACGCCGACCTACTTCGGTCCCGACCGGAGGCGGCAGGACGACCCGCGCTACCGCGGCCCCGACCGGCGCGAGGCCGGCAATGAACAGGAAAACGAACAGAAGGATGCCGGCTGAAGGGGATCTCGTACCGCCGCGCCAATGAAATGACCCTCCGGGCCATCTCATGCGGAGGCGGTGGCGCTCAACGCCGCGCGGGCTTTCCGGCGCGCCATCACGGCGCTTCGCGAGTCGTTCGAAGGCGCGCCGGTTCAGCCTTCCCGCAGCACCTGCATCTTGCGTTCCATGAGCGATCGCAGGACGTTGTAGGCCCGCTCGTCGATGTCGAGGAAGCTGACCACGAGCTGCCCGGAATCGCCGCGCACCACCCGCGAACGAACCTCGACGTCGGTCAGGTCGTCCCGTTCGCCGCCGATGGCGGTAATGGTCAACAGGGAGCCGGCCGACAAGGTGCCGTCGTAACCATTGATCAGGATGCCGCCCATGCTCCACGACACGCTGTCGTAGGTGCGGTCGCCGACGGCAACGTAGATGGCCGGCTCGCGCACCCGCGGGTGCCGCCGCCGTTCCCGGTCCGATTTCGCCGCGCCTCTCACCGTCTCCCCGTCTCCCTGGCCCTGCACCGCCGCATCGGTGAACGGCGACAGTACCGAGTCACCGCGAACCCCGTCAAAGAATTCCCGACCGCCGGCGCCCGGTCCCCAATGCCTCCGATCGGCGGCCGTGGGCCGTGCGGTTGCCGCTGCGTTATATTTCGTAGTATATAACGGTGACGCCATCGGGGGGACCGCGCATGGGCCGACATCGCCACCGCCGGGACCGTTCGCGCCGCGCCGGCCGGCGGTTCGCTTCCGTCGTCGCCGCATGTCTGACGTTCGGGTCGGCAACCGCACACGCCGAGGTGCTGGTCTTTGCCGCCGCCAGCACCGCCATCGCCGTGGAGGAGGCCGCCGCCCTGTTCGCCGCCCGCGGACTGGGCACCGCGCGCGCCGCCTTCGCCGCCTCCTCGACCCTGGCCAAACAGATCGCCGCCGGTGCGCCGGCCGACGTCTATCTGGCCGCCGACCCGCGATGGGCCGACTACCTGGAGGCGCGCGGCGCCATCGAGCCGGCCACGCGGCGGGTTCTGGTCGGCAACCGTCTCATCCTCGTCGTCCCCGCCGACAGCAGCCTGACGGTCGACATCGGCCCCGGCATCGACCTGGCCGGCCCCCTCGGCGCCGGCCGGATGGCCATGGGCGATCCAAACCACGTGCCGGCGGGCATGTACGGCAAGGCGGCCCTGGAGCGTCTCGGCGCCTGGCCCCAGGTGTCCCGGCGCATCGCCGCCATGCCCGACGTGCGCGCCGCCCTCACCATGGTCGAGCGGGGCGAGGCCGCCGCCGGCATCGTCTATGCCACCGACGCCGCCGTCAGCGGGCGGGTCCGGGTGGCCGGGGTCTTCCCCGCCGACAGCCATCCGCCCATCGCCTACGTGGTCGCCGTGGTCGCCGGCCGCGCCCGGCCGGAGGTGATGGCGTTCATGGAGTTCCTGGGCTCGCCCGCGGCCACCGACCTGTTCGCCCGCCACGGGTTCGCCGCCGTGGACCGCCGCTAGCGCACCATGTGGAGCCTGACCCCCCTGGAGGCCGAGGCCCTGGCCCTGAGTCTGCGGGTGGCCGTGGCGGCGGTCATCTTCAGCCTGCCCTTCGGGGTGCTGGTCGCCTGGCTGCTGGCCCGCCGCCGCTTTCCCGGCCGCAGCCTGCTCAACGGCGTGGTCCATCTGCCCCTGATCCTGCCGCCGGTGGTGGTCGGCTACCTGCTGCTGGTGCTGCTGGGGCGGCGCGGCCCCCTCGGCGCCTGGCTCTACGACGTCTTCGGCGTCACCGTCGCCTTCACCTGGAAGGGGGCGGCGGTGGCCGCGGCGGTGATGGCCTTTCCCCTCATGGTGCGGGCCATCCGCCTGTCCCTGGAGGCGGTGGACCGGCGCCTGGAGCAGGCGGCCCGGACCCTCGGCGCCGGGCCGGTGCGGGTGTTCGTCACCGTCACCCTGCCGTTGTGCGCGCCCGGCATCCTCACCGGCACCATCCTCGCCTTCGCCCGCAGCTTGGGCGAGTTCGGCGCCACCATCACCTTCGTCTCCAACATCCCCGGCGAGACCCGCACCCTGCCGCTGGCCCTGTTTTCGCTGGTTCAGACGCCGGGCGGCGAGGCCGGGGCGGCGCGCTTGGTGATCATCTCCGTCGTGCTGGCCATGGCGGCGCTGGTGGCCTCGGAGCTGCTGGCCCGGCGCATCGCCGCCCGCCTGGAGGGCTGAGCCCATGCTCGCCGTCGACGTGCGCCGCCGTTTCGGGGACTTCCGCCTCGACGCCCGCTTCGAGGCCGAGGGGGGCGTGACCGCCCTGTTCGGGCGCTCGGGATCGGGCAAGACGACGCTGGTCAACCTCCTGGCCGGCCTCGACCGGCCCGACGACGGGCGCATCGCCGTGGACGGCACCGTGCTGTTCGACGCCGCCGGCGGCATCGACCTGCCGCCGGAGCACCGGCGCCTCGGCTACGTGTTCCAGGAGGGACGGCTGTTTCCCCACCTCAGCGTCCGCGGCAACCTGACCTTCGGCATGCGCCGTGTGCGGCCCGCCGACCGCCACCAGGACTTCGACCAGGTGGTCCGGCTGCTCGACCTGGAGCCCCTGCTCGACCGCCGTCCGCGCAGTTTGTCCGGCGGCGAGAAGCAGCGGGTGGCCATCGGCCGCGCTCTGCTGGCCAGCCCGCGCCTGCTGCTCATGGACGAGCCGCTGGCCTCCCTCGACGCGCCGCGCAAGAACGAGATCCTGCCCTTCATCGAGCGCCTGCGGGACGTGCTGCGGCTGCCCGTGGTCTACGTCAGCCATGCCGTGGACGAGGTGGTGCGCCTGGCCGACACCCTGGTGCTGCTGTCCGACGGCCGCACGGTGGCCGCGGGCGGCGTCGAGGACATCATGAGCCGGCTGGACCTGCGCCCCCTCACCGGCCGCTACGAGGCCGGCGCCGTGCTCACCGCGACGGTGGCCGGCGAGGACCGGGCGTTCGACCTCACCGAGCTGGCGTTCGCCGGCCACCGCCTGCTGGTGCCGCGGCTCGGCCTGCCGGAGGGAACCCGCCTGCGGGTGCGGGTGCGGGCTCGCGACGTGGCCCTGAGCCTGAGCCGCCCCACCGGCACCAGCGTGCTCAACGTGTTCCCCGGCGTGGTGCGCGAGATCGAGACCGGCCCGGGACCACAGGTGGACGTCCTGCTGGACGTGGGGCAGCCGCTGATCGCCCGCATCACGCGGCGCTCCCTTGCCGAATTGAACCTGGCCCCGGGCCGGCCCGTGTTCGCCCTGCTCAAGGCGGTGGCCGTGGACCGCCACAGCCTGGGGCATGGCGGCGGCCCCCCGTCGCGGCCCGACGCGCGGTGACGCCCCGGCGACACAAAGGCTTATGCTGACTCCCTGACCCGTCGACGCCGCGCCGGCCGCCGGAAGGCGCGGGCCGCCTAACACCCGGAGGTTTTTGCGGGCTTTCCTCGCACCGCGGATTGGGCTAAGTTTTCAGGGTCCGCGTGCGGGGGCGCAAGGCAGGGGCGCACAGTCTTCGGAGTCCGGCCGCAGCCGGGCTTATCCGAGTACCGACGGGCCCTGGGGAGGGCGGCCGTCGGCGAGATTCGGCCGAGGGGGTCGGTTGTGAAGATTTTGTCCCTGTTGTTCGCGCGCGAGGCCGCGCCGCGCCAAGCTGCCAAGACCGCCGAACCGGTGAGACCGGAACCGCCCCGGCCCGACGCCGCAGCCCGCGCGGAGCCCGCCAGGCCCGATACCTCCCGACCCGAGGCGGTGATCATCTCCACCTCGCAGGTTCAACCCGGCGTGCCGGCGCCGCCGGATCCGAAACCGGCCGTGGCCCCCATCGAGCCGGTCGGCCCCCTACGCCGCACCGCCCTTCAGGAGCTCACCGCCGGCTACGACGTGCGGTCCCTGCCACCGCGCCGGATGCCCGACCTGGGCTACGACCTCTACGTGGCCGGCGTGCTGTCGGACGAGGAGTACGCCATGCTGGCGTTCCAGCCCGAGCTCCATCCCGACTACGACAAGACCACCGGCGTGCTCACCGGCGAGCGGGCCGATCCGGACCGCCCCCGCGACCTGATCGCCGTGTGGGAGGACCGCCTCGCGTTCGAGCAAGAGCACAACGGCGACGACCAGGACGTAGTGGCGCGCACCCAGCGCATCCTCGGTGTGCTGAAAAGCATCGAGAACCCCGTCGACCTGCTGGTTTGAGGCCTTGTCCGGGCCCGCCGAGGGTTGCCGGAAACCTTGACTTTCCGCCGAATTGACCTATCATTAACCATGTATACGTCTATCAAGGTGCAGTGCGTGCGTTGATGGGCGTGTCGGGTTGGGTAAATTTGGTTCATGGCACAGGTTGCCAAAGCAGGCCCGGTCCCCGCGCCGGCGGCTGCCAGCCGCATCCCGGCAGGCACCCGCAACGTCGCGACCGTGGAGCGCACGCCGGTCGAGGAGCTGAGCGCCAAGGTCGGCGTGGCGTTCAACGATTCGGCGTTCCTCTTCCAGGGATACGAAGGCCGCCTGTCCGGCGACAAGCAGCACCGGCCGACGACGCCCCGGCCGGCCCTGTTCGAGTCCGCCACCCAGACCTTCGCCGCCGTGTTCGAGGTGGACGGGGCCGGCGCCAGCACCGTGGACGCCGTGCGGCCGCGGACCTCGGCCAGCCTGCTGTCGAAGGCCATCAACACCTACGAGACCAACGCCAAGGTGGTGAGTGGCGCCCTGGTGGCGCGCGGCAGCTCGGTCAGCTTCGCGCTCTGAACGCACGCCTGAGCGGTCCGTGGGAGCGCCCATCGGGCGCTTTTTTCATGGGCTGTCGGCAGTCCCGCCGTTCACCGGCGCCGGTTGGCCTGCTCGAGGGCCTCCAGCAGGGCCTCGAAGGGCAGCAGCACGCAGTCGTGGCGGCTCCTGTGGGGGCGCACCGCCACGAACGCCTCCAGGTCGGCCCACGCGCCGCCTGGGGCTGGTCCCTCCGCCGCGAGCATGTGGAACAACTCCGTATACACCTGGCCCAGGTCCTCCGCCGACCGGCCCACCGCGGCGGCGCCGATGACGCTCGCCACCGCCTCGCAGAGGATGCAGCCGCGGACCCGGTGGGCCAGCGCCGTCACCGCCCCGTCGCGGACGGTGACGTCCACGCTGACGTGGTCCGCGCAGTAGGGGTTGTCGGCCGACGCGGTGCCGTGGGGACGGTCGAGACGGCCGCGGCCGGTGCCGGCATCCGACAGGGCCAGGATGCGCTCGTTGTAGCGCATGTCCTCGTGCCGCTGGTCGCTCACCCCGCCCCCTCCAGGTCGCCCGGCGCGTCCACGTCGAAGACCACCGAATCGTCGTCCCAGTCGACCACCACCACCGCATCGCCGGCCGCGGACACCACGTCGCGGGCGCCCCGGTCGCCCGCGATGGCCGCGGCGCCGGCGAACAGGCTCCGCGCCAGCAGCACCGGATTGCCGCGCCGCCCCCGGTAAGCGGGAACGCAGGCGGCGGTGCCGCCGGCCGGGTCGAACGCCGCCAGCAAACGGTCGATGACGGCCGTCGTCAAGCGCGGCATGTCGGCCAGGCAGACGACGACGCCGTCGGCATCGGCCGGCAACGCCGCGAGGCCGCACCTGAGGGACGTGCTCATGCCGTCCGCATAGGCCGGGTTGTCGATGAACCCCACCGGGCGCCCGGCCAGGGCCCGGCGCACGGCGTCGCCGTCGAACCCGGTGACCACCAGGACCGGATCGGCCTGCGACGCCAGGGCTGCATCGACGACGCGGGCGACCAGCGGCACGCCATCCACCGGCAGGGTCAGCTTGTTGACCCCGGCCATGCGCCGGGACTGGCCGGCGGCGAGGACGATGGCGGCCACCGCGGGGCGACGGGAGCTCACCCCGGCTCCCGGCCGTAGCGCGCGGCGACCGCCTGGGCGAGGATGGCCACCGCGATCTCGGGCGCCTTGCGCCCGCCCAGGTCGAGGCCCACCGGGCCGCGGATGCGGGCCAGGTCCGCGTCGGCGAAGCCGCGCGCGCGCAGGCGGTCGAGGCGCCGCGCGTGGGTGCGCCGGCTGCCCAGGGCGCCGATGTAGAACGCCGGCGAGCGCATGGCCGCCTCCAGGGCCACGTCGTCGACCTTGGGGTCGTGGACCAGGGTGACCACGGCGCTCCGCGAGTCCAGGTCGGTGAGCACCTCGTCGGGCCAGGCCGTGGCCAGGGTGACGCCGGGAAAGCGCTGTTCGGTCGCGAAGGCGCGGCGCGGATCGACGACGGTAACCCGGAACCCGGCCAGGGTCGCCATGGGCGCCAGGGTCTGGGCCACATGCACGGCACCGATGACGAACAGCCTGAGCGGCGGGTTGAAGACGTTGACCCACACCGCGCCGGCCTCGGTCTCGAGGGTGGTTCCCCGGTCCTCGTGCAACGCGCGGCGCACCTGGGCCAGGGCGTCGTCGTCGAGGGCCAGGTCGCCGCTGGCACCCGCTTCGCTGACAAGAGCGGAATGGCCGCTGTCCAGGTGGGTGGCCAGGGCCACCGGCCGGTCCGTCACCAGGGTCCGCAAGAGGTCGGGCTTGTCGGCCTTCTCCAGCAGCACCCGCATCTCGCCGCCGCAGGCCAGGCCGGCCTGCCAGGCACTCTCGTCGGTGACCCCGAAGTCCATGAGCTTGACCCCGCCCTCGGCGATCACGTCGAGGGCCTCGCGCACCACCGCCCCTTCGATGCAGCCGCCGGACACGGAGCCGACGAAGGCGCCGTCGTCGGCCGCCGCCAGCAGGCTCCCCGGTGGCCGCGGCGACGACCCCCAGGTGCCGACCACCGTGGCCAGGGCCACGCCGCGGCCGGCGGCCAGCCACTCGGCCGCCTGTTCCAGCACCTGGTCGCGCTCGCTCATGACGGCGCCGCTCCCGCGACCGCCCGACGCGCCATGACCGCCACCAGATGGGCCCGGTAGGCGGCGCTGGCGTGGTGGTCGTGGTTGAGGCCGTCGGCTGCCAACGCGAGGCCGGCCAGGCGGCCGGCATCGAAGCCGCCGGACAGCGCCTCCTCCCATTCGGTCAGGCGGAAGACGCAGGGCCCGGCCCCGGTCACCGCCAGCCGCGGCCCGCCCGCCGTCTCGGCGGCGAACACGGCTGCCAGGGGGAAGCCCGAGGCGGGCGCCGGCACGCGGGCATAGCCGGCCCGGCGCGGCACCGGGAAGACGATCCGGGCGATGATCTCGCCGGTCTCCAGGGCGGTCTCGAACAGGCCGGTGAAGAAATCGTCGGCGGCGATGGCGCGGCGGTCCGTGTGCACCGTGGCCCCCAAGCCCAGCACCGCCGCCGGCCAATCGGCTGCCGGGTCGCTGTTGGCGAGCGAGCCGCCGATGGTGCCGCGGTTGCGCACCTGCGGATCGCCGATGGCGCCGGCCAGGCCCGCCAGGGCCGGGATGTGCTCACGGACCAACGCATCGTTGGCAACGATGCCGTGGGGAGTCATGGCGCCGACCACGATCTCGCGGCGATCGCCGCTGATGCCGACGAGGCCGTCGATGCCGGCCAGATCGATGAGGTCCGACGGGGCGTCCAGGCGCAGCCGCAGCACCGGCACCAGGGTCTGACCGCCGGCCAGGTAGCGGGGATCGTCGCCGGCGGCGAACAACTCGGCGGCCGCCGTCAGGCTGTCCGGCCGGTGGTAGCGGAGGCCGGTCATGGGCCCTGCCCATCGCGGCCGAGGTCGGCTGCTGCGGCGCGCACCGCGGCGACGATGTTGTGGTAGCCGGTGCAGCGGCACAGGTTGCCGTCGAGGCCGCGGCGGATGTCCTCGTCCGACGGCGCCGGGTGGCGCCGCAGCAGCTCGCGGGCCGCCATCACCATGCCGGGGGTGCAGAAACCGCATTGCAGACCGTGGTGCTCGCGGAAGGCCGCCTGCACCGGGTCCAGGGCGTCGGGGTCGCCCAGCCCCTCGATGGTGGTGACGGACGCGCCCTCGGCCTGCACGGCCAGCACCGTGCACGCCTTCACCGCCCGGCCGTCCAACTCCACCGTGCAGGCGCCGCAGTGGCCGGTCTCGCAGCCCACATGGGTGCCGGTCAGGCCCAGGTGCTCGCGCAGCAGGTCGACCAGCAGGACGGCGGCGTCGACCGCGGCGTGGACCGGCGCGCCGTTGACGGTGAGGCGGATGTCGACGGTCATGTCACCGGCTCACAGTCCGAACACCAGCCACAGCACGCCGACGGCGCCGATCAGTCCGGCGGCCCACACCGGCGGGGCGAGGCCGCCCCCGGCCGTCGCCCCGGCCATGGCGGTGCCGGGTGGCGCCGGCGACTCCGCGGCGGGCGCCACGGCATCGGCGAAGGCCGCGAAGAAGTCATCGGCCAGCTTGCGGGCCGCGCCGTCGATGAGCCGCGCCCCCACCTGTGCCAGGCGGCCGCCCACCTGGGCGGTGGCCGTGTAGTCGACGGTCGTCCCGGCGCCGTCCTCGGTGAGGGTCACGGACGCCTCGCCGCGGGCGAACCCGGCGGCCCCTCGGCCTTCACCGGCGAGCCGGCAGTGCCGCGGCCGGTCGGCATCGGACAGGGTCACCGTGCCCTGCAGGGCCGCCTTGACCGGCCCCACCCTGGTCTCCACCCGAGCGGCGAAGGCCGTGTCCGAGGTCCGTTCCAGCGCCGTGCACCCGGGCACGCAGGCGCGCAGCACCTCGGGGTCGTTGAGGGCCTGCCACACCGCGTCGCGGGGTGCCGGGATCCGTCGTTGGCCGGTCAGGTTCATGGGCACCGCTCCTCTAGCGGACAGTAGGGGCGGCACAGGCGCCACGCAAGGACAGGAGGCCACCGCGCCCCACCGATATGCCTATTTATTGGGCGGTGATATGGTGCTGATTACAAATTAGGCAGATACAGCAGGCCCCAATCGCCCGAACCCCGCGGATTGCCTGGCTTCCGGGACTGGCATGACCGTTGCTTAGGTATCCGGTCTTGGTGGTCATAGCCGGACTCTCCCGCGATGAACCTGCCCCAGCCGGAACCGGGCCGTCCCGAACCGTTCAATGAGATGCGCGCGCCGGACGGCGGCGTGCGCGAGGCCTATCGGGCCTACGCCGCGTGGCTGGCCGACCGGTCCACCGACCTGCTTCAGCACAAGAGCCGCCAGGCCGACCTCATCTTCCGGCGCCTGGGAATCACCTTCAGCGTCTACGCCGAAGACTCTGATACCGAACGACAAATCCCCTTCGACATCATCCCCCGCATCCTCGACGCCGAGGAATGGCGACTGCTGTCCGAGGGCGTGTGCCAGCGGGTGCGCGCCATCAACGCCTTCCTCCACGACGTCTACCACGACCAGGACATCCTGCGCGCCGGCCGCATCCCCGCCTCCCTGGTCCTCACCAACCAGGCCTTCCGCCCCGAGATGCTGGGCCTGGCGCTGCCGCGGGCGGTGTACGCCCACGTGGCCGGCATCGACGTGGTGCGGGTGGCGGAACGGGAGTTCTACGTCCTCGAGGACAACGTGCGCACGCCGTCCGGGGTCTCCTACATGCTGGAGAACCGCGAGACCATGATGCGCCTGTTTCCGGAGCTGTTCGCCGACAGCGCGGTGGCCCCGGTCAACCACTACCCGGAGATGCTGCTCGACGCTCTGGTGGCCACGGCGCCGCCCGGCGCCGCCGACCCTACCGTCGTCGTGCTCACCCCCGGCCAGTACAACAGCGCCTATTTCGAGCACGTGTTCCTGGCCCACGAGATGGGCGTCGAGCTGGTGGAGGGCCAGGATCTGTTCGTCGAGGACGACCGGGTGTTCATGCGCACCACGGAGGGTCCGCGGCGGGTCGACGTCATCTACCGCCGGGTCGACGACGCCTTCATCGACCCGCTGACCTTCGAGCCCGGCTCCTGCCTCGGGGTCCCCGGGCTGGTCGCCGCCTACCGCAACGGGCGGGTCGCCCTGGCCAACGCCCTGGGCACCGGCATCGCCGACGACAAGGCCATCTACGTCTACGTCCCCGAGATGGTGCGCTTCTACCTGGGCCAGGAGCCGATCCTGAAGAACGTGCCGACCTACCAGCTCCGCGACACCGAGGAGCGGGCCTACGTTCTCGACCACCTGGAGGAGCTGGTGGTCAAGGAGGTCCACGGCTCCGGCGGCCACGGCATGCTGGTCGGCCCGGCCAGCACCGGCGACGAGTGCCGCGCCTTCCGCGAGCGCATCCTGGCCGCGCCCGACGACTTCGTCGCCCAGCCGACGCTCAGCCTGTCCACCTGCCCCACCTTCGTCGACCGGGGGGTGGCACCGCGGCACGTGGACCTCAGGCCCTTCGTGCTGTCGGGCGAGACCACCACCGTCGTCCCCGGCGGGCTCACCCGCGTCGCCCTGCGCGAGGGCTCCCTGGTGGTCAACTCGTCCCAGGGCGGCGGCACCAAGGACACCTGGGTCTTGGAGGACTGACGCCATGCTCGGCAGAACCGCCAACAACGTCTACTGGATGGCCCGCTACTTCGAGCGGGCCGAGAACGTCGCCCGCCTCCTCGAGGCGTCCTACAACATGTCCCTGCTGCCGTCGGTCAATGGCAAGGTGCCCAAGGAATGGGAGGCGCCGCTGGGGATGACCGGCAGCCGGCAGCGCTTCGTCGAGCGCTTCGGCGACATCACGTCGGCCGGGGTCATCGAGTTCATGGCCCTGAGCGCCGACAACGAGGGCAGCATCGCCCACAGCATCGGCCGCGCCCGCGACAACGCCCGGGCCACCCGCTCGGAGCTGCCGCTGGAGCTGTGGCAGGGCATCAACCAGACCTGGATCGACCTCCAGGACATGTCCTATCCGCGCCTCGTGGACCAGGGCTTCGCCGAGTTCTTCGAGTGGGTGAAGGAGCGCTCCCACCTGTTCCGCGGCATGATCTACGGCACCATGCGGCGCGGTGACGCCTTCATGTTCGCCCGCCTCGGCACCTTCGTCGAGCGGGCCGACAACACGGCGCGGGTGCTCGCCGCCAAGTGGAACATGCTGACGCCGCTGGGCCCGCGGGTGGTCGCCGCCGAGGACTACTACCGGTGGGGCGCCCTGCTGCGCTCGTTCAGCGCCTTCAAGGCCTACCGGGAGATCTACCGGGGCAACATCGAGCCGCGGCGGGTGGCCGAGATGCTGATCCTGCGCGACGACATGCCGCGCTCGCTGCACGCCTGCTACGACGAGCTGTGCGCCATCTCCCGGGACCTGCGGCGCGACGGCGTCTGCGCCCGCCTGGCCAAGGAGACCCGCGGCCGCATCCGCGCCAGCCCCATCGACGTGGTGCTGCGCTCGGGCCTGCACCGCTACCTCTACGAATTCCTGGGGCGCAACAACCGGTTCAGCAACCTGATCGAAAAAGACTTCATGATGGTGCCATGAGGCCGTCCCCATGAGGCTGACCATCGAGCACGAGACCCACTACCGTTTCGACGAGCCGGCCAACCACAGCATCCAGTACCTGCGGCTCACGCCCCGGTTCGATGCCTGCCAGTCGACGGTGTCGTGGACGGTGACCACGCCGGGCAAGCTGACCCCGTGGACCGACGGCTTCGGCAACCACGCCCACGTGTCGGTGCAGGAAGGCCCCCACGACGAGGTGCCGGTGGTGGTGCGGGGCGTGGTCGAGACCATTGATACCTCCGGCGTGCTGGCCGAGGACGACGGGCTGCCCCCGCCCATGTTCCTGCGCCAGACCGAGACCACCCGGGTGGAGCCTGGCATCGCCGCCTTCGCCGCCCCCTTCCACGAGCGCCTGGCCGACGAGGGGGGCATCGCCGCCCTGCACGGCCTGATGGCGGCCCTCAACGAGGCGGTGGCCTACCGCCCCGGCCACACCGACGTCAGCACCCGGGCCGCCGACGCCCTGGCCCGCGGCGCCGGCGTGTGCCAGGACCACACCCACCTGTTCATCGCCTGCTGCCTTGATCTGGGGGTGCCGGCCCGCTACGTGAGCGGCTACGTGCTGGTGCGCGGCGACGGCGAGCAGCACCTGGCCAGCCACGCCTGGGCCGAGGCCCACGTGGAGGGCCTGGGCTGGATCTCCTTCGACGTGTCCAACGGCCAGTCGGCCACCGACGCCTACGTGCGCCTGGCCGTGGCCCACGACTACGCCGGCGCCTGCCCGGTACGCGGGGTGCGCAAGGGGGGCGGCACCGAGGCCCTCACGGTGCGCGTCCAGGTGGGCCAGGCGCAGGCCTGACGGCACGGTGCAGGGGACGACGCCATGACCTATTGCCTTGGCATGCTGCTGCACGAGGGCTTGGTGTTCGCCTCCGACTCGCGCACCAGCGCCGGCGTCGACAGCGTGTCCCAGTTCCGCAAGATGTTCGTCACCGAGGCGCCCGGCGAGCGGCTCATCGTCGCGCTGACGGCCGGCAACCTGGCCGTCACCCAGGAGGTGATCACCGTGATCGACCGGGCCGCCGCCGCCGGTGAGGACGAGGGCAACGTGCTCTTGGCCGACTCCATGTTCACGGTGGCCCGCATCTTCGGCTCGGCGCTGCGCGACGTGCACAACCGGGACCGCCCCCACCTGATGGCCCACGGCGCCGACGTCAACGCGTCGCTGATCGTCGGCGGCCAGATCGCCGGCGAACGGCCGCGGCTGTTTCACATCTACGCCGCCGGCAATTTCATCGAGGCGGGCGACGAGACCTGCTACTTCCAGATCGGCGAGACCAAGTACGGCAAGCCCATCCTGGAGCGCGTGGTGACCCCCGCGCTGCGCCTGATCCCGGCCGCCAAGTGCGCGCTGGTGTCCTTCGACTCCACCATCAAGGCCAACCTGTCCGTGGCCCCGCCCATCGACCTGCTGATCTACGAACGCGACCGGCTGCGGGTGCTGACCCGGCAGCGGATCGACGACGGCGACGCCTACTTCAACGCCCTCCGCGGCTACTGGGGCGAGGGCCTGCGCGCCCTGTTCGCCGACGCCCCGGACCCGGACTGGAAGAGCGGCATCACCTGAATGCCAACCGCTCCGGCGAATGCCGCAACCGCCCTGAAACATTGACCCTTCGGGCGGTGGTTTGTTATCCATGGATGGGTCGCCATACCACCGGATCGGCAGCGGGATCGTCGGGGGCCGCCGCCCGGGAACCGGATGCCATGCCCGCCGCCGTCAAGTCCGCCTTCGACATCGCCTTCTGGTTCGCCGACACGGCGTTGGCCGACAACGAGTACCTGCAGCCCCAGAAGCTGCAGCGGCTGCTGTTCCTGGCCCAGGGGTACTATGCCGTCGCCACGGCGGGGACCAAGATGATGCCGGCGGTGTTCGTGGCCGACGAAATGGGCCCGATGGAGCCCAACGTCTACGCCGCCTTCTCCCGCGGCCGCCCCGACATCGACGTGGAGCTGTTCCTGCCGCCCGAGGTGGACGCCTTCCTGCAGGGCGTGTGGCGCCGCTTCGGCCATCACTCGGTCGAGCACCTGACCCGGATCACCAAGCAGACGGAGGCCTATCGCCAGGCCTTCCGCCGCGGCAAGGGCGAGGAGATCCCGCTGCACGCCATGCGCATTTCCTTCGCCCGAGCGCGCTCGTCCCCCACCGTGCAGCAGGTGGTCAAGCCCAAGGTCATGCGCACCCAGAGCGGCCGGCCGGTGACGGTCAAGGCCTGGGTCCCGGGCACCAAGAAATAGCGTCCGGCGGACGAATCGGGGTTCGGTTTTGCCGCTGCGAAAAGGCGGTCCAAGAATTCGGCCCCTTACGGACCGGCCACGTTGGGCGCGGCCGCACCGGCGCCGCCAGGGGCCAACCCGATCCACCCTGTCGCGACGGCGCCGGCGCATTTACCGAGCGGTTTCAATGGGTAATGGACGCCGGCTCGGGGCGGCACCGGCCCGAATTCGCGTGTAAAATTTCATCAAGACTTCTCTGTATACGGGTGTTTTCGTCTCCGGTTTTGGTTCCGTTTGACATGGTTTTACTCGTCAATGATTTATTAGCAGGTGATCCGCTACTCAGTCGTGGTGTGCATAAGGCTCAACTTTTCTTTTGTATTTTTTCCGCGGCCACCTCCCTGACCACCGGCCGTGGGGCCTGACCAAGAGATCGATCGGGGGAATGGCAGGAGGGATCGACAAGGAATACCTCTTCCGGCTGGCGCGGGAGAAATCGGAGGCCGGGCGGTCGGCGTTGGCCGCCACCGTCTCCGACCTCTTCGAACGCCGGGGCGACGTGCTGACCGATCGCGAACGCGCCCTGATGTTCGACATCCTGCACAAGGTCATCCACGACGTGGAGATGTCGGTGCGCCGCGCCCTCGGCGAACGCCTGGCGACCCTGCCCGACGCGCCCCACGACCTGATCCGGGTCCTTGCCAACGACCGCATCGAGGTCGCCTACCCCGTGCTCACCCAGAGCGAGGTGCTGCACGACGAGGACCTGATCGAGGTCATCCGCAACCGCACCCTCGAACACCAGCTCGCCATCGCCATCCGCCAGACGGTCAGCGAGGCGGTGTCCGACGCCCTGGTGGCGACCGGCCACGAGAACGTCATCCGCACCCTGTTGGAAAACCAGAACGCCCAGATCTCCCATGGCACCCTGGAGTTCCTGGTCGAGGAGTCGAAACGGGTCGACACTTTCCAGGAACCCATCCTGCACCGCCGCGACCTGGAGCCGGAGCTGGCCAAGCGCATGTACTTCTGGGTATCGGCCGCCCTGCGCCAGCACATCGTGGACAACTTCCCCATGGACGAGGCGGTCGTCGACGACCTCCTGGAGCAGGCCGCGTTCGACGAACTGAAGCGGACCATTTCCCAGAGCGGCCAACCCAAGGCGACGGAGCTGGCGCGGCGGCTCGACCACGCCGGCATGGTGAGCCCCGACATCCTGGTCAGCGCCCTGCGCGACGGCGAGGTGACCCTGTTCCTCGGCATGTTCTGCCACCTGACGGGGCTGCGCCACACCCTGGCCATGCGCATCCTGTTCGAGCCTGGCGGCGAGGGCCTGGCCATCGCCTGCAAGGCCATCGGACTCGATGCAGACACCTTCTCCGAGATCTACAACATCAGCCGCCGCTCGCGGCCGGCCAGCCCCGATACCCTGCGCAGCGAGACGCGCAAGGTGATGACCCTGTACGAACACATGAACCGCGAGTCGGCCGACGAGGTGCTGCGCAAATGGCGCCGCGACGCCGATTACCTGGCGGCCATCCGCGACCTCGAGCTGGGCACCAAGGACGATGGGTAGCGGGCACACACCGGGTGGCGGCGACGACGGACCGCCGCCGGCCCGCAAGCCCCCGGGCGGCGACGCTCCCATGGCCCGTGCCGCCGAGGCGGAGCGGCGGCTCGAGGACATCACCCGCCTGGTCTCCGACTGGATCTGGGAATGCGATGCCGAGTTCCGGCTGACCTTCGTCTCCCAGCGGGTGTCCGAGGTTCTGGGCGTGCACCCCATGGAGATGATCGGCCAGCGCCTCAGCGACCGGGGCCAGTTCCTGTCGCCGGAGGGCAACCCGATCTCGCTCGACTGGCACCAGCCGTTCCGCGATTGCCACTACGAGACCGTGGATCGCAGCGGCGCCAAGCGCCTGTTCCTGATCAACGGACTGCCCTTCTACGATCCCACGTCGGGCCGTTTCAAAGGGGTCCGCGGCACGGCCGAGGACATCACCCAGCGCCGGCAGACCGAGGAGATGCTGGTCCGCCTGTCGCGGGCGGTCGAGCAAAGCCCTGCCCTGGTGGTGATCACCGATACGGACGGCGTCATCCAATACGTCAACCCGAAGTTCGTCGAGGTGACCGGCTACACGGCGCGCGAGGCCATCGGCAGCCGACCCAGCATCCTCAAGTCGGGCCTCACCCCGACGGAGACCTACCAGGACCTGTGGGCGACCATCACCGCCGGCAACGAATGGCACGGCGAGGTCTACAACCGCAAGAAGGACGGCGACTACTTCTGGGTGTCGGTCTCCATCTCGCCCATCCGCGCCCCCGACGACACCGTGACCCACTTCGTCGGCGTCAGCGAGGACATCACCGCGCGCAAGTTCTACGAGGAGCGCATCCTGCGCCAGGAGTACTACGACGCCCTCACCGAGCTGCCCAACCGGACCCTGTTCTTCGACCGTCTGGGCCGGGCGCTGACCCGGGCGCGCCGCGACGACCACGAGTTGGCGCTGATGATCATCAACCTGGACCGCTTCAAGTTCGTCAACGACACCCTGGGCCACGAGGCCGGCGACCAGTTGCTGCGCGAGGCGGCGCGGCGCCTTTCCGCCATCATCGGGTCCACGGACTCCATCGCCCGCCTGGGCGGCGACGAGTTCACCATCACGCTGTCCAACCCCGGGGGGCGCTACCAGACCACCGAGGTGGTGTCCGAGATTCTGAGCGCCTTCGGCCGTCCATTCCGGGTCGCCGACACCGACGTCCACGTCTACGGCAGCGTCGGCATCGCCTTGTTCCCCGAGGACGGCGAGGACCAGTACAGCCTGCTCAAGAACGCCGACACCGCTATGCAGCAGGCCAAGGAGCGCGGCGGCAACACGTATCAGTTCATCACCCAGGACATGAACGCGCGGGCCGCCGAGTACCTGACCCTCGGCAACGACCTGCGGTTCGCCCTGGAGCGGGACCAGTTGGAGGTCTTCTATCAGCCGGTGGTCGACATCCGCTCCGGGTCCGTGGTGGGGGCCGAGGCGCTGCTGCGCTGGCGCCATCCGGCGGCCGGGCTGATCGGGCCCAAGAAGTTCGTCCCCCTGGCCGAGGAGAGCGGCCTGATCGAGCCCATCGGCGAGTGGCTGCTGCACGTGGCCTGTCAGCAGAACCGGGAGTGGCGCGATCACAACCTGCCGCCGATCCGGGTGGCGGTCAACGTGTCCAGCCGCCAGTTCCGGCGCGGCCGGCTGGAGAAGGCGGTGGTCCAGGCCCTGGAGGACGCGGCCCTGGCCCCCACCCACCTCGGCATCGAGATCACCGAGAGCGCCTTCATCGAGGACCTGGACGAGACCAACGCCATTCTCATGGAGTTGAGCCAGCTCGGCGTGGTCATTTCGGTGGACGACTTCGGCACCGGCTATTCGTCGCTGGGCTACCTCAAGCGGCTGCACCCGTCGACCTTGAAGATCGACCGCTCGTTCATCCACGACGTCACCACCAACCCGGACGCGGTGGCCATCACCGAGGCCATCATCGGCATGGCCCACAGCCTCCAGATGACGGTCATCGCCGAGGGTGTCGAGACCTCCGATCAGCTCGAGTTCCTGCGCGGCAAGGGATGCCAGATGATGCAGGGCTTCCTGTTCAGCCCACCGCTGCTGGCCCGCGACTTCACCGAGCTGCTGCGCGAAGGCCGCCGTCTCGACACCGGCCCCGATCTGTTTTCGTTCGATCGCAATTAACGGGTCTGGCTGTCAGACCAGGAAGTAGAGCACCAGGTAGACGGCCAGCAGGACCACCACCCACATCACCATGTTGCCGGCGTGGATGGTGCGTGCCAGCACCCCTTCCGGTCCGTGGTGGCGAAAGACGCCCGCGATGGCATGGCGCACCAGGGCCACGGCGCTGCGGCGGAATCCCCGGTCCAGGGGCGCGAACGCGGCGACGAAGGCGGACACCAGGGCCGGCAGCCCCTTGCGGTAGGTGACGTCGAAATCCAGGTTGGTGGAGCGCAGCTCCGGCGGGTAGAGCCCGGTGAGCTGGAGCCAGGTGAAGGCCAGGGCCGAGAACATCAGGAGCTGGAGCTGGGTGATGACGTGGGCGGTCGTATAGGGCGCGAAGTCCACCGGGAACGGCAGGATGTCGTAGAGCGGCTTGGGATAGACCCCGATGGCGATGCACAGGAAGGCCGTGATGCCCATGGCCAGCAGCATGTTCCACGGCGCCTCGCGCACCCGGATGCCGCTGTCGTGGGCGAAGAAGGCGAAGAACGGGATCTTGATGCCCGAGTGGTGGAACACGCCGGCCGAGGCGAACAGAAGCACCAGCCAGGTGATGACGTAGCCCTCCTCCGCCGCCGCGGTGATGATCAGCGCCTTGCTGATGAAGCCGCTGAACAGCGGGAAGGCGGAGATGGAGGCGGCGCCGACGATGCAGAAGCCGGCCGTCCACGGCATGGACTTGTAGAGGCCCCCCAACTCCGAGCCCTTGATGGTGCCGGCGCGGAACAGCACCGCGCCCATGGACATGAACAGGAGCGCCTTGTAGAGGATGTGGCTGAAGGCATGGGCGACGCTGCCGTTGATCGCCATCTCGGTGCCGATGCCGATGCCGCACACCATGAAGCCGAGCTGGTTGTTGAGGCTGTAGGCCAGCACCCGGCGCAGGTCGTTCTCGATGACCGCATAGAAGATGGGGAACGCGGTCATGGTGGCGCCGATCCAGATCAGCATCTCCGTGCCCGCGTAGCCGCGGGCGAGCGAGTACACCGCCAGCTTGGTGGTGAAGGCGCTCAGCCACACGGTGCCGCCGACGGTGGCCTCCGGGTAGGCGTCCTGCAGCCAGTTGTGCAGCAGCGGGAAGGCGCATTTGATGCCGAAGGCGATGAAGATCAGCGTGGTGCCGGGGCTGACCACGCCCAGGTGGTCGAAGGCGAGCGAGCCGGTGTCGGCCACGTGCAGGATGGCCCCGGCCAGCAGGATGACGCCCGAGCCCACCTGGATAATCAGGTACCGCATGCCGGCGCGGTAGGCGCGGTCGGTGCCCCGGGCCCAGATCAGGAACACCGACGAGATGGCGGTGATCTCCCAGAACACGAACAGCGTGATCAGGTCGCCCGCGAACACGGCGCCGATGGCGCTGCCGGAATAGACCAGCGCCGACACCTGCTGCACCGGGTCGTCGTCCTGCAGGGCATAGAGAACGCTCAGGAACGCGGCCATGAAGAAGATGGTGCCGAACACCCGCGACAGCGCATCGATGCGCACCGTCTCCAGGGTGTAGCCGAGGAACGCCATCTGGCCGTAGACCCCGGCATCGACGCTCCACAGGTAGGCCAAGCCGAGGACCGGCAGCAGCAGCATGTAGGCGATGCGCACCGGCCCGCGGAGGAACGGCACGGCGGCCGCGCCGAGCATCAGGACGAGGCCGGGGCTGACGACGCTACTCATCATCGTCGTAGTAGTCCTCGGGCCGCATCAGGATGGTACGCAGCCACTTGGCCCCCAGCACCAGGCCGACGCAGACCACGAACCCGTAGATGCCGTAGAAGCCGAACCACTCCTCGACCGCGTAGTGGGCGTGCTTGTGGTAGAAGGCATCGGCCACGAACAGGGCGGCGCAAATCGCGACCAGGATCCACACCACCTTGGAGACGTTCTCGGTGCGGTCCAGCCAGCGGGGCTTCTCGCCCTTGGGCGGCGGCCGGTGGGTCATGGCGCGCCTCCGGCCAGCGGCAGCAGGAACCGGTGCAAGTCGTCGGCATAGAAGAACAGGACCAGGCAGCCGAGTGACGTCACCGCAAGCGCCGCCACACAGAAGAGCGGCGCCTCCTGGATGCGGCCCGACCCGTGGCCGTGCCCCGCCTCCTCGCCGTGGTCGTGGCCCGGGTTGCCGCCGGCCGGCGCCGGCAGGAAGCCGCGGATTGCCACCGGCATCAGGTAGGCGATGTTCAGCAGCGACGAGATCATGAGCACGGCGATGAAGATGGTCTGTTCCGTGTCGGCGGCGGCCAGCGCCAGTTGCCACTTGCTCCACGTCCCGCCCATGGGCGGCAGGCCGATGACGCTCAGCGACCCGATGAAGAAGGCGGCGAAGGTGAGCGGCATGCGGCGGCCGAGGCCCCGCATCTCGCTGATCTCGGTCTTGTGGCTGGCGACCAGGATGGCGCCGGCGGCGAAGAACAGGGTGATCTTGCCGAAGGCGTGCATGGCGATGTGCATGGCGCCGCCGATGACGCCGACCCCGGTCGCCAGCATGCCGCCGAGGACCACGTAGGAGAGTTGGCTGACGGTGGAGTACGCCAGCCGCGCCTTGAGGTTGTCCTTGGTCATGGCGACCAGGGAGGCGAGCAGGATGGTGGCCGCTGCCACGTAGGCCAGCCAGCCGCTGGCCCCCGTGTCCGCCAGCAGGTCGACGCCGAACACGTAGACCGTGACCTTGAGCACCGTGAACACGCCGGCCTTGACGACGGCGACCGCGTGCAGCAGCGCGCTCACCGGTGTGGGCGCCACCATGGCCGCCGGCAGCCAGCGGTGGAAGGGCATCAAGGCCGCCTTGCCGATGCCGTAGATGTAGAGCGCGAACAGGACCCCGATCATCAGCGGCGACGCCTTGCCGGCCAGGATGCCGCCGTCGCGGAAGTCCAGGGTG
>JANQFP010000165.1 GCA_028277795.1 Rhodospirillales bacterium
GTCAGCAGGGCGATGTACTCGATCACCTCGTCGTGGCCGTAGTCGTACCGCTCCAGCTTGCGCAGGAGCGCGTGCGCCGTTTCCTCGAGGATGGCCTCGGACAGGCAGAGCTCGAAGCCGCCGCGCCGGGCCACCTGGATCAGCGCCTTCGTGGCGCCGGAAGACGCGAGGAAAGCGCTGAACAGCACCGAACTATCAAGAACGATCTTCACGCCGGTCCCGGCGGGTCTCCTCCAGGGTCCGAACGGCCAGGTCCATGACCTCGTCCTCGGCCGGCTCGGGCCCCGGCCCGACATACCGCACCTTGCCGAGAACGCGTTCGAGCCGGTCCCAGGCCTCGGCGCGGTCGACCACGGTCACCGGCCTGAGCAGCACGCCGTTCTCGACCAGCTCGGCCTCCAGGTAATCCCCGTCCTTCACTCGCAAAGCCTTGCGGATGTCAGTCGGCAGCGTGATCTGCGCCGCCCGCCGCACCTTCACCAAAGACATGGCTTGCTTTCCCGACCGGCTCCGTGCACGTGACGGCGAATTGCCGTTCCGAATTCCGAAATTCGTAATATGAGAATATAACATTCCATTTCCGGTCGAGGGAACAGCCGGTTCGGGGACGCGCCGCCCGCGGCCTACGGCGCCCGGTCGGCCTTCTCCACCCGCGCCGCGCAGAACTTGAACTCGGGGATCTTGCCGTAGGGGTCGAGGGAGGGGTTGGTCAGCAGGTTGGCGGCCGCCTCGGCATAGCAGAAGGGCATGAACACCATGTCCGGCGGCACGTCGGCGTCGGCGCGCGCGACCACGTCCACGGCCCCGCGGCGGGTGGCGACGGTCACCCGTTCGCCGGCCGCGACGCCGAGGCGGGCCAGGGCGTCCGGGTGCAGGCTGGCTATGGGCTCCGGCGCCAGGGCGTCCAGCACCGCCGCGCGGCGGGTCATGGCACCGGTGTGCCATTGCTCCAGCAGCCGCCCGGTGCTCAGCACCATGGGGAACTCGGCGTCCGGCGTCTCGTCCGGAGGCACCAGGTCGACGGGGACCAGCCGGCCGCGGCCGCTGGCGGTGGGAAAGCCGTCGGTGAACAGGATCTCGTCGCCGGGGTCGTCGAGGGCGGCGCAGGGGGTGGTGACCGAGTCCTCGCGCTCCAGCCGCTCCCAGGTGATGCCCTGGATGGACGGCATCACCGTCCGCATCTCGGCGAACACGTCGCGGGGATGGGCGTAGGCCCAGTCCAGGCCCAGGCGGCGGGCCATCTCCTGGATGATCCACCAGTCGGGGCGGGCGTCGCCGGGCGCATCGACCGCGGCGCGGGCCAGCTGCACCTGGCGGTTGGTGTTGGTGATGGTGCCGTCCTTCTCGGGGAAGGCGGTGGCCGGCAGCACCACGTCGGCCAGGAAGGCGGTCTCGGTGAGGAAGATATCCTGCACCACCAGGTGCTCCAGAGCCGCCAGGGCCTCGCGGGCATGCCGGGCGTCGGGGTCGGACATGGCCGGGTTCTCGCCCAGGATGTACATGCCCCGGATGGCGCCGGCGCGGGCGGCATCGAGAATCTCCACCACCGTCAACCCGCGCTTCGGGTCCAGGGCGGCGCCCCACAGCGCCTCGTAGCGCGCGCGGGTCGCCGCATCCTCCACCGACGCGTAGTCGGGATAGACCATGGGGATCAGCCCGGCGTCGGAGGCCCCCTGCACGTTGTTCTGGCCGCGCAGGGGGTGGAGACCGGTGCCGGGCCGGCCCACGTGGCCGCAGATCAGCGCCAGGGCGATCAGGCAGCGGGCGTTGTCGGTGCCGTGGACGACGCCGCCCTGGAAGAACCCGGTGTTGTCACCGATCTCCGCGTCCAGGCCGCGCCAGATGCGCAGGGATTCCATGATCAGGGGGATCTCCTGCACGGCACGGCCCTGCTGGCGCACGAAACCCCAGTTGCGGCTGGATTGTTCGCCGCCGATGACGCCCTTTTCGCAGAGCAGGACGGAATCGCCTCGTTTGGCGAGGAAATAGGTCGCCGACGTAC
>JANQFP010000172.1 GCA_028277795.1 Rhodospirillales bacterium
GAGACCCTGTTCGGTCGCCCACTGGCGGGTGCCGTCGTCCAGGGTGGCCAGCCAGTTCGCGGGATCGGGGGTGGTCGCCGCCGGAGGAGACTCGGGCGCGGGCGCCTGTTGGGAGCCCGGCGCGGGCGGCGCGCCGCCGGACAACAGGTCCCCGGTCGTCGCGGCCCCCTCGGGCGGCGTCTCGGGCGTGGCTGTGGTCTCAGAAGCCCCGGTCATCGTCCACCTGCTGGATCATGTCGATGCATTCCTCTCGCGACAGCCGACACATCGCGGCGATGTGCAGGAACACACAACGCGCCCCCTCGTTCGCCGCCGAGGTCTGCGGATCGCCGGGGACATGGGTGGTCTCGGCGGCGAAGCAGAAGCGGGCCATGTCCTTGAACACGAGCTTGCCATCCGGGGTGTCGAAGACCCGGCGATAGGCGGCGGGCACCTGTCGGTGCCGGCTGGGGGGCCACTTCTGGCGGACCCAGGCCGCCGCCCTACGAAGCCGCGCGCTGATCATGGGTGTTTGTCTCCGCGCTCTGCATGTCGACCAGGCCGGCCAGGGCCTCGACCCCCTGCCTGGCGGCCCCGGCGACACCGGGCGCGGCCTGGGCCACGGCCATCTGTTGGGCTTGCTGGCGTTCGGCCTGGATCTCCCGGGCCACGGTCTGGCGATCGCGCAACACCCGGGCCGGGGCACCGCGCCCGCGCAGGATGGTGCGCATGCACTCGCCGATGTCGATGTGCTTGACGGCGGACGGGTCCGCCTGGGCCAGCGGCAGGGCCATGGACAGCGCCTCGGCCAGGGCCTCGGCCTCGTTGGCTTCCTGGGCGCGCTCCAGGGGCGACAGGTACTGAACGCGCAGGTCCGGATACTGTTGCAGCACCGGCGGTGGCGGCGGGAAGGCGCCGGCCCGCGAGAGAATGCCGTAGACCCGGGCGATGGCCATGGACAGGAACTCGAACTCCAGCCGTCCCAGCACCGCGCCGTTGACGAGAAGGTTCTCGTTGGTGCGGCGGGCCACCTCGAAGGCGGTCATGCGGTGGTCGTTGGGCAGGGCCAGGCGATCGCGCCAGAACGCGGTGCGGATGGCGGTGCGCAGGCGCTCCATGTAGTCCACCGCCGAGGCCAGGTTGGCCGCCTGCGCGTTGACGGGCAGCACGCGGGGCTGTCCGGTGTCGGTGACAGCGCCGTGGATGATGGACCCGGGGGCCGCGCTCATGCCCCGGATCCCGACCTCGTCATGGGCCAGCAGCACCGGATCCAGGGCCTTGTGCACGGCGAGGAGGTTGGATCTGGCCACCGCGTTGACGGTCTTGATGTCCGGCAGGGCCACGAAACCCGGATGGCCGTCGCCATAGGGCGTGCGCGCCGAGGACGACCAGCGCGGCGTCAGGTATGGCATTTCGAAATAGCCGGCCTCGCGGACGACATGTTCCCCCTGGACCGCCACGGTCACCGAGGCGATGGGCCGGCCCCTGGGGGTGTCGCCGTCCCAGTCCTCGGCCGGCAGGCAGGCGTGCACGAACTGGAACCGGTGATCCGGGGAGCGGTCCTCGGCCTGGCGGATGTCGTCGGGCACATCGTCGCCATAGACGGCCAGGGCCTGGCGGGCGGTCAGGTCGAACACCCGGACCACGGTGTCCACGCCCTGGTGGGCGTCCTGACCCAGGAAGATCTCGCGCAGGTGCCGCGTCGAGAAGGCGAGGCCCCGGCCGGGCCGGTCCTCGACCAGCATGCAGGCGGTGCCGAACAGGATATAGTCGAGATAGAGGGACAGGGCCTCGTTGTAGAAGCTGCTCGGCGGCGCGAAGGCGGCCAGCATGATCGCCGAGACCTGATCCAGCCAGGCGCGGGCCGGCTGGTGATCGTCCACGGCGGGGTCCGTGTGCCGGAGCGTCATCCAGGTGGAGGCGCTGTTGGTCAGCCAGGACCACAGGGCCGCCGCCAGCATGGCCGCCGATTCCGGCGCCGTGGAATCGTGGATGCGCTTGTTGTGGCTGGTGCTCGGCATATAACTGTGGGGTTCTCGCGGCCCCACGCGCACCGGGGAGGTCAGTTCCGCGACGTCCTGCCACACCGGCTCGAACGGCCGGCGCTGTTCTTCCAGCCGCTGCTTCAGCTTGAGGATGTCGCGGGCGCGGGTCATCCCCCCAGCGCCTTCCCGCCGCCGCCGCCGGTCCCGGCCAGGGAACCGGTGAGGATGGTGGAGGACCGGCCGCCGGCGGTGGCCGCGCGGCGGCGCTGGCGATCCCGCGCGCTGGTGACCTCCTCGTCACTCAGCGTCGGCGGCGGCGGTGGCGGCTCCGGTTTCGGGGGGTCGGGGGCTGACATGCACATGCGACCGTATCCAGGCGAAGGTGACGAAGGTCTCGCCGTGGGCGCCCCATCCGGGATGGCTGCCCTCGGCCCGGGCGCCAAGCGCGCGCAACCAGCGGTGCGCGGTCGCGTGCGACGCCAGGCTGTGAGCCTCGGCGCGATGGGCCCCGGCCGCCAACGCGCCGGGGATGACGACGCGCCGGACCCAGGCCGTCAGGGATCGCGCGACGTGGGGGAAGCGGGGGGTGGCGAACAGGGAGGCGCCGAGGACGCCCGGCCGCGCCCAGGCCAGATGCAGGACGGCGATGGGCTGGCCGTCGTCGTCGCAGGCCACGCCACCGGCCACGGCGGGCGTCCGCGCCAGATGCCGGGCCAGCACCCAGGGATCGGCATGACCCAGGGTGGCGGTGATCTCGGCGCGGTCACAGGCGCGCGGGTCAAGCGCCACGGCGCGGATCAGAGGCTCGTGCAAGGGGGCGACGATCATGCGCCCAGGGTGGGGGAGTCACCGCGTGGGGGCGACGCGCCGGGGGAAGAACCGGCGTCCGTCGCTCAAGCGGCCCGGATGATGTTCGCGACGGCCTCGGGCATGGCCGCGATGACGCGCAGGTAGGCGAGGGTCGCGGGATCGCCCCCGACGGTGCCGCCATGGTGGCCGTTTTCCCAGTCCCGGACCGTTTCGGGCGGAAGGCCATAGGCCACGGCGAAGGCGTCATCGCTCAGGCCCGAGGCGCGCCGGGCCTTGCGCGCGAGATAGGCCAGATGCCCGCGCGCGCGGTCGTCGGCGGTCATCGGTGTCGCGTCGTCCCAGTCAGCGGGGGGTGGTGTAATAGTCATCGGCCTCTTCCCTGGTTGCCTTGCGCACGGAGATGATCCGTACGGTGACGTCGGACAGAGCAACATGGACGCAGACCCATATCGTTCCGTCTACCATGCCCAGCGCGAAAAGTCGCTCCTCTCCATAATCAAAGCGCAGATCGATGGAGATCAAGGCGCGCGGATCGGCGAGAACACGCACGCCGAACGCCAGCGACACCCCATGCCTGGCTTTGTTGCGGCGGTCCTTGTCGTCGTCGAAGAGGATGTCCATGGACGCACCCTCCGGGGCCTCGGTGGTGTCGCGATTCTGTTCGCGGGGAGTCCGCCGCCCGGACGTCAACGAGCTATGCCGGCAGCCCGGGCGGTGGAACGCTCCAAACGCGAGAAACGCGAGGATGCGCGAAACCTCAGGCCGCGTTGCGTTTTCTGTTATCGGCGACCGCCGCGCCGGTACAGCCTTTCGTCGTCAGAGTCGGTCATGGTCTCGGTCCTCGCCACAAGGTCTCGAAAACCAAAAAGAGAATAGGGCCAGCGGTGACTCAACCGGCCACCACGCCCTGCAGGTACGCGCGCCTATCGATTCGCTTCTCCTTGTCCATCGGTCTTTGCCCCCGTCTACGTGTGTGGTAGAAACAGGGGAACCGCGCGGCTGGCTTGGTGGGCGCAACCGCGCGGCCCCCTAGTTAGTAGGCGGGGCTAGGCCAGAGGCTTAGCACCAGCACTACCACCAGGAAGAGGGCTGCACGTGGCATCGTGTGGCCCTTTCCTGTTTGTGATCCGAGCGGCTGGCTCGTCAGGGCCGGGGAACCGCCCCCGACCGACCACGTCCCATCGTGACTGGTGAGGCGCGGTTTCGCGTCTCGGACCGCTGTTTGCCTCCGCCGCTCCTGGGGAGCGTCGGACCCGCAGGCTTGGGGGGCGACGGGTCCGGTCTCGGCTGATCTTGATGTCAGATTATCTGACACTTTTCGAGCCATCAACAGAAATGTTGGATGATCTGACATTCTCGGCTATGCTCAGGGTATGGTGAGCATGGACGACATCCGTCGCGCCCGGCGCGGCCTCAAAATCAGCCAGACCACGGCCGGTCAGGCCCTGGGTGTGTCGCGGCAAGCAATAGGGGAGGCAGAGGCCGGCCAGCGCGGGCCGACACAGCATGGACTCCGGCTCCTGGTCATCGCCTGGCCGCACCTATCAGACGACGAGCGGGCCGCAGTTCTTGCCGAGATCACCGAGTCGAACGGGGGCCAGGCCGAGAGCGAGCCGAACAACGACGACCCAACATAGCCATCATGATCATGATGATGGAGCCGGGCCGAGCCGCTTCCGCGACTCGGCTCTTTCCTTGCGCGTGTGAAGACCGTGTCGGCGCGGTGTCGCGGTAAGTAGCGCGCCGGTAGCCTATTCTTGGGCGGCGGGTAACGATTTCCCGCGCAGGATCGCTACCGGGTGGGGTAAGTCGTTGCCATTGCTACAAAATCCGAAGCATGAAGCCTTTGCCCACCATGTCGCCTCTGGCCAGACGAAGGCCGAGGCCGCGCGCCTTGTCGGTTATTCCGAGGCGCGGGCAAAGATGCAGGGTTACCACCTGGGCAAGAGAGACGACGTTCGGGCGAGGATACGTGAAATCGAGCGCAACGCCGCTACTGCCCAGGCCCGCGCCATCGAAAAAGTCGCCTATGACCGCGCGGTCGCCATGGAGGAGACGGAGGTTCACCGCCTGGCCGCGTTGGAAAAGGGCGACGTCGCCACCGCCCAAAAATGCAGCGAATTCAAGGCCAAGCTGTATGGGCTGCTGATCGACCGCCAGGAAATCCGCACCGGCGCCCTGGACAATATGCCGGTTGATCAACAGGTGCGGCTTCTGGAAGCCATCAAGACCATGCTGGAAACCGGCCAAGTGATCGATGTCACGCCCGAGTCGGTGGCCTTGACCCATCAACCGGAGGGCGAAACCGGGGACCTGGTGGCTGAACAGGACGACGGCGCGAATACTGACGACAGCGGCCCAGTACTGGACGTCGATTCTCTGGATACTGGCGACGAAGACTTGTCCGTCGCCGATGGTCCCAAGTCATGAGAAAGC
>JANQFP010000023.1 GCA_028277795.1 Rhodospirillales bacterium
TCGAAACAAGGACGTGGATGCCCGTGACAAGCACGGGCATGACGACTTCTGCTTGTTCGACCTCGCAGGGACACCACCGGTTTTGCCGAACCGGACAGCCGTGGTTCCTCGCCGTGAATGGCCGAACCATGCTATCGCGCCCCGGGCGGCCGATCAAAAACCAAGTCCACGGCCGGTTCGCGTCATTTTCCTGTCGAACTGTTCGCCCAGTTGTCATACCATCCGGCCGCCATTCGTCCGGGCCCATTCACTACCACCGATGTCGGGGGGAGCGCGCGATTGCCGGCGGCGAGACTGCGGGACGCCGCGGCACCCCGGTGGAGCGTGGAGACCTGAGGGCCGACCTGCGGTCCGCCGTGGGCGGCCCCGTCGGCGCGCAGAAGAGAAGTCCAAGGGAACAAGAAACCGAATGAACCAGACCGCGTTCGACAAACACGTCGAGTCCATCATCCGATCCGATCACGCCGACCCGTTCGGCTTTCTGGGAATGCATACTGAAGGACAGGGGGACCAACGCAGCGTCCAGGTGCGTTGCTTCCTGCCCTATGCCAAGCGCGTGGCCGTGGTCGATACCCGCCGCCGCAAGGAAGTGGCCGACCTGCCCCGGGTCCACGAGGAGGGCATGTTCGCCGGTCATGTCCCCGACTACACGGACTCGTTTCCGTACCGGCTCCGCGTCGAGACGGAGGCCCACGGGACCATCGACGTCGAGGACCCCTACCGGTTTCCGCCGGTCATCGGCGATCTGGACATCCACCTGCTGGCCGAAGGCACCCACCTGCACGCGTACCGCCAACTGGGCGCCCATCCGCGCACCGTGGGCCGGGTCAAGGGCGTGTCCTTCGCCGTGTGGGCGCCCAACGCCCGGCGGGTCAGCGTGGTCGGCGACTTCAACGGCTGGGACGGCCGCGTCCATCCCATGCGGGTGCGCTACGAATGCGGGGTGTGGGAGATCTTCATCCCCGGGCTCGACGTGGGCACCCGGTACAAGTACGAGATCCGCGCCCAGAGCGGCGAATTGATGGCGCTCAAGTCCGACCCCTGCGCCTTCTATGCCGAGGTGCCGCCCAGCACCGCGTCGGTGGTCGCCACCCTCAAGGGCTACAAGTGGGGCGACCGCAAGTGGATGGCCAGCCGGGCGCGGCGCAACGACCGCGACCAGCCCATCTGCATCTACGAGGTCCACCTGGGCTCGTGGCGGCGCAACCCCGACGAGGGCAACCGCTACCTCACCTACCGGGAGATGGCCGACGAGCTGGTCACCTACGTCAAGGACATGGGCTACACCCACCTCGAGCTGATGCCGATCAGCGAGTACCCGTTCGACGGCTCGTGGGGCTACCAGCCGACCGGCATGTTCGCCCCCACCAGCCGCTACGGCACGCCCGACGACTTCCGCTATTTCATCGACGCCTGCCACCAGGCCGAGATCGGCGTCCTGATCGACTGGGTGGCCGGACACTTCCCGGGCGATGCCCACGGGCTGGGCTATTTCGACGGCTCACATCTCTACGAGCACGCCGACCCCCGCCAGGGTCGCCACATGGACTGGGATACGCTGATCTACAACTACGGCCGTACCGAGGTGACCAACTTCCTGCTGTCCAACGCGCTCTATTGGATGGAGGAGTTCCACATAGACGGCCTGCGGGTCGATGCGGTGGCCTCCATGCTGTACCTGGACTACAGCCGCGAGGAAGGCCAGTGGATCCCCAACAAGTACGGCGGCCGGGAGAACCTGGAGGCCATCGACTTCCTCAAGCGCATGAACGAATTGGTCTACGGCCACCACGACGGCGTGATGACCGTGGCCGAGGAGTCCACCTCCTGGCCCATGGTGTCGCGGCCGACCTACCTGGGCGGCCTCGGCTTCGGCTACAAATGGAACATGGGGTGGATGAACGACACCCTGCGCTACATGAACGAGGACCCGGTCCACCGCAAATACCATCACAACATGCTCACCTTTGGCATGCTGTATGCGTTCCACGAGAACTTCATCCTGCCGCTCAGTCACGACGAGGTGGTCCACGGCAAGGGCTCGATGCTGAACAAGATGCCCGGCGACAGCTGGCAGCAGTTCGCCAACCTCCGGGTCTACTACGCCTTCATGTACACCATGCCGGGCAAGAAGCTGCTGTTCATGGGCGGCGAGTTCGGCCAGGGCGACGAATGGAGCCACGACGACAGCCTGGCCTGGCACCTGCTCGAGTATCCGTTGCAGCGGGGCCTGCAGAACCTGGTGCGCGACCTCAACCACCTGTACCGCTCGCTGCCGGCCCTCTACGAGGTGGACTTCCACTGGGAGGGATTCGCCTGGATCGACTGCCACGACGCCGATTCCAGCATCGTCTCGTTCATCCGCCGGGCCAAGGACACGGACGACCTGGTGGTGGTGGTCGCGAACTTCACACCGGTGGTGCGCGAGAGCTACCTGGTCGGAGTGCCACGGGGCGGCTTCTGGAAAGAGATCCTCAACACCGATTCCGGTTATTACGAAGGCAGCGGCGTGGGCAACGCCGGCGGCGTCACGGCCGACGAACACCGGATGCACGATCAACCCTACTCGGTGACCCTGAAGGTGCCGCCCTTGGGCGCTATCGTCCTGCAGCCGGAGAAGATCGAGAAACCGCAGCCCGATGCGGGCGAGGATACGGCGGCGGCCGGGGACAAGGGGGCCGAGGCGGAAAAGAAAAATGAAACCAAAAAAGAAGACGGGGAGAATGGTGGCGATGCGGGCAAGACCGAGGGTCTGGCCGGGTAGGCCCTATCCCCTCGGCGCCACCTGGGACGGCCGGGGAGTCAATTTCGCACTGTTCTCGGAAAACGCCGAGAAGGTGGAATTGTGCTTGTTCAACGCCAAGGGCAAACGCGAGACCGAGCGTATCGTGCTGCCGGAATACACCGACCGGGTATGGCACGGCTACCTGCCCGACGTCCGTCCCGGGCAGCTTTACGGGTACCGGGTTTACGGCACCTACGATCCCACCCGGGGCCACCGCTTCAACCACCACAAGCTGCTGGTCGACCCGTATGCCAAGGCCCTGCAAGGGCGCTGGCAGTGGAACGAGGCCAACTTCGGCTACCGGTGGGGCGACCCCAAGGGCGACCTGTCCTTCGACCGCCACGACAATGCCCGCTACGTGCCCAAGTGCCGGGTCATCGAGCAGGCGTTCAGCTGGGGCGACGAGAACCGCCCCAACGTCCCGTGGGCCCAGACGGTGCTCTACGAGGTGCACGTGCGCGGCTACACCATGCTCCACCCCGACGTGCCCGACGAGATGCGCGGCACCTTCGCCGGGCTGTCCGAGCCGGCGGTGGTCGAGCACCTGGCGAACCTGGGCATCACCGCCGTGGAGCTGCTGCCCATCCACCCGGCCACCGACGAGAACCACCTGCAGGTCAGCGGACTGCAGAACTACTGGCGGTACAACTCGTACAACTACTTCGCCTGCGACCCGCGGTTCTTCTCCGAGGACCACATCCGCGAGTTCAAGGCCATGGTGGCGACCCTGCACGACGCCGGCATCGAGGTCATCCTCGACGTGGTCTACAACCACACCGGCGAAGGCCACGAGTTGGGACCGACGCTATCATTCCGCGGCATCGACAATGCGTCCTACTACCGGCTGGAGACGGACAAGCGGCTCTACGTCAACGACACCGGTTGCGGCAACACACTGAACATGAGCCATCCCAAGGTCCTGCAGATGGTCATGGACTCGCTGCGCTACTGGACCCAGGAGATGCACGTGGACGGGTTCCGCTTCGATCTTGCTACCACCGTCGCCCGCGAGGACAACGGCTTCGATACCCGGTGCGGGTTTCTCGATGCCGCCGGCCAGGACCCGGTCCTGGCCAACGTCAAGCTCATCGCCGAGCCGTGGGACCTGGGCTGGGACGGCTACCAGGTGGGCAACTTCCCGCCCGGCTGGGTGGAGTGGAACGACCAGTTCCGCGACACGGTGCGCCGCTACTGGCGGGGCGACGAAGGGCAGTTGGGCGGCCTCGCGTCGCGCTTCACCGGCTCCAGCGACATTTTCGGCCACGACGGCCGCCGCCCGTGGGCCAGCGTCAACTTCGTCACCGCCCACGACGGGTTCACCCTGCGCGACCTGGTCACCTACGACCGCAAGCACAACGACGCCAACCGCGAGGACAACCGGGACGGCACCGACAACAACTTCAGCTGGAATTGCGGGGTCGAGGGGCCCACGGACGATTCCGGCATCAACGAGCTGCGCGCCCGCCAGATGCGCAACATCATGGCCACCCTGCTGCTGTCCCAAGGGACGCCGATGATCACCGCCGGCGACGAGTTCGGCCGCACCCAGCAGGGCAACAACAACGCCTACTGCCAGGACAACGAGATCAGCTGGGTCCATTGGGACGGGTGGTCGCCGGAGGACGAGACCATGCTCCGCTTCACCCGCACCCTTCTGGAGCTGCGGCGCAAGCACCCGGTGTTCGGCCGCCCGGCGTTCTTCAAGGGCGAATTCCTTCCCGGCAGCGAACTCAAGGACGTGACCTGGCTGACGCCCGAGGGTCGGGAGATGATCGACGACGACTGGCATCGGCCCTACGCCCGCGCCATCGGGCTCTACACCGTGGGCGGTGGCGGCTCCATCGGCGAGGAAGGGGAGCCGCTGCTGGACAACTACTTCCTGATCATAATGAACGCCCACGACGGGACCGTGCCCTTCATGCTGCCGACCACCCTGTTCGGCGACGCCTGGGAGCTGGTCTTCGACACCGCGCGGCCGGACGAAGGACGCGGCGAAACCCATCGGGGCGGGGACGGCCCCTATCACCTGCGAGACCGGTCGCTGGTCCTCATGACCCAGGGCTGAGATGACGGCGGCCCGCAAAGGAGCGCGCCCATGAGCGAGCGCCAACACCTCGACCGCCTGGCCGGGCTGGCCGGCATCGAACCCGGATACTGGGACATCTGGGGCAACTACTACGAGACCTCGGAGGAGACCAAGCGGACCATCCTCGCCGCCCTCGGCCTGCCGGCGTGGGACGAGGCGCTGGCCGAGACCAGCCTGAGCACGGTCGAGGACGAGGCCTGGAGCCGGCCCCTGCCACCGGTGTCGGTGGTGCGCGAGGGCGAGGCGCTGTCGGTGCCGCTGAGCCTGTCGACGGCCGCCGGCGACCCCATCGCCTGGCAGGTGACGGAGGAGGGCGGACGGGTCCATCGGGGCACCGTGGGCCGGGCCGACCTGGACGGCGACGGGGTGCGGCAGGTGGACGGCCACACCCTGGAGCGCATGCGGCTGGACCTGAACCTGGACCTGCCCATCGGCTATCACGAGCTGCGCCTCGACGGGGCGAAGGAGGCCATGCGCCTCATCGTCTGCCCGCGCCGCTGCCACCTGCCGCCCGGCCTGGCGGACGGGGGCCGGCAATGGGGCATCACCACCCACCTCTACACGGTGCGGTCCGAACGGGACTGGGGGATCGGCGATTTCACCGACCTGGGCGACCTGGCCGAACAGGCGGCGTCCCTCGGGGCGAGCACCCTCGGGGTCAACCCCCTGCACAGCCTGTTTCCCCAGAACCCGGAGCACGCCAGCCCGTACTCGCCGAGCAGCCGCCTGTTCCTCAACCCGGTGTACCTGGACGTGGAGGCGGTTCCCGACTGGGGCAAGTCGGACGAGGCGCGCGCCCTGATGTCGTCGCCCGAGTTCGCCGCCGAGCTGGCCCGGGTCCGGGCCCTGCCGTTCATCGACTACACGGCGGTAAGCCGCCTGAAGATGCAGGCCTTGGAGCGGCTGCACGAATCGTTCCGGCGCCACCACCTGGAGGGCAAACGCAAGAGCGCCCGCGCCACCGCCTTCCGGCGCTTCCGGGAGGAGGGTGGCGAGCGCCTGCGCCGCTACGCCATCTTCGAGGCCCTGGCCGAGCATCTGGGCGAGGGCGGCCGCTGGCCCCAGTGGCCCGACGCCTACAAACGCCCGGAATCGAAGGCGGTGGCCGCCTTCGCCAAGCGCAATCCGGAGCGGGTGGAATTCCACGAGTACCTGCAGTGGGAGGCCGACCGCCAACTCGGCGAGGCGGCGCGGCGGGCCGCCGATGCCGGCATCGAGGTGGGCCTCTACCGCGACCTGGCCATCGGCGCCGACCCCAACGGGGCCGACGCGTGGAGCCAGCAGGACGTCATCGTCCACCGCGGCCGGGTCGGATGCCCGCCCGACCCGTTCAGCCTGCTGGGCCAGGACTGGGGGACGCCGCCGCCCCACCCGCGGGCCATGCGCGACCAGGCCTACGAGCCCTTCATCGCCATCCTGCGCGCCAACATGCGCCACGCCGGGGCGCTGCGCATCGACCACGTGATGGGGCTGATGCACCTGTTCTGGATCCCGGCGGGGGAGCTGCCCAAGGCCGGCGCCTACGTGGAGTATCCGTTCGAGGACCTGCTCGGCATCCTGGCCCTGGAAAGCCGGCGCCACCAGTGCCTGGTCATCGGCGAGGACCTGGGCACGGTGCCCGACGGCTTCCGCGAGCGCATGGCCGAGGCCAACATCCTGTCGTACCGGGTGCTGTACTTCGAGAAGGACGGCGACCGCTTCAAGGGCCCCGACGAGTACCCGGCCCTGGCCCTGGCCTGCGTCTCCACCCACGACCTGCCCACCCTTGTCGGCTTCTGGGCCGGCGCCGACCTGGACCTGAAGAAGCGCCTGGCCCAGTTCCCCGACGACGATGCGGAGCGCGGCGAGCGGGAAGGCCGGGTCCACGACCGCTGGCTGTTGCTCAAGGCCCTGGAGGCGCAGGGACTGCTGCCCGACGGGGCCGACCCCGACAACGTCGACGGCATCGGCATGACGGCGGAGCTGGCCGGCGCCGTGCACCGCTACCTGGCCCTGTCGCCGGCCAGCCTGCTGATGGTGCAGATTGACGACCTGACCGGCGAGGCCGAGCAGATCAACCTGCCCGGCACCAACACCGAGCGCCCCAACTGGCGCCGCCGCCTGTCCCGCCCGCTGTCGGCGCTGGGCGAGGCGCCGCTGCTGCGGATCCTGGCCGACGCCCTCCGCGAGCGCCGTCCGAAAGCCTCCTGACCCGACCTCCCGCCGGCCACGGCGGCGCGCCGGCGAGGATCGGTCCTCCGCCCGTTCTCTTGCGTCGGTTGCAGCGTGGCCGGGCGAGTGCCTCAAATATATCGCTGGCCAGACAAGCCTGCGCTAAAGTGGTGCCCGAGGGCAAGGAACCGGGCCGTGCGCCGCGCACCGAACCGGTTGGCAGGCAGGGAGACTTGACCATGGCGCTGTACGCATTCGATGGAACGTGGAACGAGGACGAAGAGGACCCCGAAGGCGATACCAACGTGGTGAAGTTCCGCGACGCCTACCAGGGGAGATGGGAATACATCGAGGGTGTCGGCACCCGGTTCGGCGCCTTGGGCCGCTTCTTCGGCGGTGTCTTCGGGGCCGGGGGCAAGACCCGCATCGAGGAGATGTACGACAAGCTGGTCGCCAACTGGCAGAACGGCGATCGGGTCATCGATATCATCGGGTTCAGTCGGGGCGCCGCGTTGGCGGTCCATTTCGCGAATGTCGTCGACAAGGTGGGCATCGAGGTCGACGGCACCGTGGTCGGCAATCCCCGCATCCGGTTTCTCGGCGTTTGGGACGTGGTCGGCTCGTTCGGCATTCCGATCAACTTCGTCCTGAATTTCCACGACATCAACCTCGGCTACGATCTCACCGTTCCGCACTCGGTCGACAATTGCTTCCACGCCATGGCGTTGAACGAGAGACGCCAGACCTTCCGGGTCACGCGGCTCGACAAGCACAACAGCCGCGACAACGTCGAAGAGCTCTGGTTTCGAGGGGTTCATAGCGACGTCGGTGGCGGAAACGAGAACATCGCGCTCTCGAACATCTCCCTGCAATGGATGATGGATGCCGCGAAGGCGTGTGAGCTGCCCATTACCCAAGACGACATCGACCGCTATGCGGACCACGATCCGAGGGCGCCGTTGAGCAAGAACCTCGATCCGATCGAGAACGCCAAGCGCATCGTGTATGCGACCGACCGCTTCCATCCGAGTGCCCGGGGCACGGTCCTGGCGGAAGGGGAATCGAAGACCTTCACGGTCCGCGCGCTCGAGCAATACAGCTGGTCAGGGGTCCGGCTGGAGGCCGGCGGCCACTACGCCTTCGTCGTCGGGGACGGAGCGCAGTGGACGGACGACGACATCGTCTGCGGGCCCGAAGGATGGGAAACCGAGCAACTGCCCTGGTACAAGGAGCCCATCGTCGAGCTTCTCGAATGGCGACGACGGTGCGCCAAGGCGAACTGGTTCGAACTGATCGGGACCTTGGGCGACGACGAGGAGGACTTCTTCCGTATCGGGCGCGGTGGCGAGGACCTCACGTACCGGGCTCCCGACGATGGTGAGTTGTTCGCCTTCGCCAACGACCTGCGGACCATGTACGGCAACAACCATGGCCAGATCGAGGTCAAAGTCACACGCAAGCCCGACCCGGGCGCCGCGACGCTCAAGACCTGTTCCGAGGCGTAACGGAACCGCGCTCTAACTTATTGATTTCTAGAGCAAGTAAATCTGATCACGCGATTCCGTCGGATCAGATATTGCGCTAGCCCGACGCCAGCGGCACCACGCCCCAGATGTCGTCGGCGTACTCGCGGATGGTGCGGTCCGACGAGAAGGGGCCCATGCGCGCCATGTTGATGATGGCCTTGCGGGTCCATGCCGCGGCGTCCGCGTACTCGGCATCCACCCGCTGCTGGCAGGCGAGGAAGGCGGGGAAGTCGGCCATCACCATGTAGCGGTCGCCGCCCTCGGTGATGGACTCGGTGAGGCGGTGGAAGCGGTCCGGCTCGTCGGGGGCGAAGTAGCCGTCGCGGACCATGTCGAAGGCCCGCCTGAGCACCTCGTCGCCGTGGTAGCAGGCCCACGGGTCGTAGTCGTTGTCGCGCCAAGCCGTCACCTCGCCGGCGTCGAGCCCGAAGAAGAAGATGTTCTCCTCCCCCACCGCTCGGCCGATCTCGATGTTGGCGCCGTCGCGGGTGCCGATGGTCAGCGCCCCGTTGAGCGCCATCTTCATGTTGCCGGTGCCCGACGCCTCGGTGCCGGCGGTGGAGATCTGCTCGGAAAGCTCGACGGCGGGGATGATGACCTCGGCCGTGGACACGTCGTAGTTGGGGATGAACACCACCTTGAGCAGGTCGCCCACCTGGGGGTCGGCGTTGACCACCGCCGCCACGTCGTTGATCAGCTTGATGACCAGCTTGGCCATCACGTAGCCCGGCGCGGCCTTGCCGGCGAAGACCACCGTGCGCGGCTGCAGGCCGGCCACGTCGCCGTCGCGGATGCGGTTGTAGCGGGCGATGACGTGGAAGACGTTGAGGAGCTGGCGTTTGTATTCGTGGATGCGCTTGACCTGGACGTCGAAGAGGGACGACGGATCGACCACAACGTCCAGGCGGTCGGCGATCAGCGATGCCAGCCGTTGCTTGTTGTCGGCCTTGACGGCGCGGAACTCGTCCTGGAACGCGCCGTCGTCGGCCAAGGGCAGCATCTGCTCCAGCTCGTCGAGCCGGGTCACCCAGCCGTCGCCGATGCGGGCCCTGATCATGGCGGCCAGGCCCGGATTGGCCTGGTTGAGCCAGCGCCGAGGAGTGATGCCGTTGGTCTTGCCGACGATGCGGCCGGGGAACAGGAGCTCGAAGTCGGCGAAGGTGGTCTTGCGCATGAGCTCGGCGTGCAGCGCCGCGACCCCGTTGGTCTTGTGGCTGCCGACCACGGCGACGTGGGCCATGCGCACGTGCCGCTGGCCCTCCTCGCCGATCAGGGAGACCCGGCGCAGGATGTCGCGGTCGCCGGGGGCCCGTACCTTAACGAACTTCAGGAACTCCTCGTTGATGCGGTAGATGATCTGCAGGTGCCGGGGCAGCAGGGTCTCGAACATGGCCACCGGCCACGTCTCCAGGGCCTCCGGCAGCAGGGTGTGGTTGGTGTACCCGAACACCCGGGTGGTCAGGTCCCAGGCCGTGTCCCAGTCCACGCCGTAGGCGTCCCGCAGCAGCCGCATCATTTCCGGGATGGCCAGCGCCGGATGGGTGTCGTTGAGCTGGATGGCCACCTTGTCGGGCAGGCGGTCGAAGGACTCGTGGACCTTGGTGAAGCGCACCAGGATGTCCTGCAGGGACGCGCTGACGAAGAAGTACTCCTGACGCAGCCGCAGCTCCTTGCCCATCTCGGTGGTGTCGTTGGGATACAGCACCTTGGAGATGGACTCGGATTCGGTCTTGTCATGGACCGCGTCGAAGTAGTTGCCCTCGTTGAAGTGCTTGAGGTTCAGCACCCGGGTGGCCTTGGCCGACCACAGGCGGATCTTGTTGACCACCGGGCTGCGGTAGCCGGCCACCTGGGTGTCGTAGGCCATGGCCATCACCTCATCGGTGTCGATCCAATGGGTGCGTTCGGCGCCGCTCACGTCCTTGGCCTTGACCACCCGGCCGCCGAAGTGGATGGGGTACATGACGCTGGGGCGCTCGAACTCCCACGGGTTGCCGTAGCGCAGCCACATCTCGGGGCGCTCCACCTGCCAGCCGTCGTCGAGGCGCTGGTGGAACATGCCGAAGTCGTAGCGGATGCCGTAGCCGCAGGCCGGGTAGGCCTGGGTGGACAGCGAATCCAGGAAGCAGGCGGCCAGCCGCCCGAGGCCGCCGTTGCCCAGGGCCGCGTCGGACTCGCAGGCGTAGACCCGGTCGCGGTCGATGCCCAGCTCCGCAAGCACCTGCTCGGCGGTGTCCAGGATGCCCAGGTTGAGGAGGTTGTTCTTCAGCGACCGGCCGATGAGGAACTCCATGGACAGGTAGTAGACCACCTTGAAGTCCGGCTCGTAGTAGTGGCGGGTGGTCTGGGGCCAGCGCTCGCCCAGGCGGCCGCGCACGTAGCAGCTCAGGGCATAGAACCAGTCGCGCACCGTGGCATAGGCCGGGTCCTTGCCGATGATGCGCACCAGGTAGTTGACCAGGCGCCGCTTGGCGCCCTCCACGTCGCCCGCCTCGAACGGGCAGACGTCCTTGATCATCGCGTCCATTTTCGCCTCCCGCGGACCGCTGGCGCGGCCTTCTCACAGGTTTCGGTCGTGCCGCCCGGTCAGCCCGCGGCGTCCCCCCGTCGCGCCACCACCTCCCGGTACAGGTCGATGTACTTGGCGGCCGCCACCGGCCAGCCGAAATCCAGGTCCATCACGTGCCTTCGCAGCCTGGCCCACTGCTCCGGCCGCCGGTAGAGGCCGATGGCCCTGTCGATGGCGGCCAGCAGGTCCTCGCGCGTGGATTCCTCGTAGGTGAAGCCGGTCGCCGTCCCCGCGGACAGGGCGTCCTCGGTGGCGTCGATCACGGCGTCGGCGAGGCCGCCGACCCGATGCACGATCGACATCGTACCGTACCGAAATCCGTAAAGATCGGTCAATCCGCATGGCTCGAAGCGGGACGGCATCAGCAGCACGTCGGCCCCCGCCTCGATGCGGTGGGCCAGGCCCTCGTCGAATCGGATTTGGACCGCCATGCGTCCCGGGTGCTCCTCGGCCAGCCGGCCGAGGGCCCGCTCCAGCGCCGGCTCGCCGACCCCGAGCAGGGCGAGCTGCGCCCCGCGGGCCAGGATGTCCGGGGCCACCGTCATCAGCAGGTCCAGGCCCTTCTGCTCGGTGAGCCGGCTGACCAGCCCGATGAGCGGCGCGTCCGCCGCCGGCTCCAGACCCAGCTCCTCCTGCAGCGCCGTTTTATTCCTGGCCTTGCCGGCCATGTCGTGGGGATCGAACCGATGGGGCAGGTTGGGATCGGTCGCCGGGTCCCAGTTGGCGGTGTCGACGCCGTTGAGGATGCCCACCAGGTCGCCGGCCCGCGCCCGCAGCAGGCCGTCGAGGCCGCAGCCGTAGGTGGTGGTCTGGATCTCGGCGGCGTAGGTGGGGCTGACCGTGGTCAGCTTGTCGCTGTAGGTCAGGCCCGCCTTCATGAACGACACCTGGCCGTGGAACTCGACGCCGTGCAGGGTGAAGCTTTCCGCCGGCAGGCCCAGCGTCGGGAACACGGCGGCCGGGAACACCCCCTGGTAGGCCAGGTTGTGGATGGTGAACACGGTGGCCGGCCGCGGCCCGCCGCCCAGGGCCAGCAGGGCCGGAATCAGGCCCGTCTGCCAGTCGTTGCAGTGGACCACGTCGGGCCGCCACGGGACCGGCGAGGCCGCGCCGGCCAGACGGGCGCCCACGTGGCAGAGGACCGCGTAGCGCAGCGCGTTGTCGGGCCAGTCCCGGGCGTCGTCGTCCTGGTACAGGCCCTGCCGGTCGAACAGGGGCGGGCAGTCGACCAGCCAGAACGGCAGGCCGCTGTCCTTGGCGCGGCCACCGACGAGATCGGTGTCGCCGCCGCCGAGCAGGTCCCCGAAACGGGCCTCCACGCGGCGGCGGGCCAGGTGATCCTTGGTGCCCGGATAGGCCGGCATCAGGATGCGGACGTCGAGGCCGGCGTCGATCAGCGCCCGCGGCAGGAAACCGGCCACGTCCCCGAGGCCGCCGGTCTTGGCCAGGGGGAACACTTCCGGAGAGACGAACAGTACCTTCAGCCCCACGGGCACTCCCGACACCGGACGACGCCGGACCGGGGGGGTCGGCCCGCGGCGCCGGCGTGTCGGCTTCGTTGATACCCGACCGGGCCCGACGGCACAATCGCCGACCACGGGAATCCCTTGGCCGTCACGGGTTTTTAACGCGCGCGGCGTTGAATCGCACTTTATACTGTGTCACATTCAATCTCGGGTTCAGTTCCCCAGTTCGAAACCGTAATTCGTCTCCATTCAACGCCGACGCCTGCTTGGCACGCGAGGAACCTCTGTGACCGACTCGACCGAACACCAGATTGATGTCGCCCATGCCCTGCGCAACACCTTCGCCATGGTCCTGGCGGGGGGGCGCGGAACCCGCCTCAAGCAACTGACCGAACGCCACGCCAAACCCGGCATCCCTTTCGCCGGCAAGTATCGGATCATCGACTTCGCGCTGTCCAACTGCATCAACTCGGGCATCCGGCGGGTCAGCGTGATCACCCAGTACAAGGCCCACAGCCTGCTCATCCACCTGCAGCGGGGCTGGGGGTTCCTGCGCGCCGAGCTGGGCGAGTTCGTGGAGGTGTGGCCGGCCCAGCAGCGCCGGGCCGACGAGTCCTGGTACCGGGGCACGGCCGACGCGGTGTCCCAGAACCTGGACATCATCCTGCCCCACGCCCCCGAGTACGTGTTGGTGCTGGCCGGGGACCACGTCTACAAGATGGATTACGGCATCATGCTGGCCCAGCACATCCAGGCCGGCGCCGACGTGACGGTGGGCTGCGTCGAGGTGCCGCGCAAGGAGGCGACGGCGTTCGGCGTGGTCGGCGTCGACGAGCACGACAACATCATCAGCTTCCTCGAGAAGCCGGCCGATCCGCCGGGCATTCCCGACAAGCCGGACATGGCCTTCGCCAGCATGGGCATCTACGTGTTCAGCGCCGACTTCCTGTTCAAGGAGCTGGTCCGCGACGCCGAGCTGGAGGGCTCCAGCCACGACTTCGGCACCGATCTGCTGCCCAGCCTGGTCGACCGCTGCAAGATGGTCGCCCACCGCTTCCCATCGAGCTGCATCCCCAATCCCGAGGTCCCGGGGCATTACTGGCGCGACGTCGGCACGGTGGATGCCTACTACGAGGCGACCATCGACCTGACCCATGTCACTCCGACCCTCAACCTCTACGACCCGGACTGGCCCATCTGGACCTACCAGGAGCAATTGCCGCCGGCCAAGTTCGTGTTCAACGACGAGGACCGCCGCGGGTACGCGGTGGATTCCCTGGTCTCGGGCGGCTGCATCGTGTCGGGCTCGCGGGTGTTCCGCTCCTTCCTGTTCTCCAACGTCCGCGTCAACTCCTACTGCACCATCGAGGACTCGATCTTCCTGCCCCACGTGGACGTGGGCCGCGATTCGCGCCTCAAGAAGGTGCTGGTGGACCAGAACGTGCGCCTGCCCCAGGGGCTGGTCGTGGGCGAGGACCCGGACTGGGACGCCAAGCGCTTCTTCCGCACCGCCAAGGGCGTCTGCCTGATCACCCAGGAGATGATCGACGCCCTCGACGGCTAGGCCGCCGCGCGACGTTTCCGCTGACACCGGCGACGCTTTGCGACAATCGTCGCGCGCCAAGCCGTTGATATGGCTGGAAACCCGCGTTTCGGCGGAATCGTCAGCGGATGTCAGCATTTGTCAGCCTCTCCGCGAAGGCCACGGCGCGGGCCAGGCCGGCGCCGAAATAGGAATAATGGCACAATATCTAGGAATGATCAACCCCTGCCGAGTGACTAGGTGACGACTCGGAGGGAGCGCGGGGACTCAATAAGACGGTCTGTCTGATTACGGCCGCATGGCCGTCGATTGGCGGTCCAGCCACGAAGGGCTGCTCGTAACCCATCAGAGACATGCCCGCAGCAATGAGACGGCGGCACCGAAGCACCGCCGAAGGTTGCAATACTGGCAGGGCAATCAATTTGCAGCCTTACGCCAACGCAACATCCGAAATGCCGCCACCCCAACGCAGAACAGTGGGAGCGACGACGGTTCGGGGACCGTTTGCACAAACAAGTGAGCTTCGCCACGACCGCCGATCAGCACTTTATTATCGTCCAAGGCCAAAACCTCTCCGAAGAGATCGGGCCCAGTGACGGTTGGATCGTCGAATACCTGGAGAAGGTCACCGGTGACGGCGTCGAACAAATATGCCTGACCGACGTCGGTGCCGTTGGTATCGTCCCGATACGCCCCGATCAGCACATCGTTCCCGTCCAGGGCCACGGACACACCAAATCGGTCCCCAACCGTGACCGTCGGGTCATTGAAGGTATGGCGCAGGATACCGGTCTGAGCATCGAAGAGAAATGCCTGACCTACGTTGCTGCCGTTGGTGTCGTCGCCAGGCGCCCCGATCAGGACGTTATTTCCCTCCAGGGCCACACGCAAACCGAAGATGTCGCCACCAGTGACCGTCGGGTCGTTGAAGGTGCGGAGTAGGCTGCCGGTCGTGGCGTCAAATAGGTAAGCTTGGCCAACGTTGAGGCCATTGGTGTCATCATCGCCAGCCCCAATCAGCACGTTATTGCCGTCGATCGCCACGGAAACGCCGAACAGGTCCTGGTTGGTGACGGTCGGATCATCGAATGTTCGGACTAAAGCGCCGGTCGTGGCGTCGAACAGGTGTGCTTGGCCGACACGGAAGCCCCGGGTGTCATCATTTAGTGCTCCTATCAGTACATTGTTCCCTTGGATTGCTACGGCTCCGCCGAATGAGTCCCGATCCGTAGGGGTTGGGTCGTCGAAGGTGTGGAGCAGACTGCCGGTGCTGGCGTCAAACAGGTGAGCTTGGCCGATCCTGAAGCCGTTGCTGGCGTCGTGTCGCGCTCCAATCAGCACGTTGCTTCCGTCGATTGCCACCGCGAACCCAAACTGGTCTTTGTCCGTCGGCGTCGGGTCATTGAATGTTTGGAGCAAGCTGCCGGTAGCGGCGTCGAATAGGTAAGCTATGCCGACGTCGGTGCCGTTGGAATCGTCGGCACTCGCACCGACCAACACGTTGCTCCCATCCAGAGCTACCGAGAAGCCGAATCCGTTCCCGCCTGCCGAAATTGGGTCGTCGAAGGTGCGATCGAGGGTGAACGGCACGGAATGCGCCGGGGCGGCGAAGGCAAGCGCTGCGATGGAAGCGGCGACGCTGGCGGACAAACGACGTGTGGCAAGGATCGCGATCATCGTTCCCTCTCCCATGGGTGTGATCCAATGAATGGTTTCTAGCCACACCACGCAATAACTATGCCGGGAGTTATTTTTCATTTCGAATCAATGTTTTAGTTCTATGGCATATCATCGTATTCTTTTTTGTTGTAAATATTACCGACATATACAACTATTTAAATGCCCCTCGTGATCGTTCCTTGGCCACGTTTTTTCCCATTGCGGCAATGCGTTATGGGTTCGTTGCGTTGGTGCGGCGGGTGTCGACCTAATTGACACAGCCCTTGTAGCGCGAAGGCTCGGAGTTCGGGAAAAGACCAGTGTCTATAACGCGCGTACTTTGGTCCGGTTGTGGCTAGCCCACGACCTACCTCACGGTCCACTTGACCGTCCGGTCATTGTCCGAGAGCCGACAGCGGTGTGCCGGTTGCGGTCCGTTGCGCGTCCATGGGGGGACGCCAGGGGCGCGCGGCGCTTCTTCCGCACGGCCAAGGGCGTCTGCCTGATCACCCAGGAGATGATCGACGCCCCGGACGGATCGGTCGATGCCGGATCGGGCGGTTTCCGGCCACGCACGCCATCCGGGGAAGGCTCGAAACGGAGTCCCGGTTCCGGGACCCCCGCCCCGCCCGCTCGTTGCCCGCCGCCGGACGTCCCGGCGCCGGCTACTTCGTGGCCATGCGCCAGATGCCGTCCCAGCCCGCGCCGGGGGGGTCGGTAGCGTAGGCCCGGGCGCGCTCGGCCATGACCCGGGACGGGCCGTCGTCGGACGCGGCCGCCGACCAGCGTTCCGCGGCCTCCGCGAACCGGCCCGTCCGGTAGAGCCGCAACGTCTCCTCGTAGGCCGACGCCAGGCCCTCGGCGGCCGCCGGCGCCCCGTCCCGGGGCGCCAGGGGCTCGTAGGCCACGATGGGCTCGACCTTGCCCTTGACGGCCACCGAGTCCAGCTCCCGCAGCAGGAAGCGGTCCCGCACCCGGTCCGCGGTCCCGGACGCGATCACGATCCGGCATCCGTAGACGCCGGGCAGGCTCTCGAAGCGGGCGGCCACGTTCACCGCCTCGCCCACGGCGGTGTAGTTGTGGCGCCGTTCCGAGCCCACGTTGCCGACCACGGCGGCGCCCGAGTTGATGCCGATCTTGATGTCGAAGGTGGGCCGCCCCGCCGCCTCGGCCCGCGCCTTCTCGTCGCGCACCCGGTCGGTGATGCTCAGGGCCGCCGCGACGGCGTTCACGGCATGGTCCGGATCGTCCGCGGGCGCGCCCCAGATGGCCATCACCGCATCGCCGATGAACTTGTCCACGTAGCCGCCGGTGGCGTCCACCGTGTCGGCGATCAGCTTCAGGTAGGCGTTGGTGGCCTCCATCAGCGCGTCCGCCGGCAGGCGTTCGGACAGCGCCGTGAACCCCGACAGGTCCGCGAACATGATGGTGACGTCCCGGGTGCTGCCGCCGAGCTCGGGGTCCTGGGCGGACTCGGCGAGGCGCTGGACGACGGCCGGCGCCAGGTAGTGGCCGAAGGCGCGCTGGATGCGCCGGCGGCGCCGGTCCTCGAACAGGAACCGGGCCACGTAGGCCACCACCAGGGCCCCGAACACCGCCAGGATCGGATTGGCCGCCGACAGCCACGCCCCGGCGCCGAGGGCCACCACCTCGGCCCCCCACAGGGCCGCGGACAAGAGCACGGCCACGCCGACGGCAACGGCCGGCCAGAGGAGGAATCCCGCCGCCGCGCCGATGAGGGCAGCGGCGGCCGCGACGGCGGCCATCCACGCCGGGTCGATGGGGCGGATCACGGCGTCCGCGGACGCGATCTGGGCGGCGACCGCGTGCAGGTGCACCCCCGGCACGGTGGACGACTCCGGCGCCGACGCGGGCAGGCGCCGCAGACCGCAGTCCGACCGTGCGCCGGCGGCGTCGCGCGGAGCGCCGATGAAGCGGGCGGACGATGCTTTTCGATCCTCCTCGGGCAGGGTGGTGCCGACGAACACCATCCGTCCCCGGAAGGCGTCCCGCAAAACCTGGGGGTCGGCGGCGGCGCAGCGCAGCACGTCGATCAGGGCATAGGTGGGGAGGCGCTCCGGATGATAGGCCGGGGCCAGCATCACCTCGGCCGGGACGGCATCGATGCCCGCCCGACTCAGGGCCTCGCCCACCAGGCTCGGCAGCACCCCGCCACCGTCGACCGCGAAGCGCGTGCGCACGGCCCGGTGAACCCCGTCCGCGTCCGGGATCATCTCGATCAAGCCCATGGCGCGGGGGTCGAACCGCAGGGCCGCCAGATAGGCCCGGTTGGGCACGATCTCCGCCGACCGGGCCAGCACCACGCGCGACCCCGCCTCGTTGAGGGCCTCCAGAAAAGGCTGATCGTAGCCGGGGCTGATCCGGTTTCCGCTGTAGGGCAGCAGCAGGTCGAAGGCGACGACGCGCGCATCGGCCGCCGCCAGGGCCGAGATGAGCCGGGCCCACACCGGTCCGAACAGGGCCCGCGGCGTGTCGACGAGTTCCGGGGCATCCAGGCTGCGCCGGTCCACGGCCACCACTGCCACACCCTCGGGCGTGCGTGCCGGCGGGGACCACGTGGCGCGGGCGGCCACGGCCCCGTCGAACAGCAATCCCTCGAGCCACACCGGCTGGACCCGGGCCAGGGAGGCCAGGGCGGCGAGGACGGCGCAGGCGAGCGCGGCGGCGACCGTGTAGGCCTTGATCACGTCCACGGCGGCTGACCCGACAACGGGCTAGTCAACTCGGATCAGGGTCATTTCGCTGGCGCGGATGTTGCCCATGGCCCGCACCGTGAACCGCAGGTCCTCCTCTCCGAACCCGAAGCTGACCACCATGTCGTAATCGCTGTTCCCGTCCAAGGGTGGCGCGTCCGCCGGCCAGCGCAGGATCGGTCCGTCGGCGGGCAGGCGCAGGACGGTCGTGTCGTCCCGCATGACGGCGATGGCGGTGACCCAGACCGCCCGGCCGCCGACCACGACCATGGACGGCGTCGTCGAGACCTTGAGCGGCCCGCCGGCCCCGAGACTGCGCAACAACAGGCCGCCGATGCGGCCATCCCCGCCCAGGTTCACCATCTTCGGGCAGGTGGCCCTTTTGCGGTCCACGACCTTGCCGCCCGAATGCTGGAAGCGCTGGGAGGTGAAGCTCAGCCGGCCCCCGGCGACGGTGATCTCCTCGCACGTGGCGTAGTGGAGAAAGGCGATCCTGGCCCCGGCCCCCAGCAGGATAGGCGCCCCCGCGGTCAACTCGGTGTAGGGCGTGATGGGGGGCTCGGTCGGTCCCTCGACGGCGACGACCAGCGCCACCGGCGAGGCGGCGACCGCGGTGGCCGGCACAACCGCAAGTGCCCCCAAGACGAGGGGTAAGAACAAGACAAGGATAAACCGGATCCGGTGGCCAGCCATGGGCACGGCGTTCTGCTGAACGTCCTCTGATTGTTGGTGTTTTACCTGAGGGTATGATAAGCGTCGTGCGTGGGCAAGAGTACTCCGTCTCGACGGAGACCCTATTCAATTGCAGGCTTCGGGGCTGGCCGGTTGCGAATGCGTCAGGTGCAGGCTCTCGCCGTCGTGTTGTTGCTCGCCACCGGCGTCGCCCTGGTCGCCGGATGGCCGGCCGGCCACGCCGCCGATCGGCCGGCCACGGCCGAGGACCTGCTGGTCGTCGACTGCCTGCTGCCGGGGCAGGTGCGGCGTCTGGGAACCGGCGCCACCTACGTGACGGCGCGTCGGGCGGTCAAGACCACAGCGTCGGACTGTGCGATCCGGGGTGGGGAGTACACCGCCGCCGACCGCGCCGACTATGCCACGGCGCTGAAGGTGTGGCTGCCGCTCGCCAAGGACGGCGATGCCGAGGCTCAGACCTACGTGGGCGAGATCTTCGAGCGCGGACTCGGGGTCCCGCCGCAGTACGACCTGGCCGCCCGGTGGTACGAGCTGGCGGCGCACCAGGGGCTGGCGCGGGCGCAGCTCAACCTGGGCGCTTTGTACGAGCGCGGGCTCGGCGTGCCGCAGGACCGGTCCCGGGCCGTCGACTGGTACCGGCGGGCGTCCGGGCTGGGAGACCTGGCATCCCTGCCGGTGTCCGGGGAGGACGAGGGCGACGACGAGGTCGAGGCCCTGAAGGCCGAGCGCGACCGGCTGCTCGCCGAGAGGGATGCCCTCAGGCGCGAGATCGAGGACCTGCGCCGGCGCCTGGAGGGGCCGCCGGGCGGCTCGACCGAGACGCCGAAAGCGGCGCCGTTGCGGCTGCGGTCGGGGACGTCGTCGGTGCCGCCGGCCCCGGCCGTCGAGTCGTGGGTGGTCATCGAGGAGGTGCAGGCGTCGGCCGGCCTGCGCGGCTTCACCGTCAACAACCTTCCGGTCGATACGGTGCGCGAGGGGACCCTGCCCCTGCGCATCCCCCTCAAGCCCGGGCAGACGGCCCTGGCGCTCGCCGCCACCGACGAGCTCGGGCAGAACTTCGACGTGCGCCTGAACGTGGGGTCGGCCCCCGCCGCCCGGACCCTGCGCGGGAAGGGCCCGGCCACGGGCGTGGCGTCGTTGCCGGAGATCGACTTCGGCACCTACCACGCCCTGGTCATCGGCAACAACGGATACCGGCTGCTGCCGCAACTGGGCACCGCGGCCCACGATGCGGAGACGGTCGCCAGCCTGCTGCGCGACAAGTACGGCTTCAAGGTCAAGGTGCTGGTGGACGCCGACCGGTACGGCATCCTCTCGGCCCTCAACGGGCTGCGTCAGGAGCTGACCGAGCAGGACAACCTGCTCATCTACTACGCCGGTCACGGGGAGCTCGACCGCATCAACAACCGCGGCCACTGGCTGCCCGTGGACGCCGAGCCCGACAGCTCCGCCAACTGGATATCCAACATCCAGATCACCGATGTCCTCAACGCCATGTCCGTGCGGCAGATCCTGGTGGTGGCGGATTCGTGCTACTCGGGGACCCTCACCCGGTCCTCCATCGCACGGCTCGACGCCGGCATCTCCGACGACCTGCGCAACCGCTGGCTCCAGGCCATGTCGGGAAAGCGGGCACGGGTCGTGCTGTCGTCCGGCGGGGTGCAGCCGGTGCTGGACGCGGCCGGCGGCGATCATTCGGTCTTCGCCCGGGCCTTCCTGGAGGTTTTGCAATCGAATACCGGGATCATCGAGGGCCAAAGGCTGTATCTTCAAGTGGCGGAGCGCGTCGCGGCGGTGCCGGAGGCGGCCGATATCGGGCAGGTTCCGCAATACGCGCCCATCAAGTACGCTGGCCACGAGGCGGGTGACTTCTTCTTCGTTCCGCGGGTGCAATAGCCGGGTTCCGGCTCGGGAGGGGGTAAGCGGTGAAACGATTCATTCGAGCGGGGCTGGACGGCCGGAAACCCGGTGCCCTGGCGTTTCTCGCCGTGGCCGTTTTTGCTTCGCTGTGGGGCAGCAAGGGCGCGCAGGCGCAGAACGCCGTCTTCCAGAACTTCTTCACCAGCGTCTGCACCGGTGCCGGGGCATCGGGGGCGCTGGCCACGCGCTGTGCCCAGACCGGTGGCGGCACCGGCAGCGGCAACATCGCCGGGGACAGCGAGTCCTCCCTCAATCCCACTCAGGCCCTGAGCGGGGCCGACGGCGCCATCGCCCAGGCCCAGGCCCTGGCCGCGGAGACCCTGAAGCGGCTGGAGGAGATCCGGGATGAGGAGGCCGATCGCCCGACCGCCCCCGACACCGCGGAGATCATGGAGTTCGCGGGGCTGAGCGTCAGCCTGCAGTTGGAGGGCCAGGAGTTCGACCGCGACCGCAAGGCCTCGGACCTGGAGCGCGGCTACGAAGGCTCCCTCTGGGGAGGCCGACTGGGGGTCGACTACCGGCTGACCGACAGTTGGGTGGTCGGGAGCTTCCTGGGCTTCGCGCGCACCAATTCCGAGTTCGACGCCGACCTCAATGCGGTCGCCTTCTCGCCGGCGCCCAGCGAGGGCGGCACCGACAGCGATGCCTACTCGGTGAACCTGTTCTCCTCCTACGGCCTCACGGACAACTGGTACATCGACGGCTCGCTCGGGTTCGCGTACACGGACTACACCTTCCGGCGCGACGTGGTGTTCCTGGATTCCACGCGGACCATTCCGCAGACCCGCGTCATCACCGAGGGCGAGACCGATGGCGTGCAGTACACGGTGGGCGGGGGCACCGGCTACGACTTCGCGTTCGGTCCCGTGAGCCTGGGCCCCTACGTGCGGGCCACCTACGCGCGCACGGAGATCAACAGCTACGATGAAGGCGATCTCAACGGCTCGGGCCTGGCCATGGCCATCGGCGAGGATGCGGCGACCTCGCTCACGGGGGTCGTCGGCGCCCGGGCATCCTTCGCCTTGAGCACCGGATGGGGCGTTATCGTCCCCCAGGCCCGGCTGGAGTTCGAGCACGAGTTCCGGGACGACCCGCGGTCCGTTCAGACCCGGTTCCTGAACGATTTGTCGGGGACCACGTTCTCGGTGCGCACCGACTCGCCGGACCGCAACTACTTCAACGTCGGGGCCAGCCTGCTCATCGTGCTGCCCAACGGTTGGATGCCGTTCGTGGACTACGAGGCCCTGGTCGGTTATCGCGACCTGGACCGGACCACCATCACCGGTGGCCTGAAAGTCGAGTTCTGAAACCGGCGCCCTTTTAAGCCGACCCGCGAAGCGCCGTCGTGGCGCGCCGGTATCATACCAAGATGCGTCGGTTGAAACCTGCGTCGGGATGCTTCGACGCGGCGCTGACGCGCCTGCTCAGCATGAGGTATGTTGTTGAAAGATAACAGATCCTCATCCTGAGCAGCGGCGAAGCCGCGTGTCGAAGGACTGCCCGATGAGTCTCGGTTTTTCCATCCCGGTACAAGCCTGCGGGCGCGGGGACTTTTCTCCCCGGGCGAGGGTCGACGCCCCCGACGGCCGACGCACGGCCGTCAGGACATGATCTCGACCTTGATCTCGGTTCGGTCGGCGTCGAGGCGGCCGGCGCAGCGGACGCGCAGGGTGTCGCCCTTCATGGCCTCGAACGCCGCGGGCAGGAGCTGGACCTCCAGGCTGACCACGTCCAGGAGTTTCGCCCCCACGTCCTCGAAGCGGTCACCCCAGAAATGGGCGGCCGGCTTGAAGGCGTTCTTCAGGTACCAGCCGGCGGCGGAGGCCCCTGCCGGTCCCCCCCGGGTCATGTCGAGCACGACGGCGTCGAACACGGCGGCGCATCCGCCGGCCGTTCGCCGCACCTTCGGCAACGTCACCGACACGAACACCGTGATGGCGCGCTCGCGCCAGTCGTAGATCACGCCGGTCATGGACTTGCCGGCGATGCTGCCCAGGGTTCTCGGAATCATGTGGTTGGCGGCGCGCTCCACATCGCGGTCGAGGTTGGCCAATCCCCAGTCGAACAGCGACACGGGCTCGTCCATCAGGCGATGAACGATGTCGGCCTCCTCGGCGCGCACCGACGGGGGAAGCGCCACAACCGCGACGGCCAAGACGGCGCGAAGCGTCGCCATAAGGGTGCCATCGACCGGTGTGCCGGCGGACGCCATGGGAATACCCACAATAATTGAAGCCTCATTGGGCATGTGGCGCCAAACGGTGCCGATCGCAAGACCGGCGGCATAGATCGTCCGGCCGCACCGCCTGACCCGGCCGGCGACGACGGGCTTGCACAATTTAGTTTAGCTGCTAAACTATTTTCGATGAAACGGACCCCATCGAGGCAGGAACAGGATGCCGTCGACCGCCTGGTGGACGTGCTCCATGCGCTGATGGTGCGGTCGCAGGCCGTCGACAGCCAGCCCCGGACCTTCGACACGGGGATGGTGCTGTCGCGGGCGGAGATTCATACGGTCCAGGCGATCGGCCGCGACCGGGGCAGCACCCTCAAGGCGCTCGCGGCGCGGATGGCGGTGACCAAGGGTGCCGCGTCCCAGATGGTCACCAAACTGGCGGCGAAGGGGCTGGTCACGAAAGGCCGGACGCCGGGCAACGACAAGGAAGTGGCGCTCGACCTGACCGAGCTGGGCTGGCGCGGGTTCCACGCCCATGAGCGCTTCCACGCCTCCATCGCCGACGCCTTCAAGGGCTACTACGGCGCCGACCTGCTGGACCGGCTCCCGTCGGTCACCGGCGCGTTGGGCGAGGTGCTGGACGTGGTCGAGGTCTTTTCGCGGATGACCCGCCCGTCGTGATGTCGAAGACGGTCCCGCAACCGAACAAGAAACGGAGCGATCGATGAAATGGCTGATTCCTCCCATCCTCTTCGGCATCTCGGCGCTGGTCATGGCGGCCGTCGACCGGTGGTGGGCGGTGGTCCGCTGGGTGCCGGAGCCGTGGCACTGGCTGGGCCTCGCCCCGCTGGTCCTGGGCCTCGCGGTCTCCGGCGCCGGGCGCCTTCAGTTCAAGAAGGAAAGCGCCAACATCTGGACTTTCGGACAACCCAACCGTCTGGTCACCGGCGGCGTCTTCCGCCTGACGCGCAACCCCATGTATCTGGGCTTCATCCTGGTCCTGCTGGGGTGGGCCGTGTTCCTGGGATCGCTCACGCCGATGGCCGTCTGGCTGGTGTTCGTCGCCGCCTGCGCCTTCTGGTACGTACCTTTCGAGGAGGCCCGCATGGCGGAGACCTTCGGCGATTCGTTCGCCGCCTACCGGCGCACGACGCGGCGGTGGCTTTGACTCCCGCCTTGGTGACCGGTTCCCAGCGCGGGTCTGGATGGGCTGGAGGCGCTCTCCCCCACGCGTCACCCCCGGGCTTGACCCACGGCTGTCCGGTTTAGACGCGAGAGCGCCCGATGGTAGATATGCAAGCGAAAACGTTCAATCTTAACACGTCATGGCCGGGCTCCGACCCGGCCATC
>JANQFP010000238.1 GCA_028277795.1 Rhodospirillales bacterium
TCGAAAACTATTTCGCCAAGATCAAGGAATTCCGAGGCATCGCGACACGCTACGACAAAACCGATACCAGCTACGCTGCAAACTGGAACCTCGTCGCCACCGTCATCGCACAACGCTAAATGTCAACAGACCCTAACCTGCGACATAGGCAATGCCTCGTCCGAACGTCCGGCTTCGGTTCGAGATCGGCCCTTCGCACTCCCGCCTTGCTCCGTTAGCTGTTTACGGCGAAACCACTTCGTCGAGCACCTCCGCCACCTGATCGAGCGGCAGCTCGGCGGCCAGCTCGGCGGCGGTGCGGCCCAGCGCCGGGTGACGCCAGTCGGGCGCCACGTCCAGCAGCGGGCGCAGGACGAAGGCGCGCTGGTGCAGGCGGGGATGGGGCAGGTGGACCCGCGCACCGGGCGCGCTCACCTGATCGCCGTAGGCCAGCAGGTCCAGGTCGAGGACCCGCGGCGCGTCGGGCTCGGCGCGCCGGCGCCCGAAGTCGGACTCGATGCGGTGCAGCAGGGCGAGCAGGTCCTCGGGTCCCAAGGACGACTCGACCGCCACGACCCCGTTGACGAACCACGGCTGGTCGGACGGCGGCACCGGGGCGCTGCGGTACCAGCGCGAGCGGCGGATCACCGTCAGGCCGGCCGCCGCCATGGCCTCGACGGCGGCCTCGCAAGTGGCCCGCGGCGGCCCGAAGCGGGGACTGGGCAGGTTGGCCCCGATGCCCACCAGGATCATGACCGCGTGGTCCGCCGATCGGTCGCCGGTTCCATGGAACTGACCCTTGCGGCCCCTGAGCGTTGGCCCTACGTAATAGACGACGGGCCGGGCCGGTGGTGCCGGCGCGGCCCGGCGGGCGGCGCGACCGATCTCCGGTCCTGGCCGCCAGGGATTTCCCAATCCATTGTCACAAAAGGATTTTTCAATGCTTTTCTACCCCCAGGAGCGCATCGGCCTGTTCATCGACGGCTCCAACCTGTACGCGGCGGCCCGGGCCCTGGGCTTCGACATCGACTACAAGCGCCTGCTCGAGCTGTTCGCCGCCAAGGGCCACCTGGTCCGCGCCTTCTACTACACGGCCCTGGTCGAGGACCAGGAGTACTCGCCCATCCGGCCCCTGGTCGACTGGCTCGACTACAACGGCTACACCATGGTGACCAAGCCGACCAAGGAGTTCACCGACGCCGCCGGGCGGCGCAAGATCAAGGGCAACATGGACATCGAGCTGGCCATCGACGTGATGGAGATGGCCGAGCACCTGGACCATGTGGTGCTGTTCTCCGGCGACGGCGACTTCCGCCGCCTGGTGGACGCCGTGCAGCGCAAGGGGGTCCGCGTCACCGTGGTCAGCACCGTGCGCTCGCAGCCGCCCATGGTCGCCGACGAGCTGCGCCGCCAGGCCGACAATTTCCTGGAGCTGCAGGACCTGCAGCCCAGCATCGCGCGCATCGCCCCGGGCCGGGAGGAGCGCCACGGCAACGGGCCGGCGCAGACCGACCCGGACGAGGACTACCTGGAGACCGCCTGACGGCCGCCGCCCGCCGATGACCCCGGCCGCGGGCGCGGAGCCCGGCCGCGATTGCACGCTGTGTCCCCGGCTGGCCGGTTTCCGGGGCCACAACCGGGCGCTGTTTCCGGATTTCCATAACGCCCCGGTGCCGTCCTTCGGCGGCGACGGCGTGCGGCTGCTCATCGTCGGCCTGGCCCCGGGCCTCAAGGGCGCCAACCGCACCGGGCGGCCGTTCACCGGCGACTACGCCGGCGAGCTGCTGTACCCCACGCTGCTGCGCTTCGGCCTCGCCGCCGGCACCTACGGCGCCCGCCCCGACGACGGCCTGCGCCTGGTCGGCTGCCGGATCACCAACGCTGTGCGCTGCGTACCGCCCGAGAACAAGCCCACCGGCGCCGAGGTCAAGGCCTGCGGCGCCTTCCTCGCGGCCGAGATGGCCGCCCTGCCCCGCCTGCGCGCCGTGCTGGCGTTGGGCGCGGTGGCCCATGGCGCCGTGCTGACCGCCCTGGGGGTCAGGAAATCGGCCCATCGCTTCGGCCATGGCGCCCGGCACCAACTGGCCGGCGGCCTGGTGCTGGCCGACAGCTATCACTGCTCGCGCTACAACACCAACACCGGCCGCCTCACGGAAGCCATGTTCCATGCGGTATTCGAGGGCCTGGGCGGCGAGCTTGGCACCTGACATCCGGGCTTGCTATACCGCGGGAAACGTCAGGGGGTTTTTGTGGAACTCGTGTGCCTGGACATGGAGGGGGTGCTGGTCCCCGAGATCTGGATCAACGTGGCCCAGCGCACGGGCATCCCGGAGCTCCGGCTGACCACCCGCGACGTCCCGGACTACGACGAGCTGATGCAGGGGCGCCTGGCCATCCTCGACCGCCACGGCCTGACGCTCCCCGACATCCAGGCGGTGATCGGCGACATGGGGCCGATGGAGGGGGCGAAGGATTTCCTCGACGCGCTGCGGCGCGACTTCCAGGTGGTGGTGCTGTCGGACACCTTCTACGAGTTCGCCCGACCGCTGATCGCCCAGCTCGACTGGCCGACCCTGTTCTGCCACCGGCTGGAGGTGGACGGCGCCGGGCGCATCGCCGGCTACCGGCTGCGCATGCGGGACCACAAGCGGGCCGCCGTGGCCGCCTTCCGGGACCTCAACTTCCGCACCATCGCCGCCGGGGATTCCTACAACGACACCACCATGCTGGCGGAGGCCGATGCCGGCATCCTGTTCCGGGCGCCGGACAACGTGGTGCGCGAGTTCCCGCAATTCCCGGTGGTGAACGAGTTCGACGACTTCCGCGCCGCCATCGAGGCGGCGGCGCGCCGGCTCGCGGAGGGCCCGGCGTGAGCGCCGAGGTGGTCAACCTGCGCCGCCGACGCAAGGCCAAGGCCCGCGCCGACAAGGCGGCCCGGGCGGACGAGAACCGCGTCCGGTTCGGCCGCACCAAGGCGGAGAAGGCCCGCGACGCCTCCGAAACCGACCGCCGCCGCCGCGACCTGGACGGCAAGAAGCTGGACGACGAGTGAGGGGCGGCGCCGACCACGGGCGGGGGCGGTACGCCGGTGTCTCGGCCACCGGGGCCGGTCCGTGAACACCATGCGTCCGCTCGACGAGTGGCCGGCGGCCGACCGGCGCGCCGTCAGGGGTGTGTTCGCCGACATCGACGACACCCTGACCACCGACGGCCGGTTCGAGGCCCGCGTCCTGGACGCCATGGAGCGCCTTCGCGCCGACCGCCTGATGGTGTTCGCCATCACCGGCCGGCCCGCCGGCTGGTGCGACATGATCGCCCGCATGTTCCCGGTGGATGGCGTGGTCGGCGAGAACGGCGCCTTCTACTTCGTCTACGACCGCGCGACGCACCGCATGCGACGGCGGTTCGCCCACGGGGAGTCGGCGCGCCGGGAGAACCGCCGCCGGCTGGCCGCGATCGGCGACGAGATCGTGGCCCGCGTTCCCGCCGCCGCCCTCGCCGCCGACCAGCCGTACCGCGAAGCGGACCTGGCGATCGACTTCCGCGAGGACGTGGCGCCCCTCGGCGCCGAGGACATCGACGAGATCCTGCGCGTCTTCGAGGCCCACGGCGCGACGGCGAAGGTGAGCTCGATCCACGTGAACGGCTGGTTCGGCGACTACGACAAGCTGACCATGACCCGCGCGATGATGGACGAGGTCTACGGCGTCGACCTGGCGGCCGCCCGCCGTGAGTTCGTGTTCGTCGGCGATTCGCCCAACGACGCGCCGATGTTCGCCTTCTTCCCGCACGCCGTCGGGGTCGCCAATCTGGCGGAGTTCGCCGATCGATGCCCGTCCCTGCCCAGGTGGCTGACCGAGCAGGCCGCCGGCGCCGGCTTCATCGAGACGGCCGAAAGCATCCTCGCCGCACGCCGCGGCTGAGTCCTGTCGCCGCGCGGGCCTCAGCGCAAGAAAAACGCAAAGGTCGCCGAGGGCACGCAGAGGACGCGGAGGAAAGGGAATGCGCCGCGGAGCGGCGCGGGAGTACTCCTCTGCGCCCTCTGCGTGCCCTCCGCGTCCTCCGCGATTAGTCGCTATCGCGGCCGCTCGGCTTCTCGGCGCTCCGGGGCTGAGTTTCAACTCAGATGATGGCGTGGCGGACCTTCGCCGAAACCCATTCGCTGATGATCACGGTGGAGATGATGACCAGCAGGATGACCGTCACCTTGCTCCATTCCAAGTTCATGATCGAGGCGTTGAGCTGAAGGCCGATGCCGCCGGCGCCGACCAGGCCGAGGACCGTGGACTCGCGGATGTTGATGTCCCAGCGGAACACCGAGATGCCGGCGAACGCCGGAAGCACTTGCGGCGCGATCCCATAGGCGAGGATCTGGGCGCCGCTGGCGCCGGTGGCCCGGATCGCCTCGACCTGGCTCTCGTCGATCTCCTCGATCGCCTCGTACAGCAGCTTGGCGCAGAAGCCGATGGAGCGCAGCGCGATGGCGATGATGCCGGCGAACACCCCCGGGCCGACGATGGCGACCAGCACCAGGGCCCAGATCAGCGAATTGATCGACCGCGAGGAGACGATGACGAACAGCGCGATGGGGCGGACGATGGCCGCGCTGGGCGTCGTGTTGCGGGCGGCGCAGAAGGCCGTCGGGACGGCCAACACCAGCGCCAGCACGGTGCCAAGGGTGGCGATGTTGATGGTGTCCCACGTCGGCCGCCACAGCTTGTTGAGGTATGCCCAGTCCGGCGGCACCATGCGCTCGCCGAGGTCGGCCGCCTGCGCCGGTGCGTCGATGACGAAATGCCACATGGTCTTGTCGGAGATGAGCTGCCAGCAGTAGACGAACACCGCCGTACCGGCGAGCCAGCCGGCCCAGATGGCGAACTGCGTGCCGCGGTCGCGACGCTGCCAGGCCTTGGTCCCCTGTTCCTCGCGCACCGGCATCACTGCACCCACTTGCGGACATAGCCGGAGGTGTACTCGACGACCATGACGATGCCGATGATGATCAACAGGATGGCCGCCGCGGAATCGTATTCGTAGCGGTCGAAGGCGGTGTTCAGGGTGGCGCCGATGCCGCCGCCGCCGACGATGCCGACGATCGCCGATTCACGGAAGTTGATGTCGAAGCGATAGAGGCCGAGGCCGATCATCCGCGGCATCACCTGCGGCTGGATGGCGTAGTTGAGCCACTGGAACCAGTTGGCGCCGGTGGCCCGGACGGCCTCCGCCTGCTCCGGATCCATGTCCTCGATGTCCTCGGCCAGGAGTTTGCCGTAGAAGCCCACGGTCGCCACGCTCAGGGTCACGAAGCCGGCGAAGGGCCCGAATCCGAACAGCTTGACGAAGAAAATGGCGAGGATGACCTCCTGGAAGCTGCGGCTGACGGCGAAGATGCCACGACAAAGGAAGTAGATCGGCGCCGGGGCCAGGTTGCGGGCTCCGCCGAGGGCGACCGGAATGGAGATGGCGATGCCGATCACCGTCGATGCCACGGTCATCCACAGGCTTTCGTAAATGCCGTCGAGAATTTCCGCCCAGCGGGAGACGAAATCCGGCGGAAAGAACCCGGCCACGAACCGCTGTCCGCGCGGCAGCCCTTCGATCACCCGCATCCAGTTGACGTCGACGGTGCCGAAGGCGAAGGCCAGGTAGATCGCGGCGCCGAGGCCGAGCCCCCAACGAAGGCGCGGGTCCTTGATGAACGGCGGCTTGGTCCATCGCCGGGTTGCGGCCGCCGTCGTCATGCCGGGGGTCTCACTGCATGCCCGCCAGGCGATCGCGGTCGATCTGCGGCAGGTGATCCTCGGCCAGCTCCTCCTCGGCGCCCCCCTCCTCGTCGTCGACCTTGCGGATGGTCGCCGACCAGTCCTCCTCGCCGTAGATCTGGGTCAGCACGTCGGCCGTCAGCTTGTCGGCCGGCCCGTCGTAGACGACGGTGCCGTTCTCCAGGCCGACCACGCGCTTGGCGAACATCTGCGCCAACAGCACGTCGTGGATGTTGATGATCGCCGCCAGGTGACGCTCCTCGCACAGCTCGACCACCAGCCGCATGATCTGACGCGACGTCTTCGGATCGAGCGACGCCGTCGGCTCGTCGATCAGCAGCAGCTCCGGGTTCTGGATCAGCGCCCGGCAGATGCCGACCCGCTGGCGCTGGCCGCCCGACAGCTCGTCGGCCCGCTTGTCGACCATGTGGTCGAGGCCGACGCGTTCGAGGAGCCGGAACGCCTCGTCGATATCGCTCTGGGGGAACTTGCGGAAGTAGCTGCGCCAGAAGCCGGAATAGCCGAGCCGGCCGGAGAGCACGTTCTCCATCACCGACAGCCGCTCGACCAGGGCGTACTCCTGGAAGATCATGCCCATGCGCCGGCGCGCCTTGCGCAGCTGGCCGGCGCTCAGCGTGGTCAGCTCCAGGTCCCCCAGATAGATGCGGCCCGACGTCGGCTCGACCAGCCGGTTGACGCAGCGGATGAGGGTCGACTTGCCGGCCCCGGAGGGGCCGATGAGAGCCATCACCTGGCCGTCGGGGACTTCCAGGTCGATGCCCTTCAGGGCCTCGTCACCGGTCTTGTACCGCTTGACCAGGGATTCCAGACGCAGCATCCGGGGTCACCTCCGCCGGCGATTGTACCCGCGTTTGGCGGAAATGTACCCGGCCCCAAAGCCCGCGCCGGCGCGGGCCCGGAACCGGGTGCGGAGGAGATGCCCCTATTTGCAGTCGTACACGATGCCGTTGGCCGCGTCGATCTTGCGCACCACGTCCCAGTCGGACTTGTGATAGATGGCGATGAAGCGGTCGGCCTGTTTGCCGAACTCCTTCTCCAGGTCGGAGCCCTTCCAGTCGAAGGTGAAGAACGCCTGTTTGATCTTCGCCGCCACGGTCGGGTGCAGGTTGTGGGCGTGCCCGTAGCCGGTGGTCGGGAAGGTCTGCGACTTGTAGATGGTGCGGTACTGGTCCTTCTTGACGACGTCGCGGTCGAGCATGCGGCCGAGCACCGAGTTGGCGACCGCCGCCGCCTCGTAGTCGCCGTTGGCGACGCCGAGGATCGAGTTGTCGTGCTTGCCCGAGAAGGTGGTCTTGAAGTCCTTGTCGGCGAGCAAGCCGAACTCGGATTTGAGCAGCGCCGACGGCGCCTTGAAGCCGGAGTTGGACGTCGGCGAGGTGAAGGCGAGGGTGCGGCCCTTGAGGTCGGCCGGCGACTGGATGTCGCTGCCCGCCGGAACGATGAGCTCCATCTCGTAGCCGAACTTGCCGTCCGCCTTGGCCATCATGGCGAAGGGCACCATGCCGGCGCAGGTGACTGCCACCGGGTTGCCGCCGGTGTTGACGCCGGCGATGTGAAGGCGGCCCGAGCGCATGGCCTCGTACTGGGCGGCGTAGGACTGGACCGGGAAGAACACCACCTTCTTTCCGGTCACCTTGCTCATGTGCTGGATGAAGCCGTCCCAGACCTTCTGGTAGACGGCCGGGTCCTCGACCGGCGTGTAGGAGAAGATGATGGTGTCAGGGTCGACCCACTGCTTCGGGTCGAGGGGCAGGTCGGCGACCAGGTCCTTGTCGCGGTCGCAATAGCGTGCGTCGAGGGTGCCGCGCGGGCAGTCGGCGGCCGCCGCGGTCGACGGAGTCGCCGCGTTGACGGCCCCGGCGAGGCCGATCGCGGCCAGGCACGAGAGAAGAGTACGGGTCTTGACCATAGATTGCCTCCAATTCACTAACCGTTGTGTTGTCAGATTCGCCGCCCGGTTGGTGAAATACCCGGAAAGCGAAATCTCGCGGTCTTGCGAGGGCATACGTACTAACCGCATTGCCGCGTTTCAATTCGATTCTGAAAGGGCAACAAAATCGTCACAGTGCACGGAGGAGCCGCCGGCCTCAGCCTTGAATCGGCAGACCTCCCTGGAACAGGCCCAGTTGCCCGAGGTCGCGCAGCAGGGCGATGTGGCGCTCCGTCAAGGACACCCCGGCCGACAGGTAGGCGCGTCCGTCGGGCAGGCGGAGGTCGTCGGCGAGGACGGACCCCGGCTGCAGGTCCTGGGGCTTGACCGAGACGACCCCGGCGCCCGGCCCGTCGCGGGGGCCCGGTGCACCGCGGGCGTCCGACGGGGCGCGGGCCCCGGAGGCCCGCACGAAGAGGCCGCGCACGCCGCCCGGCGCGGCATCCGAGGTGTGCAGGGCCAGCAGCCCCATGGCGTCCAGGACCGTGACGACGGCGACCACCTGCTCCGTCAGCGGCGTGCCCGCGAACAACAGCAGGCTGCCGTCGGGCGTGTGCAGGTCGCGGTCCAGGATCGAGCCGTCGGGGAGAGCGTCCAGGGTGTAGAACCCGTCGCCGGGGATCGACAACGACGGCGGTTTGGCTACGGCCTTGCCGGGGCCGCCCGGGCCGGCCCCACCGGCCTCGGCCGTCAGGTTCCGGGCCGCTTGCTCCAGCGACGTGTTGCCGGTCTGCTGAAGGCCCTCGAGGGCCCACACCAGGCGTTGGGCCATGGCGGTCCCGCCTTCGGCGACCCAGGGTCGGGTCCCCTCCCCGGCGGTCTTCTCGGGACCGGCATCGGCCTGTGGCGCGGGGCGGGACGCGCGCTTCCGGGCGGCGTCGTGCTTGGCCAGACCCGCCCGGCCCGACGTCTCGACAATCTCCGCCCAGTCGGCGACCGACAGTCCCTTCGGCGGCCGGCCGGACGGGTCCTCCATGTCGGCCCAGTCCACCGCCGACGACGGCCGCCCGGCCTGCGGGGCCGCGGCCGGGTCTTCCTCGTCGCCGGAGGCCTCGAGCGGGGCGACCGTCCCCTTGTCGGTCGGCGCCTCGCCGTCCTCGTCGAGTTCCAGGGGCTCGCGGATGTTGACGCCGACGTAGTCGTCCGCCGGCTTGAGCCATGAGGTGTCCTCCGCCTGCGCCATCAGGCGTTCGAGCCGGGACGTGAGGGCGGCCTTGGACACCGGCTTGATCAGGAACGCGTTGACGTCCAAGTCCATGGCCATATCGACGAGCTTGCGATCGGAATAGCCGGTGAGCAGGGCGACCGGCATGTCCCGGTCCACCCCGGCCTGGCCCGAGCGGATCGCCTTGAGGAGCTCCAGGCCGTTCACCTCCGGCATCTTGAAGTCCGAGATCACGAAGTCGATGGCATTGGTGGCCTGCAGGATGCCCAAAGCCTCGCTGCCGTCCGAGGCGGGAATCACGCTGGGGTCGCCCAGGGTGCGCAGCAGGCGTTCGACGGTGGCCCGCGAGTACGTGACGTCGTCAACCAGGAGGATCACCTGGTGCTCGAGGTTGAGGTCGGTCATCTCGGATCACGCCCCCTTCGAAGAGCCATGGCGGAACCCCGCCACGCGGCGGAGCTCCGCCTTCGCCGCCTCGGCCATGCTCGCGATATCGGGCCACTCGGCCGAACGGGCCTCCAGTTCCAGCCGCTGGAGCAACTCCGTCAACGGCACGGCCGCCGCGCAGGATGCGGCGCTCTTGGCCGCATGGGCGGCATCGGCGGTGGCCGCACGGTCCTTCCCCGCGATGGCGTCGTCGATGGATCCCAGCAGCGGCGAGGCCTCATCGACGAACCGGTCCACCCACTCGTACTTCTCATTGTCACCGTCCTCGCCGAGGATCTCGCCGAGCAGGCCCATGTCGATGGGCGGGCGGTCGCCCCCGTCGCCTGCCGGCGGAGACCAGGCTCCGGGGTCGTCCCGCCGCGCGCCGTCGCCGCGGCCCAGCCACTTGCCGAGAATGGCGCCCAGGTCGCGGAGCACCACCGGCTTGGTGAGGCAGTCGTCCATGCCGGCGTCCAGGAGCCGGGCACGGTCGTCGGGCGACACGTGCCCGGTCATGGCGATGACGGGCGTGCGCCGGCCGAGCTCCGTCTCCCGCTCGCGCAACCGCCGTGTGAACTCGACGCCATCCATCTCCGGCATGGACACGTCCACCAGGACGGCGCCGAAATGCCCGGCCTTCAGCATCTCGAGGGCCTGGCCCCCGCTTTCCGCCAGCTCGCTGGCCACCGCCAGCTGGTCGAGCTGCCGCCGGGTGACCGAGCGGTTGGTCTTCACGTCGTCGACCACCAGCACCGGCGAGTCGGCCCGGATCGCGGCGTGCTCCGGCGCCGGCGCCGCGAGGCGCGCCACCGCCGCCCGCAGGCCCTTGGTCCGCAACGGCTTGATCAGGACCGTGTCCATGCCCGCCTGCAGGCAGGCGGCCACGTCGGCCTCTCCGGCGGCGGCGGTGACGCCGATGATGGGGATGGCGTTGACGGGCGGGTCCATGGCCCGGATCTTTCGGGTCGCCTCGACACCGTTCATTTCCGGCATGTGGCGGTCCATGAGGACGATGTCGAACCGCCGCTCCTGAATGGCCCGCAGGGCCTCGACACCGTTCGCGACGCTGACCACCTCGTGGCCGACGCGGGACAGGATTCTCTCCGCCACCTCCCGGTTGATGGCGTTGTCCTCCACCTGAAGGACGGTCAGGGATCGACCGGGGGCCTGATCGCCCCACCGGTCGAGATGCCGGGTCGCCTGGGACTCGCGCAGGGTCACGGCGTCCGTGGTGCGGTCGATAGCCAGGGGGATGTCGGCGCGGAAGGTCGAACCCTTGCCGTAGGTGCTTTCGAGGACGATCTCGCTGCCCATCAGCTCGGCCAGGCGCCGGCAGATGGTCAGCCCGAGGCCGGTGCCGCCGTACTTGCGCGCCACTTCCACCGTGCCCTGGGTATAGGGCGCGAACAGCTTCTTCTGGGTGGCGGGCCGGATGCCCTGTCCCGTATCGGCGACCGCGAAGCGGACGACGGCCTTATCCCCGTCCCGGGAAACCAGAGCCGCGTCGACCGCCACCGACCCCTTGGAGGTGAACTTGATGGCGTTGCTGATCAGGTTGAGCAGGATCTGGCGCAAGCGCAGGGGATCGCCGATCACCACGGGCGGAATGGCGGCATCGACGGCGCGGGTCAGGGTCAGGCCCTTCTCGCTGGCGCGGGCCGCCATGACGCCGACGGCCCGCTCGACCACGTCCCCGGCGATGAAGGGGATCGCCTCCAGGTGCAAGGCCCCCGCTTCGAGCTTCGACGCGTCGAGCAGATCGTCGACGATGCGCACCAGCGCCTCGCCGGAGGCGACGATGGTATCCACGCACTCCTGCTGGTCGTCGTCGAGATCGGTCTCCCACAGCAGCCGTGCCATGCCGAGGGCGCCGTTCATCGGCGTGCGGATCTCGTGGCTGACCATGGCGAGCAGGTCGCTCTTCGCCTTGTTGGCGGCGTCGGCCGCCTCTTTCGCCTTCTCCAGCTCCCGCTCCGACCGCTTGCGTTCGGTGATGTCGGCGGCGATGCCGGCGATGCCGATGATGTTGCCCTGGTCGTCGGGGATCGGGAACTTGGATTCGAGGTTGATTCGGGTCTCGCCGTGGACGACGGCGTCGAGCTCCATCTCCACGGGGTTGCCCGACTTCATGACGGCCGCATCCTGGACTTCGATGGCATCGGCCATCGACGCCGGCAGGACGTCGCGCACCACTTTTCCCACCACGTCGGCGCGGGCAACGCCGTAGTGCTCCTCGAAGATGCGGTTGACCTGCACGTACCGCAGGTCCGTGTCCTTGATCACGATCTCCGAGGGCGAGTTGTCGATCAACGACTGCAGGCGCTGCTGGCTCTCGTGCAGGGCCCGCTCGGCCTTGGCGCGCTCGGTCATGTCGGTCAGGGTGATCACCGCGCCGCCGTCGTCGAGCGGCGATTTGCGGACCAGCAGGATGCGGCCGGACTTGGTGGTGACCTCGATCTCGGCCTCCTCGGGGCTGGCGATGAACGCCAGCCGTTCCTGCGCCAGCGCTTTCGGGTCGCCGGGACCGTAGAAGCCGTCCTCGGCCAGCCGCGAGACCACGTCGGCGACCGGCTTCCCGACCTGGAGCTCGTCGTAGGACACGCCGAGAAGGTCGAAATACCGGTCGTTGTACGTCAGGTACCGCAGATCCCGATCGAGCACGTAGATGCCGTCCGTCATGTTGTCCAGGGCCAGCCGCAACAGGGCTTCCTTGTCGGCCAGCTCGCGCTCCGCCGCCACGCTGGCGGTGATGTCGGCGCCGATTCCCCGGTATCCGGTGAAGCGCCCGTCGCCGTCGAACACGGGCGTGCCGCTGACGGCGATGTGGGCGGTCGTGCCGTCGCGCCGGGTCCGGGTATGGACGAAGTTCCGGAACGGCTGGTGTGCGGCCATGGTCTCCAGGTGCCGACGCCAGACCTCAGGGTCGATGCCGGGGATCGGCGATTCCTCCTGGGTCAGCCCGAGCAGCCGTTCAGGGGGAACGCCGGTGACATCGGTGAACCGGTCGGAAAAGAACGAGAACCGCAGGTTCTCGTCCATCTCCCAGTAGAAGTCCGAGCTGGCCTCGGTGAAATCCCGGAACCGGCTCTCGCTTTCAACGAGCCTGGCGTTGACCTCGCGCAGCTCCGCCGTTCGCGCCTCGACCCGCGCCTCCAGGTCGCGGCGCGACGCCCCGAGCTGGGCCAGCAGCGCCGCCGTCGCCCGGAAGACGTCGCCGATCTCGTCGGACCGCTGCGTTTGGGCGAGCCGGCGGCCGGACCAGTCCCGGTCCTCCCCTTCGGCCAGGGCGTTGCTGAGCGCGACCAGGGGCCTCAGCACGACCGCCCCCATGGCGATCATGGTCGCCGCCGTCAGGGCCGCCGTGACGATGACGACGAGGCCCAGGATGCGCAGCACGTAGGCGCGCAGCTCCTCGGCGACGCCCGACCGGTCGAGGCGCAGGACGACCGTCGATCCGATGGGCGAGTCGGCCCCGGTCCAGGCCCACTCGTGCCGGGGACCGTCGGGCGCGTCGAAGGCGCCGCCCACCCAGCCGCCGGCGGTGAGTTGGCCCTGCACGGCCTCGCCGGCGGCAGCGACGGAACGGCCGCTCCCGTCGAGGACGGCAACACCCGCGACCAGGGGTGCCCGCAGGACCGCCTGCGCGTAGGCTGCCGGATCGCCGGATGCCGTATACGCCCCCTCGGAGGCCATGACCCACTGGGCGCCGGCACTCCGAAGGTCCTCCAGGAGGTGCTCTTCCTGGCGCAGGTAGGACGGCAACAGGATCACCGCCTCGACGATCATGATGCTGACGAACACGGCCAGCGTGACCCGCACCGCCAACGGCGACCGGAACAGGCGCGCAATCGTCACCTCGCCGCGGCGGGACCCGTCCCGGTCGCGCCCCTCCGCGGTGGCGGACACCGCGCTCAGATGATCTGGATCGTCCGGTCCCGGCGCCATGTTCCGCCTCCCGAGGCCCGACCGCCTTCAGAGTACTGCGAATCTCTCGCAGAGCGCGATCTTACAGCGATGCCGATCGCAACCAATGCTTCTTTTCAATGAAAAATGGTGCGTGCGGGACGCCAGGCCAAGGCCGTCGCCCGCCGTGCCGGGACCGCCGACCGCGGTCGGGATCAGGCGGGGGCCTCCCCCTCCTGCTCGGGGTCGAGCAAGCGGTGCAGATGGACGATCACGTACTTGACGTGAGCCTCGTCCACCCGGGCCTGGCTGGCGCCCCGCCAGGCATCCAGCGCCGTCTTGTGGTTGGGGTAGATGCCGACGATGTGGAGCGCCGCGGGGTCGACGAAATCGACGCCCCCCGGGTCCCTCACCTCGCCGCCGAATACCAGGTGCAACAGGGGTTTGGCGTCCGTCATCTCTCGCCCTCCCGGGACCAGTGAGTCAGCGCCTGCGCACGGGATCCTTGATGATCCCGCACGGGTAGCGCGCGCTCAGGGACTCGACCACGGCGGCGGGAAACGGCAGTCCCATGGACTCGGGGTGCTGACGCGCCCAGTCCAGGAACACCTCGCGGGCCCGATCCGGGACCAGGACCCGCGACGGGCAGAACGGCCGCAGCCGCCGATGCTTGCGCCCGATGCTCACGTGGGCGTCGATCATGCTGACGATCAGGCTGCCGCAGATGTCGCGCAGCTCCGGGCTCGGGGATTCGCACAGCTCCAGGAAATGCTTGGCCGTCGGGCTGTCCAGGCGGGGGTCGCTGGCCATGGCGCCGCCCGTCGCCGTCACCGCCACGACCAACGCCGCGGCCATTGCCAGCGGCGCCCCACCCCACGTCCGTCGTCGTCCGGTGCCCATGGGCCACCTCCCCGCGAGACATCTGCGGCCGATGTTACGCGGGCGGTCCCGTCGCGCGCCAGCGGTTTCGGTCAGCCCTTGTCGCGCATCAGGCGGGCCTTCTGGCGCTGCCAGTCGCGGTCCTTGACGGCGGCACGCCGGTCGGCCTTGTGCTTGCCGCGGGCCAGGGCCAGGTTGACCTTGGCCAGGCCGCGCCGGTTGAAGTAGATGCTGAGCGGCACCAGGGTCATGCCCTGGCGCTGCACCGCGCCCAGCAGGCGGGCGATCTCGCGCTTGTGCATCAGCAGCTTGCGCGGCCGCCGCGCTTCGTGGCGGGTGTAGCCGGCGGAGCGGTACTCGGGGATGTGGGCGTTGAACAGGAACAGCTCGCCCTCCTTGCCGCCGGCATAGGACTCGGTGATGGACGCCTGGCCGTCACGCAGGGCCTTGACCTCGGTGCCGACCAGCGCGATGCCGGCCTCGAAGGTCTGCTCGATGAGGTAGTCGTGGCGGGCCCGGCGGTTCTGGGCGGCGATGTTGCTCGCCTCGCCCTTGCCCTTCTTCTTCTGTGCCATCGGCCGGCCGCCCGTCCGCGGCCGGTCAGAGCAGCCCCGCCTGGCGCAGGGCGGTCGCCACCACCGGCTTGTTGGCCTCCGATAGCGGCGCCAGCGGCAGGCGGGCGTCCGGCCCGCACTTGCCGAGCTGGCTGGCGGCGTACTTGACCGGCACCGGGTTGCTTTCGCAGAAGAGTGCCAGGTGCAGGGGCATCAGGCGGTCCTGCAGGGCCGAGGTGGTCGCAACGTCGCCGTCGCGCCACGCCCGGTGCATCTCGGCGCAGGCGGCGGGCGCCACGTTGGCGGTGACCGAGATGCAGCCGTCGCCGCCGCCGGCCAGGAACGGCACCACGGTGGCGTCCTCCCCCGACAACATGCAGAAGTCGGGCCCGATGGCGGCCCGCGTGCGCATGGGCCGGGTGAGGTCGGCGGTGGCGTCCTTGACGCCGACGATGTTGGGCAGCTCGGCCAGCCGCGCCATGGTCTCCACCGTCATGTCGACCACGCAGCGGCCGGGGATGTTGTAGATGACGATGGGCAGGTCGGCGGCGTCGTGGATGGCCCGGTAGTGGAGGACCATGCCCTCCTGGTTTGGCTTGTTGTAGTAAGGCGTCACCACCAGAGCGGCGTCGGCCCCGGCCTGCTTGGCGTGCACCGTCAGCTCGACCGCCTCGGCGGTGCTGTTGGAGCCGGTGCCGGCGATCACCGGCACCCGCCCGGCCGCCGTCTCCACGCACACCTCGACCACCCGCTTGTGCTCGTCGTGCGACAGCGTCGGCGATTCACCGGTGGTCCCGCACGGAACCAAGCCTTCGGTGCCCTGCTCGATGTGCCATTCGATCAGCGCGCGGTAGGCGGCCTCGTCGAAGGCGCCGTCGCGGAACGGCGTGATCAGGGCGACGATGGAGCCCTGGAACATGACGGGTGTCCTTTGGTCGGTGGGCGGCGACCATACTCCCAACCCCGGGCCCCGGCAACCCGCGCCGCCGCCCCTCGCCCGGCAGCCGGCCGTTGACGCCGGTGCCGACGCCGCCATAATCGCCGCCGGCAGCAGGGAGGGGATCGAAGGTGGACGACGGACGCAAACGCGTGGTGCGCATGGCCGCCATTTTGGGCCTGATGGCGTGGGCCGTGGGCGGCGGCTGCGTGGGATCGGCAGCGCTGCATCAGGCGGTGCTCAGCTACGACGACACGGTGAGCCGGCTGGAGCAGGAGATCCTGCTGCTCAACATCGCCCGCATGCACGCCGATGTGCCGCCCCACTTCACCGTCACGTCGAGCATCGCCGCCACCTTCAACTTCAGCACCACCGCCGGGTTCAACAGCACCGTGGCCGAGGCGGTGGGCACCAACTCCTACGGCTTCACCCTCGGCGCCACCGTCGCCGAGAACCCCACCTTCAGCATCGTCCCCGTGCAGGGCGAGGAGTTCACCCGCCGCATCCTGACCCCCACCGACGAGACCAAGTTCGAGTTCCTGGTCTTCCAGGGCGCGCCCATCGACATGGTGCTGCGCCTGATGGCCGACGGCATCGAGGTGCAGACGCGGGACGGCCGCTTCGAGCGCTTCGTGCTCAATCGGCCCCGGGCCGAGGAGGAATACCAGGAGTTCCGCCAACGGGCCTCCCACCTGGCCTGGCTCAACGGCAACCGCAACCTGTTCGTCAGCAGCCTGTCCTTCGAGGAGACGCTGGACGAGGGCCTGCCCGGCCCGCCGTCGCCCGGCGACCTGATGAGCGCCGTGGACAAGGGCTACCAGTGGACCCGCGCCGCCGACGGCACCTATGCGCTCACCCGCACCGTGATCGGGCGGGTGGCGGTGACCAACTACGACCCCCGCACACTCGGCGATGCGGAGCGCCGGGCCCTGAACCAGCGCGCCGCCAAGAACCCGCGCAACTTCGTTTTCGTCGACATCCGCCCCGACCAGCCGGGCGGCACCTTCCCCCTGTCCGGCGCCATCAAGCTGCGCAGCCTCAACATGATGCTGGAGTTCATCGCCGAGGGCATCGCGCTGTGGCCCGAGTTCGACGTGCCGAAGGACCCGCGCACCGGCGACCCGGGCCGCAACCCGGCCCGCCTGCTGGCCATCCACGTCGACGACCACGAGCCGGACGACGACGTCCCCTACGTGGCCTTCGGTGGCGAATACTTCGCCGTCGGCGACACCCCGTGGGACCGCGACGCCTTCGGGCTGCTGTATCAGTTGTTCCAGATGACGGTGACCGACGTCTCCCGGGTCGGCGTCCCCATCACCATCAGCAAGTGACGGAGGCGGTTCCGATGTCCCCGAGCATGGGGACGGAGCGTTCGTTTCGCACCTGATCCACTGGGGCGACGCCCCACGTACATGATCAGTGATCGATGCCGGTTGCGCCGCAGGGGAAGCGGCGTCACATCCCGGAGGCCGAAATCATGGAGGTGACCATCGTGCCCACCTATGCCGCCGTGTTCGGTGTCGGGCTGATCCTGCTGTCCGTGCGGGTCATCCGCCTGCGGCGGACGGCCAAGGTGGCCATCGGCGGCGGTGGCCAGCCGGTCCTGGAGAGGGCCATCCGCGTGCAGGCCAACTTCAGCGAGTACGTGCCCCTGGCCCTGATCCTGGTGACCTTCGTGGAGATGGGCCGGAGCCCCGGCTGGCTGGTCCACGGGTTGTGCGGGCTGTTGCTGTTGGGGCGGTTGGTCCACGCACTCGGCGTCTCCCGGACGGCGGAGGATTTCCGCCTGCGCGTCTTCGGCATGGCGGCGACGTTCGCCGTGCTGGGCGTCGCCGCCACCGTTCTGCTGACGGGTGACAGCCTCTTGGCGCGCCTGTTCGGCTGAGACGGGCGACGGGACGGAGGCACGGGCATGTCGATCGAACTTTGGATGGCCTTCGCGATGGCGAGCACGGTCCTCCTGATGGTGCCGGGGCCGACGGTCATGCTGGTGGTGAGCTACGGGCTGGGGCGGGGCCGCTCCAGCGCCTGGGCGACGGTGCCCGGCGTCACCTTGGGCGATTTCACGGCAATGACCCTGTCGCTGCTCGGCGCCGGTGCCGTGCTCGCCGCGTCGGCCACCCTGTTCACCGTCCTGAAGCTGCTCGGCGCCGGCTACCTGATCTGGCTCGGCGTCCAGCTGTGGCGCGCCGATCCGTCGCTCGAACCGTCCAAACCGCAGCCCGGCGGGGACGGCCGGCGGATGTTCTGGAACGCCTATGTGGTGACGGCGCTCAATCCCAAGAGCATCGCCTTCTTCATCGCCTTCGTGCCGCAGTTCGTCGACCCCGCCCGCCCCGCGGTGGTCCAGTTCGCCATCCTGGAAGCGACGTTCCTCGTCCTGGCCGCCGTCAATGCCGCCGTCTGGGCGGTGCTGGCAGGCCAAGTGCGGGAGCGCCTCCGGCGCCCCTCCCTGCGCCGTCTGGTCAACCGGATCGGCGCCGGCGTCCTCATCGCCGCGGGACTGCTCACCGCCGCCGCACGGCGGACCGGCTAGGCGAGCCGAATGTCACCGGCGTCGGTCCGGTCCGCTATTGTCGCGCCCTGATCATGTGGAACGGTTTCCACTTGAGATCGTCGAGCTGATGGAGGAGTTCCTCGCGGTCTTCCTTCTTGGCCTCGCGGTAGGCATTCCAGATGGCCTCCCCGACTTCGGTGAGAGCGGCCAACAGATCGCCTGCGGTCGTTAGCGCCGCGGCAATCCCGCCCTGCTTTTCGTTGTCGCTGCCGGGGAACCGTTGGTCGATATAGGTGGTGAAGGCGATGCGGCGTTCGACCGCGGTCCGCAGCGCGGCCTTGTAGGCCTCGGATTGGTCCAGGTCGCGGCCGCTTGTTAGATCGTACTTGATCTGCTCGATGAGGCCATCGAATTCCGCCTTGGCGACGGCATAGAGCCGGACCCCCTCGTAGTAGGCGTCGCGATCGTTCTTGCTGATCATTTCGAGCCGTTCGGTGACGTAAAACTCGGACAAGGACCGCTCGCGCTCAAGCTGGCCAAACAACTGCCAGCTGAATCCCCTCTGTTCATCGGCGCCGACGGGCGCGACCGTCAACATCACGACGGTGGCGGCGAGAATGGTGCCCAAAACAGCCTTCATGGACCTCTCCCGACTCTGTTCCATCCCGACCCGCAAACTCTCCATTGCCGCGGTCACAGCCGCCGCCTATTGCCGCTGCAACACGCGGACGACCTCATAGTTCTCGA
>JANQFP010000025.1 GCA_028277795.1 Rhodospirillales bacterium
GATGGCCGGGTCGGAGCCCGGCCATGACGTGTTAAGATTGAACGTTTTCGCTTGCATATCTACCATCGGGCGCTCTCGCGTCTAAACCGGACAGCCGTGCAACGGCGTACACTATGACGACAAGGAAAACGACCGTCGGTCTGGACATCCGTCACCCCAGATCGGGGGTGCCGGGGTCGCCGAGTTGATGGAGCGGCGCACGGACGGCCGAGGAGAGGCCAGCGACGCGTCGGCAACGGCGACAGCGGCACCCGTGTATCCTTAAGGTCAGGACTGTTGAGCGTTCTGTCTGGTCACGGCCACAAAGCGAGCCATTGACTGCCCAGACAAGATTAAGGTCGTTCGTGACCCGAAGCGGGCTTAGCGTGGGGGATGAACGTTCGCGTTCGGCTTCGCCCTTCGGCACCGGCCGCGGCGGCCGCGCTCACCAGAACGACGTGACCTCCGCGACCGAGTCGGGCAGGTGCGGTGCGGCGACACGGGCCTTCCGCAGGTTGGGGTTATGACTCCGACTGAAAACGAAAGAAGGACTCGACCCATGGGCGCTCGACTTCGAAGGATTGCGGTCGCGGCTATGCTGGCCGGAGCCTCGATCCCGGCCCTCCCCTACGGACCGGTGCTTGCGGACGCCGACGACGACGCGGTGGCCCGGCACAGCAACGCGCTGGTGTTCGGAGGGGAGGCGGAGATCAAGGCCGCCCTCGAATTCCTCGAGCGGCGGGGCAATCCGGACTCGGCCGCCGCGCTGATCCTGGCCCTCCGTTACCGGGGTTACCACGCAGACGCCATATCCGCGGCGCTGGCCGAGATCACGGGCGGCCAAGGGTCCGGCTGGTTCGAGTGGATGGTGTGGCAACAGAACCACGCGGATATCGTCCCTCATCCCAGTTTCCGGGATCTGAAAAGGGAGGTGCTGGCCCGCATTGACCCCCACTTCCTGATCTTCTTCCTCGACCCCTGGATCGAACGCGAGCGCATGGGACTCCGCCTGGAGGAGATCACCTGGGGCGGCGTAGCGGCTCTCGACGGCATTCCTTCACTCGACAATCCCAAGATGATTCCCGCCGGCGAGGCCGACTACCTGCGAGAGGACGACTTGGTGTTCGGCGTCGAGATCAACGGCGATGTCCGCGCCTATCCGCTCCGCATCATGGGCTGGCACGAGATGTTCAACGACGTCATCGGTGGCGTGCCGGTGGCCCTCGCCTACTGCACCCTTTGCGGTTCGGGCATTCTCTACGAGACGCGGGTCGAGGGGCGTGAGCAGCCCCTGGTGTTCGGGTCCTCGGGCCTGCTGTATCGATCCAACAAACTGATGTTCGATTGGGAAACCAAGAGCTTGTGGAACCAGTTCACGGGCGAGCCCGTGGTCGGCCCCCTCGCCGACAGCGGGATCACGCTGAAGATCCGGCCGGTAACCATCACCGAATGGGCGCGCTGGCGGGCGCGCAATCCGGAGAGCCGCGTGCTGTCTCTCGACACCGGCCACCACCGGGACTACGGCTCCGGCGTCGTCTACAGCGACTACTTCGCCAGCCGTGAGCTGATGTTCCCCGCCTCGGTCAGAGCCGACGGGCCGCTGGGCCAGAAGGACTACGTTTTCGGGATGCGGGACGTCGGCAGCGCCAAGGCCTGGCCGCTGGCGGCGTTCGCCGGCGGGGCCGTCATCAACGACGCGGTCGGCGTCCGCAACGTGGTGCTGATCGGCGACCAGGAGACGCGGACGGTCCGTGCGTACGAGCGCCACGATCACACCTTCGCGTGGACGGGCAGCGCCAGCCGGCTGAAGGATGAAAACGGCAAACAATGGCGGGTCGGGGAAGACGGCCTCATCGGGCCTGACGGTGCCCGGCTGGCGCGTCTGCCCGGCAGCGTCTCCTACTGGTTTGCGTGGGACGGCTACCTGGGCGTCAAGAGCGATCTCTACGGTGGCGACGACTGATTTGCCCGCGGCCGCCACGTCCGTTCCTGGCCGATTTGCGACAATCCCCCGACTTCGACCGGTCGACCGGTCTCCTAACCCAGATCGGGGGTGCCGCCGGGGTCGCCGAGGAAGTGGGCCTTGAGCTGGGCGGTGAGGAAGTCGAAGGCCTCGTCCAGGGATTCGGTGATGCGGAACAGGTTGAGGTCCCCCTCCGTGATCGTGCCGTGGCGGACCATGGCATCGAAGTCGATGACGTCGTCCCAGAACGGCCGGCCGTAGAGCACCACCGGCATGCGCTTCTTCAGCTTGCCGGTCTGGATCAGGGTCAGCACCTCGAACAGCTCGTCCAGGGTGCCGAAGCCGCCGGGAAAGACCACGATCGCCTTGGCCAGGTAGAGGAACCAGAACTTCCGCATGAAGAAGTAGCGGAACTGGAACGACAGCCCGCGGGTGATGAAGGGGTTGTCGCTCTCCTCCCCGGGGATGGCGATGTTGAGGCCGATGTTGCGACCGCGGGCCTCCGAGGCGCCGCGGTTGGCGGCCTCCATGATGCCGGGCCCGCCGCCGGTGCAGACCACGAACCGGCGCCGCGGCTCGCCGCCCTGGCCCAGGTTCTTCGACCACTCGGTCAGCCGCCGGGCCAGCTCGCGGGCGTCCTCGTAGTAGCGCGCCCGGGTGGCCAGGCGTTCCGCCGCCGCCATGTCGCCGTCGCCGCGGCGCGCCGCCGCCACGGCCGCCTCCGCATCGTCTCCGCGCGGCGTCAGGTGGGAGCCCAGGAAGACGATGGTGTCGGCCACCCGCTGGTCGCGGAGCCGCGATTCCGGCTCCAGGTACTCGGACAGGATGCGCAGGGTGCGGGCCTCGCGGCGGTCCAGGAACTCCGGGTTCTCGTAGGCCGCCGGCGGCCGCAGTGGTCGATCGGTCATGTCTTCCCCTCGCTGCTCAGCGGCCGGCCGTCGCAATCCACGCCCATGGTCAGGATGGTCTCGGCCCCGGCTCGGCAGGTGGCGTCCACCGGACGCCCGGGCGCAGTATCGGTCAAATAGGTCACCAGGTGCGCCGGGCCGGTGCCGCGGAACACCGCGCAGGGATACGCCTCCAGCAGCTCCGGCAACGGCCGCGGGCCGTGCCAGTCCCGCACCTCCGCCGTCTTGTGACGGAACCAGTCCTGGAACCAGAACTCGTTCCCGGGGGCCAGGGCGTCGAGGCGGTCCGAGTAGCGCTCGCCGGTCACGTAGTTGGCGAGGTAGAGCGCATAGGTGGGGCTGGACGCGGAATAGAAGGAGACCCGCGCGCAGCCGGCGAACCGGTCGGCCGGCACGGAGGCGGCGGCCCGGTGCTGGCCGCGCAACTCGACGCCCAGGCGCGCGACCGCGACGCCCTGGGCCACCACCAGGGCGGCCACAAGGACCGCGAAGGCCTGGCCCGCGCGCCGGCGCACGGCGGGCGTGCCGGCGCCGAAGCCGCCGATCACCCGGGCGATGAGGGCGATGGACAGGGCGCTGAGGACGAACGACGGGATCAGGTAATGGCCGCTGGGCATCTTGGCCACCAGAAGCACCTGCGCCAACTGCCCGAGGCAGACCCCGGCCAGGGCCCGCGCCTCCGGTCCGGGCACCGGCCGTCCGCGCAGGTGCCGCCACCCGGCGACGGCCAGGACCATGGCCGACACCACCAACGGCACGTGCAGCACAGGCCGCGACAGCATGCGATAGAGGTCGGTGGGATAGCGGGCCGGGTCGATCACCGTCGCCGCGCCGCCGCCATAGACGCCGCTGCCCAACGCCAGCCGGCTGATCCAGTCGAAGAACTCGGGCGCCGCCGCGACGGCGGGCAACGTGAACACGACGAAGGCGAGGAGGCACGTGAGCAGGTAGACCCGGATGGCGCGCCAGCGGGCCAGCAGCACCAGCGGCATGACGAACAAGGGCGCCGCCGTGATCTTGGCCGCCACCGCGAATCCGGCCACCACCCCGAAGGCGATGGCGAACCGCCGGTCGTGCTTCTCAAGGACCCCCGGCCGCACCGCCACGAGGGTGAGGACTGTCACCATCAGCATGGCGAACACCAGCAGCGGCTCGGCGTTGGGGTGGAAGCTGCGCTTCATCACCAGCATGGACAGGAACGGCCCGGTCTGCACGGCGACGGCCGCGGCGGGCTGCCCCCACACGGCGGCGGCCACCAACCCGACCACGGCCAGCGCCGCCCCGTTGAGCAGCACCAGGGTCGTGCTGATGGCCGCCAGATGCCGTTCGGGGTCGGCCAGCACGGCATCGGTGATGGCGTCGGCGCCGTCGGCCCAGTGCATGGCCTTGAGGACGAGGGCGCCGAACACCTGCGCCGGTGTCCCCGGCTGCAGGATGTGGCCGGGGCGCTCCAGGTTGACCAGGTGCAGGGAGTCCAGGAGATAGAAGTAGCTGTTGTCGTGCAGGTACCACATCCAGAAGGGGCCGGCGCCGGCGCGCAATGCGAACGCGGCGGCGACGAAAGCCACCGGTAGCACCGCCACCGCGAGCCACACCGCGCCAGTGCGGGACGGTCGTGCGTCCAGTTCGTCCATGTGGGAGGGTGCCTCGCCTGTCGGACCGGGGCGGCACTATAGCGGCATTTCTCCCATCCACCATCGATTGCGCGGCTTGGCCAGCCGCGCCGGCGGCTGTTACACTCGGTTGCGCCAGCGACGGGGCGGAGTTCTTCAACCGATGGATACCATCCCCATCCACTACCGCTTCCGGCTCGCCGACGGGTCGCAACGGGAGTTCCAGGTCACCCTGGACGCGGACACGGTCGACATCGTGGATGAACCGCCGGCCGACCCGCCGCCGTGGGCGGCCCTGACGTTCCATCAGTGCCCCCATTGCCCACTGTCGCCGGACACCGATCCCCAGTGTCCGCTGGCCCTGCGTCTGGTGGACATCGTCGAAGGGCTCGGCCACGTGGTGTCCCACGACACCGTCCACGTCGAAGTGGTCACGCCCGAGCGGCGCGTGTCCCAGGAGACCAGCGCCCAGCGGGCCAGCAGCTCCCTGATGGGCCTGGTGATGGCGAGCAGCGGCTGCCCGCGGCTGGCGCCGTTCAGGCCCATGGCGCGATTCCACCTGCCCCTGGCCAGCCAGGCGGAGACCACCTACCGCGCCACGTCCATGTATATGCTGGCGCAATACTTCGTGATCCGGGAGGGGCGCCCGCCCGACCTCGACATGGAAGGACTGGCCGCCATCTACAACGACGTGTCGGTCGTCAACACCTGCATCGCCGACCGCCTGCGCGAGGCCGCCACGTCGGACTCCCACCTCAACGCCGTCGTGCTGCTGGACACCTACGCCCAGACCCTGCCCATGCTGATCGAGGACTCGCTCGACAACCTCCGCCCCCTGTTCGCCCCTTACGTCGACCGGTGAGGGTCCGGCGTCGACCCCCACGTTTCGTCACTCCCGCGCAAGCGGAGTCCAGAATCCCTGGGCCGTCGCTGGATTCCCGCCTGCGCGGGAATGACGGTTGAATGGCGTATCGCGTCTCGTGACCGTCACAGCACCAGTCCCGTCAGGTCCGGCACGGTAACGGTGCCGGCGGGGAAGCGGTCGGGGCGCCCCGGGGCGACGCGGCCGACGAAGCGGACGCCGGTGGCATGGGCGGCGTCGTAGTCGGCCATGGCGTCGCCGACGAACAGCACCCGGTCGGCGGCGAGCCCGTGGGTCTTCAGAAGTCCGCGCACGATGGGCGCCTTGCCCGGCGGCGAGCCGTGGACGGAAACGAAGTAGTGCGTCATGCCGCGGCGCTCGACGATGCGGCGCAGCTCGTCTTCCGGGGTGCCCGAGACCACGAACAGGGAATGGCTCCGGTGGTGGGCTTCGAGGATCTCCCGCGCCCCCGGCACCCAGTCGGCGGCGATGACCTGCGCCTCGACGATGTCGCTGTAGCGGCGGCCCAGCGCCGAAAGCTGCTCGTCGGCCAGATCGACGCCCAGGTAGTCCCGGTGGCAGTGGCGGATCTTGACCAGCCGCGAGATCCCTTCGTTGGCCCGGTGGTGCTCCAGCACCCTGTCGACCACCGCCGGCCCGTGCTCCTCGTACAGGCTGACGAAGGCGCGCACCTTGATGTCCTGGGACTCGGCCAGCACCCCGTCGAAATCGAAGATGACGGCGTCCGTCGCCCCCACGGTCTGAACCCTTTTCCCCGCAGTCGTGGACAGCCGGGCACCCATCAGCCGCAGGCGGCGAGGATGTCGCGGAGCTGGGAGCGCAGCAGCCCCTTGCGCGGCGAGAACGAGCCGTCGAAGGCCGCCGAGCCGATGGTGAAGGCATCGGCCCCCGCCTCGGCCAGGGCGCGGATGCGGTCGGGCCCGTCGACGCTGCCGGCGACCACCAGGATGCCGTCGCCGAGGGCGCCGCGGGCGGCCCGCACCAGGTCCAGGGGATCGGCCTCCGTGGCCCGGTAGGCGAGCAGGTCGACGCCGGCGCAGCCCAGGTCCCGGAAGCGGCGGCAGTCGGCGGCCACGTCCTCGCCGGTGCCGCCGAGAACCGTCGGATGCCCCTCCGGCCGGCCGGGGAAGGGGAGATAGGCGGGGCCGTCGGCGCCGATGATGGCCAGGGTCTCCTCGACGGCGGTGCCGCCCATCAGCCGGTCGACGCCGATCTCCACGGCCGTGCGGGCCGAGGTCAACGCGGCCTCGTGCGACGTGCTCACCACCTCCAGATAGGTGATGGCGCCGGACGCCTTGATGCGGCGGGCCAGCTCGGCCAGGGTCGCGCCGTCCACGCCCACGTCCTTGAACCCCACGTGACCCAGCCCGAGATCCTCGACCGCGGCGAACACGTCCAGGCAGTCCTCCACCGTCTGGTCGTCGCGGGTCAGCATGAAGATGAAATCCACGTCCCCTCCCCCTTCCCGTGGATCGTGGTGATGTCTAGCGGGTCTCCCAGCGGGCCGCCGCCCGGTCGTCGGTGGCGCGGGCCTCCACCCAGCGCGCCCCGGCCGCCGTGTCTTCCTTCTTCCAGAACGGCGCTTTTGTTTTCAGCCAGTCGATGAGGAACTGGCAGGCTTCGAACGCCGCCTGGCGGTGGGCCGACGCCGTCGCCACCAGCACGATGCGGTCGCCCGGCGCCAGGCGACCATACCGGTGAATGACCACGCAGTCCTCCAGCGGCCAGCGGGCGCGGGCCTCTTCGACGATGGCCTGCAGCGCCTTTTCTGTCATCCCCGGGTAGTGCTCCAGGGTCATGGCGGAGACCGACCGCTCGCCGGCCATGTCGCGCACCAGGCCGACGAAGGCGCAGACGCCGCCCACCCGGCGATTGCCGGCGGCCAGGTGCTCCAGCTCCGCGCCTGCGTCGAAGTCGTCGGCCTGTACCCGAATCATGGCTGCTTTCGCCCGTGGTCAACCGCCGGTGACCGGCGGGAAGAACGCCACCTCGTCGTCCGCCGCCACAGGCTGGTCCAGTGTAACATACTCCTGATTGACGGCGACGCGGACCATGGCCATGTCGGCCAGGGCCTCGGCATGGCCGCCGCCGCGCCCGCGCAGCCAGTCCACCAAGCCGGCGACGTCGCCGACGTCCGTCGGCGGAGTCACCGATTCCTCGCCGAACCCCACCTTGTCGCGCAGCCAGGCGAAGTAGAGCACCTTCATCGGGTGACCTCGTTGAACGGCAGGAAGTCGACCATGGCGCCGCGGCTCACCGGCCCCTGGTCCTCGGGCAGTTCGACCAAGCCGTCGGCCTCGACCATGGAGGTCAAAATGCCGGAGCCCTCGGCCGGGAACTTGACCGCGGCCGCGTCGCCGTCGGCGGTGCGGGCCAGGCGCACCCGCAGCCACTCGACGCGGCCGGCTTTCTTCTTGTGGTCGAAGTCGGCGCGCACCCGGAACAGGGGCGGGTCCACGTCGGCCCGGCCCGACAGCCGCAGCACCACGGGACGCGCAATGCGCATGAAGGTGACCATGGCCGCCACCGGGTTGCCGGGCAGGCCGATGAAGGCGGTGCCGCCCACCTGGCCCAGGGCGATGGGGCGGCCCGGCTTGATGGCCAGGCGCCAGAAGTGGAGCCGGCCCAGGGCCTCCACCGCCTCCCGGACGTGGTCCTCCTCGCCCATGGACACGCCGCCCGACGTGATCAGCAGGTCGTGGGCCGGCGCCGCGTCCGCCAGGGCGGCATGGATGGCGTCGTAGGCGTCGGGCAGGATTCCGAGGTCGGTGACGGCGCAGCCCAGGCCCTCCAGCAGGCCCATGACCGTGTAGCGGTTGGCGTCGAAGATGCAGCCGGACGGGGTCTCGCCCTCCGGGTCGCGCACCTCGTCGCCGGTGGAGAACACGGCCGCCCGGAGCCGCGTCCGCACGTCGAGCCGCGACCGGCCGACCGAGGCGGCGAGGCCGATCTCCTGGGCCCGCAGCACCTGGCCGGCGGTCAGGATGGTGCGGCCGGCGACCACGTCCTCGCCCCGGCGGCGCAGGTTGGCACCGCGGCGGATGCCGGGCCGCAGCACCACGTGGTCGCCGTCGGGCACGCAGTCCTCCTGCATGAACACCGTGTCCGGCCCCTCGGGCACCGGGGCGCCGGTGAAGATGCGGACGGCCTCGCCGCGGCGGGCCGGGCGCCCCAGCGGATGCCCGGCCGCCACCCGCCCGACCACCGGCAGGCGGGTGTCGCGGTCCGCGCCCAGGTCGTCGAAGAACACCGCGTAGCCGTCGACGGCGGCGTTGTCGTGGGGCGGCACGTCGCGGGCCGCCGTCACGTCGGCGGCGGCGATGCGCCCCAGGGCGTCGCGCAGGGCCACGGACTCGCTCCCGGTCACCGGCTCCAGGCGCGAGGACAGCAGGTCCAGGGCCTGCTCAAGGGGCATCAGGGCATCGGCGGCGGCGAAGCAGTCGTCGGCGGCGACGGTCATCGGCCGCCCCCGGCGCGGCGGCGGGGCCCGTTTGCCGTGCCCAGCCCGCAGCGCTCGACGATAAAGTCGGCGATGCCGCGGATGTCGTCGAGGTCGAACCACGGCACGGGGAGGTCCTCCAGTGGCCGGTCGCTGGCCACGGCGATGACGCCCGGGTCCTGGCGGCACAGGAGTCCCTTGCCGAGGATCGGTCGGTAGACCTCGAGCTTGGGATGGCGGTGGTTCTTGAAACCCTCGATGAGCAACAGGTCGACCGGGGTCATGCGGGCGATCAGGTCGTCCACCTCCGCTTCGGGATGGTCGCGCAGCTCGTGAATCAGGGCCCAGCGTTTGGACGAGGTGACCATGACCTCGGTCGCGCCTGCCTGGCGGTGCTCGAAGGAGTCCTTGCCGGGCCGGTCGATGTCGAACCGGTGGTGGGTGTGCTTCATGGTGGACACCCGCAGGCCCCGGCCGATCAGTTCGGGCAGCAGGCCGGTGATCAGCGTCGTCTTGCCGCTGCCGCTCCACCCGACCAGGCCGAACACCTTCATGGGCCGTCCGTCCTCGCCCGCCATGTCCATGATATGGGGTTCACGGCGTCGAGTCGGCGGCCATGTGCCTGAGGCCGGCGCGCAGGTAGTCGTAGCCGGTGACCAGGGTGAGGACGGCGGCGATCCACAGGCCGACGATGCCGATGCCGGTGGTCGTCAGAAACCCGAAATCGGGGCCGGCGCCGTTCACGATCAGGAACCCCAGGGCCAGCATCTGCAGGGTGGTCTTCCACTTGGCGAGCCGGCTCACCGGCACGCTGACCCGCACCTGGGCCAGGAACTCGCGCAGCCCCGACACCAGGATCTCGCGGCACAGGATGACCGCCGCCGGCAGGATGGTGATGTGGTCGATGGTCCCCTGGGCGACCAGGATCAGCAGCACCGCCGCCACCAGCAGCTTGTCGGCGATGGGATCGAGGAACTGGCCGAGGGCCGACTGCTGGCGCCAGATGCGGGCCAGGTAGCCGTCGAAGAAGTCGGTGACGCACGCGAACGCGTAGGCCGCCAGGGCCAGCCAATGGCCCAGGGGCCCTTCCAGCAGCATGAACCCGACCACCACCGGGATGGCGAGAATCCGTGACAACGTCAGGATGTTGGGCAGGTTGAGGGGCATGATCCACGACGCCGAAGGCGTTGACCGGACGCCGCCGCATTCTAGGCCACCGAACACGGCTTGGACAACGCTGACGGATCGAATGCGCCCTGCAAAAGGACGACGGGCCTTCCTACCGCGGCGCGGATGTCTTGAATGCCGTCTTGCCCTGCGGCCTCCGCCAACGACCCGTTGTTCTATCGCGATCCAACTCGGTCCAAGTCAGTTCCTCTTCGCCCGCGGCAGTATCGCTGGCATCGAGATCCTCCACCTTTCTCGCGACGAGCCATGGATTGTGCCCGTACTGTATCTCGTCCCCGTGGATCTCGGCCTGAAACGGGACCGGTCGAGGATTCCTGTATCGTGCGTAATCCAGCATCTCGTCGAACGACGCCGTGTGCAAGATGTACAGTCGCTCGACATACCGACGAACATGTTCAGCATTTTCGCGGGCACTTAAGATATCCACGACCTTGCCTTCATCGGGGTGACGGCCGTTTGCAGACTGCCAACTGATCAGCCACGCTTTCACCCCGCCCTCCGGGCCACGGACCATTCACACCGTGAGAAGCTCGATGACCGTGTGGCTTCCCGCCGCCTTGATGGCCTCGCCCATGCGCGCGGTCTTCGTTGCATGGTGGGGGTTCAAAATCCTCTGCACCTCCCGGTAGTCGATGCCCAACCGGCGCGACAACTCTGCCGCGGTGATTCCATGCCTGTGCATGGCGATATGGAGGGCCGCCTTGATCGCCACACCGGCATCCGGGACGACAAGCTCCTCATTCTCCCCGGGGCGGACGTCCGAAGGCGTCGGGATACCCTCGCGATACTTCATGCGGAACATGAGCACCGAATCAAGCACGTCGACGGCTTCCGTGCGGGCCTCGTCCCGGTCGGCGCCATCGGTCGCCGCTTCCGGAAGGTCGCGAAACGTCACCAGAATGCGGCCGTCTTCGTCGGCTTCGAAACGAGCGGGATACTCGATCTTCATCTCAGATCATCCTTGGTCAGCCCGAGGTCAGCCAGCATTTTGCTCAGCAGGCCGGAACCGATCTCCTTCCGCAGGTCCTTGATCGTCGTGAATGCCGCGCCGTAGTAGACCCGGCCGTGGCTGCCCTTGCCAGGCTTGCCGTCGTACCGGACCGCAACGCCGTTGTTCCTGCCGAGCCGGCGGAGCCGTTTCAAGAACTCGCCGCCGTTCATCCGACCCATATAGGACATATTTGTCCTATGGTCAACCGCGGGCGCCTCGATCAGTGGGCGGCGTCGGGCACCGAGCCGACGGGCGTTGCGGACAGGCCGAGCATGTCGTTCAGGCCGCGGGCGAAGGACGACAGGCCGGACCGCCGCAGCACGGTGTACGGCTTCGCCTGCTGCCGGCACGCCTGCTTGATGCGTTGCGTCGCCTCGTGGCTCACGCAGTCGGCCGGGAACAGCACCGCGTCGGCCTTGGCCACGGCGGCGTGCAGTCGCGGAATGCTCTGCTCCAGGCCCCCGTCGTGGTGCAGGAAGGTGCCGTTGAGCCGTTCCACCAGGGCCTGGAAGTGGGAGGCCTGCCGGCTGCGCCCGCCGACGAACAGGATGCAGCGGCCGTCGAGGTCGAGGGGACAGCGGGACTCGCCGGCACTGCCGCAGTCGCCGGAACAGGCACCGGTGCCGACCAGCGCCTTCAACTGCGCCTCCAGGGCCTCGCATTCCCGGGTCACCTCGCCCATCTCCATGCGGGCCTGGTCGAACGCGTCGAGCAGAGATCCGTTGCGGTGCCGGAGGTCGCCCGCTTCGCCTTCGAGTTCGGTCAGGCGCCGGCGCACCCCCTCGAGGTCGCGGGCCTGCTCCGCGATGCGGGTCATGAGGCCGCCGACGACGCCCTCCCCCGCCTCGGGCCCTGGCCCGCCGCTGAACGACTGGAGTGCCTGCAGTTCGGCCTCGCACCGCCGCCGCTGCGCCCGTTCCGCATCGAGGGCGCGCTTGAGGGCGGCAATCCGCTCGCCCAGCTGACCGATGCGCTGGCGGCGTTTGGACCGCTCCTTATCCAGGTCGCGCTCCAGGGCCGACTTCTCACGGGCGAGCTGGTCGAGTTGACGGATGTCGGTGCGGTTCGACGCGCCGGCCAGATGGGACAGCATGTGGACGTCGCCGAAAGCCCGCTCGATGGTGGTCTCGGGAGCGTGGGCATGGGTGAGAAGCGCCCAGTAGGGTCCGCTGATGTCGCCGCTGTCGAGGGCCCGGGTCCACAGCCCGTCGAGCTCCTCTTCGGTGCGGGCGGGCCGGAAGCGGGCGACGGCGGCGGCGTACTTCTTCTCCAGCAGGCGGTGCATGGCCTTGCCGAGCCGCCGATGGGCGCCCTCGCCCTTGGCGGCCTGCACGAAAAAGACGTGCTTGGCGTAGTCCGTCATCCGCGGGCTGGGCTCGAACCCGGCCTTGAGGGCCAGGGCATCCAACTCGCCGAGGCTGAAGCAGGTGCCGACCACGGAGCAATGGAACGCCGGCGGCAGGTCCCACAGCTTGGGCCGCCGCCCGTTGCCCGATTTGGGCTGGTCAGGGTTGGATGTCCGGCTGCACACGGCTCACGCGCCGTCGCCGGTGTCCGCCACCCCGCGTGGCCGGGCCGGTGCCTCGTGGTCGGCCGGCCGGATGCGGAGCCTGTCGGTCTTGGATCGCGACCGCGGATCGTCGAGCCCACGGTCCCGATCGGATGGCGTGCGCCGCGTGGCGGCCAGCCTTTTGAACACGCCGCCCAAAACGTTCGGGCTCAGGCTTTTCCAAAGGAACACGTCGGTCCTCCTTCCCCCGAACGATGTCCGCCACTTCCGTCAAGACGCTGCCCGACTCGCGTCACCGGTCTCATCGGCATCCCCGCATCGGACGGGGGCACCCGACGAGCCGGTCGCCGGGGTCCGGGCGCGTCAGGTCCACCTTGCCTTCGATGTCCCGTTCGAACACCCACCCCGACGGCGCCCGGCCGTCCACCGCGGTCACGTGGTACAGGAACGCCTGCGCCCCGACCGCGTCGATGACGCCCTGGTAGCGCACCGAGTTCCGGTACCGGACGGTGACGATGTCGCCGACGGCATGGCGTCGGACCGACCGCTGTGTCGCCTGGTTCGGATCGCCGGCCGGGGGGCGCGCGGAAATGGACATGGTCGGGCTCCCTGTTGGAACTGCTGCGGCGCCCGTGCACGCGATCCCCGACCACCGGTTGATCAGCGTCCACGCGCCATCGATAACCCGATGATAATGGGGGCATGAATTTATTGCAAGTGATAATTATTCGCATATAGAGGATACGCTTGATTTGCCGTCCTCAAGCCCCCCACTACATCGTTCTGCGCCCCCGAACACCGGCAGCACGGGACGCCGGACCGGGCGTGATCAACGCCGGCCCTCCTCCGGGCCCAACGCGGCCGCGACCCTTACTGGCCGAGGGCGTCGGACACCCATTCCGCCACCGTGTGCGCAGCGGCGGTGCGGCTCACCTCCGGGTTGCGGCAGCGGAACACGTCCACAGCGACGGTAAATGCGTGGGGGTCGCTTCCCCCTTTCTCGCTGAGCTGCAGATAGGTGGCGACGACGGCGGTCCGGCTGGAGTCATCCATGGCGGCATTCCCCCCTGCGAATGCGAATCAATAACAGATAACCGCCAATACCCATAGTCGAAATGTGGTTTTTTGTCAACAATATTTTTATGTGTTTTTCCGAGTCCCGGTGGGCCGTCCGCCGGCGCGTATCCCGGCGGGTCAGCCGTCGGTGTGGAACCAGTCGTAGATCTTCTTGGCCATGGCCCGGCTGATGCCGTCCACCGCCTCCAGGTCGGCGAGGCCGGCCTCGGAGACCGCCTTGGCCGAGGCGAAGTGATGCAGAAGCGCCTTCTTGCGGCGGGCGCCGATGCCGGGGATGGCGTCCAGGGCCGACCGGTGGGTGGCGCGGGAGCGCCGCCCGCGATGGGCGCCGATGGCGAAGCGGTGGGCCTCGTCGCGCAGCCGCTGCAGGAAGTACAGCACCGGGTCGCGGGCCGGCAGGCTCAACGGCCGCCGCCCCGGCAGGTGGATGCGCTCGCGTCCGGCGTCGCGGTCCGGACCCTTGGCGATGGCGGCCACCGTCACCCCGTCTTCGCCGGTCTCCACGCCGAGATCGGCAAGCACGTCCAGGGCCACGCCGAGCTGGCCCGCGCCGCCGTCGATCAGGATCAGGTCCGGCCATTCACCCCGCGCCCGGTCCGGGTCCTCCTTCAGGGCGCGGGAGAAGCGGCGGGTCAGCACCTGGCGCATCATGGCGTAGTCGTCGCCGGGGGTGATGGCGCCGTTGCCGCCGGCGCCGCGGGACGAGGCCACATCACGGATGCCGAAGGTCCGGTACGCCTTCTTCATCAGCCCCTCCGGGCCGGCGACGATCATGGCGCCCACCGCCTCGGTCCCCGAGACGTGGCTGTTGTCGAACACCTCGATGCGGTCCGGGGCCGCCTCGAGACCGAGCGCGCCGGCCAGGCCGTCCAGCAGGCGGCGCTGGGAGGCGCTTTCGGCCAGGCGCCGGCCCAGGGCCTCGCGGGCGTTGGCCTCGGCGTGGGCCACCACATTGCGGCGGCCGCCGCGCTGCGGGCGGCTCACCTGGACGGCGTGGCCGGCGTGCACGGCCAGGGCCTCGCGGACCAGGGCCTGGTGGGGCAGCCGGTGGCTGAGCAGCACCAGCCGGGGGGTCGGCTTGTTGGCGTAGAACTGGCCGATGAAGGCCTCCAGCACCGTCGCCGGGTCGTCGTCGCGGGCGTGGCTTGGGAAGTAGGCCCGGTTGCCGTAGTTGCGCCCGGCGCGGAAGAAGAACACCTGGACGCAGGTCTGGCCGCCGGCCTGGTGGGCGGCGATGACGTCGGCCTCGGCGATGCCGGCGAGATAGATGTCCTGGTGCGCCTGCACCCGGGTCAAGGCCCGGATGCGGTCCCGGTACTGGGCCGCGTCCTCGAAGGCCAGGGCGTCGCTGGCCGCCTGCATGCGCTGCGCCAGCCGCTGCTGGATCTCCCGGCTGTCGCCGCTCAGGAAGGCATGGGCCTGGCGCACCAGGTCGCCGTACGCGGCATCGTCGATGCGCCCCACGCAGGGGGCCGAGCAGCGCTTGATCTGAAACAGCAGGCACGGCCGGGTCCGCGCCGCGAACACGGCGTCGCTGCACGAGCGCAACAGGAAGGCGCGCTGCAGCACGGCCAGGGTCTCGTTCACCGCCCACGCCCCGGCGAAGGGACCGAAGTAGTCGCCCTTGCGGCTGCGCGCCCCGCGGTGCTTGAGGACCTGCGGGAACGGGTGATCGGCGGTGACCAGGATGGACGGGAACGACTTGTCGTCGCGCAGCAGGATGTTGTAGCGCGGCTGGTAGCGCTTGATGAGGTTGGCCTCCAGCAGCAGTGCCTCGGCCTCGGTGTGGGTGGTGACCACCTCCATGGCCGCCGTCTCGGCGATCATGCGGCTCATGCGGACGGTGTGCCCGGTCATCTTGGTGTAGGCGGCGACCCGCTTGCGCAGGCTTTTGGCCTTGCCCACGTACAGCACGTCGCCGGCGCCGTTGATCATCCGGTAGACGCCGGGAGACGACGGCATGGCGCGCAGGTGGGCACGGATGGCGGCGGTTCCGGTCACCGGCGCCGGACGGTCGTCTGCGGTCCCGGCGGTCGGCGGTCTTGCGTCTTGTCGGTGCGGCGCGGCCATACCCGCTATTTGGCCGATCGGGGCCATGGCGTCAACGCGGGCCACCTGGGACGCCCGACGGCGGCGCACCGGTACCGCCGGGCCGCTGCGTCAAACAAGACTATCCACCAAACCTGTGCATAGGTCTGTTGACAGTTCGGCCCCGAAGCGCCGCGGTCCTTGCCAATGTTGGGTTTTCCTCGGTTTGCACAAGATTTAGGCAATTTCGCAACCCCTTGACTCTTCGACAAAATCTTAAAGTCAAGCTGGGCGGACGGTTTTTTGCGCCGCACCATGGCCAGAACCGGCTGCCGAGACCGGTTCCCGCGGGCGCCTGTGTACAACTCGGCCGTTGAAATACCTGACGATCGGTTTTCCCAACGGCCACGGGGGCCGGCATACGGGGATGTGACCGCTGAAGACCCCCGTCCCGTCGGCGTCACCCGTAGTCCCGGTCGTGGCCGAGGGACGGGATCTTGCGGCGGGTCTCGGCGACGGCGGCCGGGTCGATGTCGGCGGCCACGATCCCCGGCTCCTCGCCGCCGTCGGCCAGCACCCGGCCCCACGGATCGATGATCAGCGAGTGGCCGAAGGTCTGGCGGCCCTCGGCGTGGTCGCCGCACTGGGCCGGGGCGATCACGAAGCAGCCGGTCTCGATGGCCCGGGCCCGCAGCAGCACGTGCCAGTGGGCGCGCCCGGTGGTGCGGGTGAAGGCGGCCGGCACGGTGAGGATGTCGGCGCCGGCCTTGGCCAGGGACCGGTACAGATGCGGGAACCGCAGGTCGTAGCACACCGTCATGCCCACCCGGCCCCACGGCGTTTCCGCCACCACGGCCCGGTCGCCGGGCGCGTAGATGGCGGATTCCCGATAGCGTTCGCCGCCGTCCAGGTCGACGTCGAACATGTGGATCTTGTCGTAGCGGGCGACGATGGCGCCGTCGGCGTCCAGCAGGTAGGAGCGGTTGGCGATGCCCCCGCCCTCCAGGCGCACCGCCAGCGAGCCCACCAGCAGCCAGGCGCCGACCTCGCGGGCCAGGTCGCGGAACGCCGGCAGCGCCGGGTGGTCCTCCTCGGGCATCGCCTTCTCGCGCAGCAGCCGGCTGCGCGGCTCCAGCATGCTCACGTTCTCCGGCGTCAGGATGAAGTCGGCGCCGGCGTCCCGCGCCGCCCGCACCAGCGGCGCCACGGCCTCCAGGTTGGGCGCCACGTCGCGCGCCGAGTTGGTCTGGATGCAAGCGGCCTTGAACGGTGCGGTCACCATCGGTCTCCCCCGAACACCTTGCCCTTATGAATCGCAGAGGTCGCCGGGGGCACGCAGAGGTCGCAGAGGAGGACTCCCGCGCCGCTTCGCGGCGCATTTCCTTGCCTCTGCGTCCACTGCGTCCTCCCTGCGACCCCCGCGTTTCATTCCACGCACGCCCCCTCAGGACCCGAGGCCAAGCAACGGGTCGAGCTCGCCGTCCATGTCCAGCTCGAACAACTCGTCGCTGCCGCCCACGTGGCGGCCGTCGATGAAGATCTGCGGCACGGTGTGGCCGCCGCCGGCCCGTTCCGTCATCTCCTGGCGCGGGCCGGCCCCGGAGACGTCGATCTCGGTGTAGGGGACGCCCTTGCGCTCCAGCAGCCTCTTGGCCCGCGCGCAGTAGGGGCAGAACGGCGTCGTGTAGATCTCGACCGCGGCCAACCGTGCGTCCTCCCGTCAGCGTCCCCCGGACCCGTTTTAGCGGAATCGAAGCGGCGGCTAAAGGGCCGGGCGCACCACCCGCGCCAACACCAGCACGTCCACCGCGGCGGCGCCGGCCCGCCGCAGGGTGCGGGCGCAGGCCTCGGCGGTGGCGCCGGTGGTGAACACGTCGTCCACCAGCAGCACCCGGCGGCCGGCCATACCCGCCGCCGCTGACGGACGCACAGCCATGGCGCCCCGCACGTTGCGGCGGCGCGCCGCCGGGCCGAGGGTGCCCTGGGACGGCGTCCGCCGCCGCCGCACCAGCAGGTCCGGCACCACCGGCAGGCCGGCCTCCCGGCCCAGGGCGTAGGCGAGCAGGGCCGCCTGGTTGTAGCGGCGCGCGAACAGGCGGGTCCAATGGAGCGGCACCGGGGCCACCAGGTCGGCGTCGGCCACCAGTTCGGCCCCGGCCCGGGCCAGCCAGCGGCCCAGGGGGCCGGCGCTGTCGGTGCGGTCCCGGTGCTTGAGGCCGAGGATCAGGGTGCGGCTGCGGTCGTCGTAGGCGAAGGCGGCGCGGGCCCGGTCGTAGGGCGGCGCCCGGCGCACGCAGGCCCCGCACAGGGCGTCCGGCCCCGGGTCGTGGGGGAACGGCAGGCCGCACGCCGCGCACTGGGGCGGCCCGAGGACGGTGACCGCCGACCAGCAGTCGGCGCACAGGCCCCCCGGGGCCGCCACCATGGTCCCGCAGGACAGGCATTGGGGCGGCAGCAGGGCGTCGAGCACGGTGCCCGCCGCCCGGCGCAGCCCGTCGGGCACCGGCGGCAACGGGGATGGCGATGGGGTGGCCATGGAGCGTTTTCCCTTGCGCTGCCCCATGCCATATAACACGAACCACACCGACAGCGGCAGCCGCCGAAGCGGCCCGCGGAGCAGGAGCGCCCTCCCCCGGATGTCTTCCATGACCGATCCCATGGACGTTTTCGACCGCCGGGCCGTGCGCCGCCACCGGGACCGGGCGGCGGCGCGCCTGGACGACCACGCGTTCCTGCTGGCGGCCGTGGCCGAGCGCCTGGCCGACCGCCTGGACGACGTCAGGCGCCGCTTCCCGCTGGCCCTCGACCTGGGCTGCCACGGCGGCCAGCTCGGCCGGGCCCTGGCCGGGCGCGGCGGCATCGAGACCATCGTCCACTGCGACCTGTCGCCGGCCATGGTGGCGCGGACCGGCGGCCCGGGGGTGGCCGCCGACGAGGAGCGGCTGCCCTTCGCCGACGCCCGCTTCGACCTCATCCTCAGTTGCCTCAGCCTGCACTGGGTCAACGACCTGCCCGGCGCCCTGGTGCAGATCCGTCGGGCCCTGAAGCCCGACGGCCTGTTCCTGGCCGCCATGCTGGGCGGCGACACGCTGAGCGAGCTGCGCCAGGCCCTGGCCGAGGCCGAGATCGAGGGCGAGGGCGGCCTCAGCCCGCGGGTGTCGCCCTTCGCCGAGGTCCGCGATGCCGGCGACCTGCTGGTGCGCGCCGGCTTCGCCCTGCCGGTGGCCGACGGCGACGTGATCCGGGTGTCCTACGCCGACCCGTTCCGGCTGATGGCCGACCTGCGCGGCATGGGCGAGACCAACGCGGTGCATGAGCGGCGCAAGACCTTCAGCCGCCGCGCCACCCTGGTCGACGCCGCCGCCCGCTACCACGCGTCCTTCGGCGACGCCGACGGCCGCGTCCCGGCCACCTTCCGGGTGGTCACCCTGACCGCCTGGGCGCCCCATCCCACGCAGCCCAAGGCCCTCAAGCCGGGCAGCGCGACGGCCCGCCTCGCCGACGCCCTGGACACGGTGGAGGTCCCGGCCGGCGACAAGGCCAAGCCGCGCTGAGCGGACGGGAGGCGCGTGGTCCGGTGCAGTTCCCCGACCCCCTGATCCGCGGCACCCTGATCCGCCGCTACAAACGGTTCATGGCCGACGTGGCGCTCACCGACGGGACCACGGTCACCGCCCATTGCGCCAACTCCGGGTCCATGCTGAGCGTGAAGGCGCCCGGCTCGGAGGTGTGGCTGTCGCCGGCCCGCAACCCGGACCGCAAGCTGCGCTACACCTGGGAGCTGATCCGCGTCGGCGGCCACCTGGTCGGCATCAACACCGGCCATCCCAACCGCCTGGTGGCCGAGGCGGTCACCGACGGCACCATCGCCGAGCTGGCCGGTTACGGCGGCCTGCGCCGGGAGGTCCGCTACGGGCGCAACTCGCGCATCGACCTGCTGCTGGAGGAGCCGGACCGTCCGCCGTGTTTCGTCGAGGTGAAGAACGTGACCTTGCGCCGGGACGGGGATGCGGACGGCACCGCCGAGTTCCCCGACGCGGTCACCGAACGGGGCGCCAAGCACCTCAAGGAGCTGGCCGACATGGCCGGCCAGGGGGCGCGGGCGGTGATGGTCTACCTGGTGCAGCGGCCCGACTGTGCGCGCTTCGCCGTCGCCGCCGACATCGACCCGGCCTACGCGGCGGCCCTGGAAACGGCGCGGGCGGCCGGGGTAGAGACCCTGTGCTACGGCTGCCGGGTGTCGGAGACCGAGATCCGGGTGGCGGACCCCATCCCGCTGGCAGTGGATTCTTGAAACGCAAGTGCCATAATCGGGCCATGAACGACATGCTCAACACCCCCGCCGCCTTCGACGGGCGGCGCATCAAGATCCACGGGCCCGACGACTTCGCCGGCATGCGCCGTGCCGGCCGCCTGGCCGCCGAGACCCTGGACTACATCACGCCGCACGTGACGCCGGGGATGACCACCGAAGAGCTGGACCGCCTGTGCCGCGAGTACATCGCCGACCACGGGGCCATCTCGGCGCCGCTCAACTACCGGGGCTTCCCCAAGTCCATCTGCACCTCCATCAACCACGTGGTCTGCCATGGCATCCCGGGCGACAAGAAGCTGCGCGACGGCGACATCGTCAACATCGACGTCACCCCCATCGTCGACGGCTGGCACGGGGACACCAGCCGGACCTTCTTCGTCGGCGACGTGGGCGTCAAGGCGCGGCGCCTGGTCGACGTCACCTTCGAGGCCATGTGGCGGGGCATCGAGGCGGTGCGCCCCGGCGCCACCCTGGGCGACATCGGCCACGCCATCCAGAGCCACGCCGAGTCCCACCGCTTCTCGGTGGTGCGGGACTTCTGCGGCCACGGCCTGGGGCGGGTGTTCCACGACGCCCCCAACGTCATGCACTACGGCGAGCCCCGGGACGGCGTGGTGCTGCGCGAGGGCATGTTCTTCACCATCGAGCCGATGATCAACGCCGGGCGCTACGAGGTGAAGATCCTGGCCGACGGCTGGACGGCGGTGACCAAGGACCGGTCGCTGTCGGCCCAGTTCGAGCATTCCATCGGCGTCACGGCCGACGGCTACGAGGTGTTCACCCTGTCGCCGGCCGGCCTGCACAAGCCCCCCTACGAGGTGTGATGGCGAAGCGTCCGCGGCAGGACGCGCCGGCGGGCGGGGACGACAGCCCCCACTACCTGGGCCATCGCCAGCGCCTGCGCCGGCGCTTCCTGGCCGACGAGGGCGCGTCGCTGCCCGACTACGAGCTTCTCGAGCTGCTGCTGTTCCACGCCATTCCGCGCATCGACGTGAAGCCCCTGGCCAAGGCCCTCATCGACCGCTTCGGCAGCCTGGCCGGCGTGCTCGCCGCCGACCCCGACCGGCTGGCCGAGTTCGACCGGGTGAGCGAGACCACCGTCGGCCTGCTCAAGGCGGTGCGCACCGCCGGCCTGCGCATGGCCCGCGAAGACGTGTCGGAGCGCCCCGTCCTGAGCACCTGGAAGGCCCTCATCGCCTATTGCCGCGCCGCCATGGCCCACGAGGACACGGAACACGTCCGCATCCTCTATCTCAACCGCAAGAACATGCTGATCGCCGACGAGGTGCAGCAGAAGGGCACCGTCGACCACACCCCGGTGTACCCCCGCGAGGTGGTCAAGCGGGCCCTGGAGCTGGGGGCCACGGCCCTGATCATGGTCCACAACCACCCGTCCGGCGACCCGACGCCGTCGCGGGCCGACATCGACATGACCGCCGAGGTGGCGGAAGCGGGCGAGAAGCTGGGCATCGTGCTGCACGACCACATCATCATCGCCCGCTCCGGCCACGCGTCCCTCAAGTCCATGGGACTGCTGTAGGCGGCAGCGTGCGTTGAGTTCAACGCAGAGGCCGCCGAGGGCACGCGGAGGGCGCAGAGGAGACCTCCCGCGCCGCGACGCGGCGCATTCCTTGCTCTCATACCAAGATGCGTCGGTTGGAACCTGCGTCGGGATGCTTCGACACGGCGCTGACGCGCCTGCTCAGCATGAGGTATGTTTCTGGAAAATAAAAGATTT
>JANQFP010000250.1 GCA_028277795.1 Rhodospirillales bacterium
CACCCTCACCTCCGTCAGCACATGCCCCTCCGGTCCAACCGAACCGGACAAGCCTTGTGCTACGAAACCCGGACATACCTCGTGCTACGGACAGTGATCCACGAACGGGTTGCGGTTGCCCTGGAAGCCGTCGAGAATCACACTGTTGCGGGCGCGCTCGGCCTCGGAGGGCGGGAAAACGGCTCTCGAGCAACCTGCCCCTTGACCTCGCCTCGCGGCTCGAAGCTGTCTTCGTCGACGTAGGTGTCAGGGGCCTCGTTCTCGGGATCCCCGCTTTTGTCGCAGTCGAGGTTGCGACTGCGCTGGTTCACCTCCTTGTCGGTCGGCGTAAGGTGGTGTGTGGGCGACCCGCTCGCGACTGCCCCCGACCCCGTGAGAGCGCGGCCTCGACCAGTCGTCCCGCGACGGGTGCAAATCCGAACAGGTCAAGGCTATACTCTGTCGGCATCGGGGAGCTCCTGGGTGGCACGATAAGCCATTGTCGCAGAGGCCTTATCGCCGATCAGGAGCTCCGATGCATCAAGGCCTTTTGGGAAATGCTGGATAACCCTCACATCGCGACCGGCCGATGCCAAAGTCCCTCCTCACCGCACTCGATCAGGCACGCCCGTCTGCCAGCTGCCTTGATCCGCTGGCCACGTTGGAGCGGGCGATACGGTCCGCGCTGGAGTCAATCGAAGCAACCCGTCCGGGACGTCTCGTCAGCCTATCCGTGACCCTCCCGGACGACGCCGCCGGCCCCGGGCGCCTTCCCAGCAAGACCCTGGGCAGTGACTGCCGATGGCTGACGCCCGACGAGGATCGCGCCCTGTACGGAACCGGGGAAGCACTCCGTCTCGTCCTATCCGACCCGGACGAGTTTGAGGCGTATCGCTTGGCCTGGTCCGTCGTGGGCGACGGCGTGGGTCCGCCACCGCTGGCCTTCTGGACACTTCCCTCCCCCCTCGACTCGCCGTCGCCGGTGCTCTGGGTACCCCGCGTCCTGCTGCGACGCCATGCGGGGCGGAGCACGGTCACGGTCAGTCTTCGGCGCGGTGCGGCGCCAGTCGCAGAGACGGCCCGCCTCTGGATGGCGGAGGCGCGGGCGTTGCTGGCTGGCCGCCCCCAGAGCGACCTCCCGGCCATCGCTGCCCTCACCTCAGGGTGTGACGTCGCCGGCTGGACGGACCGGGTGCGGCGCACCACCGAGGCCATCGCCGCCGGCCGCCTCGCCAAGGCGGTGCTGGCGCGGCGGCTGAGCATCCGACTGACGGACACCGCCGACCCCGGCGTCCTCGCCGACGGGCTGGCGGATCTGTATCCGTCCTGCTGCAGCTTCTCCCTTCCGCATGGCAACGGCCACGTGGTGGCAGCCAGCCCCGAGCGGCTGGCGGTGAAGCGGGGCGCGCACGTGGTCAGCACCGCGCTGGCCGGCACGGCGCGCCGGCACGCAGGCCCCGAGGACGACGCCCGGGCCGCCGCCGACCTTTTGGCCTCGCCTAAGGAGCGGCGCGAGCACGCCATCGTCGCCGACGCTATCGTCGAAGCGCTGGCCAAGGTCTGCGACACCGTCGAGCGCCCTGAGACCCCGGTAATCATGCGCCTGCGGCAGGTCCAGCACCTGTGGACGCCGATCACCGGGTGTCTGCAGCCCGAGGTCAGGTTCCTCGATGTGGTTTCCCGCCTGCATCCTACGCCGGCGGTGCTGGGCTGGCCCCGGTCTGCCGCCCTGGACTGGCTGCGCGCCATGGAGGAGGTCCGCGACGGACTCTACACCGGCGTGGCAGGCTGGATCGACCGCGACGGCGACGGTGAGGCGGCCATGGTCCTGCGCTCGGCCTACGTCGAGGGGCGCGCCGCCGTGTTGTGGGCCGGCGCCGGCATCATGGCCGAGTCGGACGCGGCACGGGAATTGGCAGAGACCGATCTGAAGCTCTCGACTCTGCTCAATCTGTTCGAGGCCCCTTGAGCGCCACGGCGGACGTCACCTATCGATGGGCCTGGACGCTGCTTGACGGCCTCGCCGGCGTCGGCCTGCGACGCGTCGTCATCTCCCCCGGCTCGCGCTCGACGCCGCTGACGCTGGCCGTTCTGCGCCATCCTGCGTTGGCCTGCCGCGTCGTCATCGACGAGCGCTCGGCGGCCTTCCACGCCCTAGGGCTGGCCAAAGCGGAGGGGCGGCCGGTGGCGGTGATCGCGACCTCCGGCTCGGCCTTGGCCAACTGGTTTCCGGCGGTGGTCGAGGCCGACATGGGGCAGGTCCCACTGATCCTGCTCTCCGCCGACCGGCCGCCGGAGCTCCAGCACTGCGGCGCCAACCAGACCATGGACCAGATCGCGCTGTTCGGCACCCATGTGCGCGCGTTCCACCAGCTGCCGCCGGCCGAGGCGGATACCGGCTGGCTGGTCCCCATGGCGGCGCGGGTGGTTTCGGCCAGTTTGGCCCCCCTGCCGGGGCCGGTGCACGTCAATGTCCCCCTGCGCGAGCCGCTAGTGCCCACGGCCGGCGCGGAACCCCCGTCGATCGGCCCCGGGCCGCCGCAGCGTCTGACGGCAGGGATGCGGCCATCGGACCCGGCCCTGGAGACCCTGGCGACCGTGGTTGCCGGCGGGCACGGTGCCATCGTCTGCGGCACCGAGGACCTGGGCGCCGACGGCCGCGCGGCCGTGCTCGACCTCGCGGCGCGGCTGGCGGCGCCGGTGTTTGCCGATGTTCTGTCGGGCCTGCGGTTCGATGCCCGGGCGGGCGCGGCCGTGCTGGCCCATCCCGATCAGGTGACGCGCTCCGCCCCGGCAGCCGACTGGGTGCTGCGCCTGGGCGGCACGCCGGTCTCGCGCGCGCTTTCCAGATGGCTCGAGAAGGCACGGGGCCGCCCGCAGGTGGTGGTGAGCACTTCGCCGCGCGCCTCGGATCCGGAGGGTACCGCAACCCACGTCCTGCACGCCGATGTGAGTGAGGTGTGCCGGTCCTTGCCGGGATCACCAGCTCCGAAGGATCGGCTACGGGAGATCCAGGCCATCGATGATGCCGCAGCGACGGCCGCCGACGAAGTCTGCGCGGACGACGCCCCGTTCGAGGGCACCGTCCTGCGCCGTCTGGTACGCGCGCTGCCACAGGGGACGCCCCTTGTGCTCGGCAACTCGCTGCCTGTTCGGGCGTGCGAGTGGCTCGCCGGGCGGGTGCCGACTGATCTGCGGATGATCGGCAACCGAGGCGTCAGCGGCATCGACGGCACGTTGTCCACTGCCTTCGGCATCGCCGCCGCGCTAGGCCCCAGCGTCGCTGTCGTGGGGGATCTGGCCTTCCTGCACGATCTGGGCGGTCTCGCCCTCGGCCCGGACCTGCCGCTGGCGATCCTGCTGCTCGACAACGGCGGCGGCGGCGTTTTCGATCATCTGCCCCAGGCCGGCCTGCCCGAGTTCGAACGGGGCTGGCTGACCCCGCCCGCGCTCGATCCGGTCGCCGCCTCGCGGGCGTTCGGCCTCGCCGCCGAGACGGCCGTCACCAACCTCGACGCCGTGGCGGCCGTGCGCGCGGCCCTCGACCGTGCGGTCCCCACCGTCATCCGCGTGCCCATCGACCGCGCAGAAAGCCTGCGCCGGTTTCGCTCATTCTTCGCCGCCCGACCACCAGGGAGCCTCCCCCCATGACCACCGAAGTGTTCGACTGGCAACCCGTCCCCGGGACCTTCACCGACATTCTGTTCGACACGTTCGACGGCATCGCCCGCATCACCATCAACCGCCCGCACGTACGCAACGCCTTCCGGCCAGAAACGCTGGAGGAGATCATGGCCGCACTGCAGGCGGCGCGGCTCGACCCTGACGTGGGCGCCGTGATCCTGCGCGGCGCAGGCACCGAGGCGTTCTGCTCTGGCGGTGATCAGAAGGTGCGCGGCGAGCACGGCGGCTACAAGAACGAAGCCGGCGTCAACCATCTGAACGCGCTCGACCTGCAGCGGATGATCCGCACACTGCCCTTGCCGGTTGTGGCGATGGTGGCGGGCTGGTCGATCGGCGGCGGCAATGTGCTGCATCTGGTCTGCGACCTGGCCATCGCCGCCGACAACGCCCGCTTCGGCCAGACCGGCCCACGCGTCGGCAGCTTCGACGCCGGGTTCGGCGCCGCCCTGATGGCGCGCACGGTGGGCCTTAGGAAGGCCAAGGAGATCTGGTTCCTGTGTCGACAGTACGACGCCCGGCAGGCGCTGGAGATGGGGCTCGTCAATACGGTAGTGCCGCTGGCCGACCTGGAGCGCGAGACGGTGGCCTGGTGCCGCGAGATGCTGGCGCTCTCGCCGACGGCACTGCGCGTGCTCAAGGCTGGTTTCAACGCCGAAACCGACGGCCTGTCGGGCATTCAGGAGCTGGCCGGCAACGCCACCGCCCTGTTCTACATGACCGAGGAGGGGCAGGAGGGTCGGAACGCCTTCAACCAGAAGCGTGCGCCCGATTTCAGCCGCTATCCGCGCCGACCGTGACGCGCGTCGTTGGCGCCACCGCCCATCCCTACGCTCTGCCGCTGGTGCGGCCGTGGGTGGCGGCGCGGACCACCTTGGCGGTACGCCGGGGCCTGCTGCTGGCGCTGACGGCCGAGGACGGAACCGTCGGCTGGGGGGATTGTGCGCCGCTCCCCAGTTCCGGGGCGGCGGGCCATGCGCGCGTGTTCGACGCGGTGGGCGGGGCGGCGCGGACCTTGGCCGGACGCGACACGGGCGTCCTGCTTGCGGACGAGAGCGATCTGTCGCCTGTGCCGGAAGTCCGCTGGGCCATCGAGACGGCCCTCTTCGACCTGGAAGCCCGCCGCGCCGGCCTACCGCTCTGCCAGTACCTGTTGCGGATGCCGTCTGAGCGAGTCCGCTTCGAGAGGGACGCTCGCCGTGTGGCCGTGAACGCCGCGCTGGGTCAGCTGGACGCGGGGTGCGCCGATCGGGCCGAGGCAGCGGTGACGCAGGGCTTCGCTGTCGGCAAGATCAAGGTCGGGGTCGGAGCCATCGACGAGGAACGGCGCGCCCTCGACACCGTGGTGGAGCGAACGCAGGGACGGCTGTGGATCCGCCTCGACGCCAACCGCGCCTGGCCCGAGGCGGACGCCCGCCGAGTCCTGGACTCCCTCATCGGCTTGCCGATCGACGGCGTCGAGGAACCCCTGGCCGACCCGACCCCGGCGGTGCTGGCGCGGTTGCAGGCGGACCTGCCCTTTCCGCTGGCCGTCGATGAGTCCCTTCCGGTGCTGGGGGGCGATGCCTTGCTGGAAGCTGGGGCGGTGCGCCGGCTGGTCGTCAAGCCTGCGCGCGTGGGCGGGATCCGGGCCACGCTGGAGCTGGCGATCAAGGCTCAGGCGGCCGGGACCGATGTGCTGCTGACGTCGGTCGTGGATTCGGCGGTCGGGGTGGCGGCCGCAGCCCATCTCGCCGCGGCGCTGCCGGTGGAAGGCGATGTCCACGGCCTCGCCACGCTGGACTGGCTAGCCCGGGATGTGGCGTCACCCCCGGCCATCGTCGATGGGGCCCTCATCCTACCCGCCGGTCCCGGACTTGGGCTGGTTCCCGAGGGCCAGCCGGCGCAGGGCTGAGCGGTCGGGCTTGCCGTTGGCCAAGGTCGGCAGGACCTCCACCCGCACCGCCGCGCGGGGCCGCAGGGAAGCGGGAACCTGCGCCCGGCACCAGGAAACGACCGCGTCCGGCGGCCCCGAGCCGCGATAGACCGCCACCACGACCTCGCCCCACACCGGATCCGGCCGGCCGGCGATCCCAACCTCGTCGACGATCGGGCACGCGCTCACCAGTTCCTCCAGGAGGGTCGGCAATACCTTATCGCCGGCGCTGACGATCACGTCGTCGGCGCGGCCGAGGATGACGACCTCGCCGCCGGGCGCGATCTCGGCCAGATCGGCGGTCACGAACCAGCCGTCCACAAGACCGTCGCCCGGTTGTAGGTCAGCGTTGGCATAGCCGGCCATGACCATCGGCCCCCGGACCTTCAGCCGGTCCCGGTCATCCAGAGCCACCTCGGCCCCTGGCAAGGGCGACCCGACGTGTCCCGTCCGCCACCCGCGCGGCAGCGCCGACAGCGTGGCCACCTGCGATGCCGTCTCGCTCATGCCGTAGGTGGGCTGGATCGGCCAGCCCAGGTCGGCGGACCGCTGCGCCAAATCGGCCGACAGCGCGGCGCCGCCGATGAGCACGTGCCGCAGCGGCGCGGGCGGCCGGCCGATGTCGCACAGCCGTGCCAGCATCGCCGGTACCAGGGAGAGATGGGTGAGCCGTTCTTCCACGAGCGACGCCATGACGCGTTCCACGTCGAAGCGCGCGTGGACCAGGGCCTCGGCTCCGGCCAGGGCGCAGCGCGTCAGGATGGAATAGCCGCCGATGTGGAAAAGCGGCAGGCAGGCCAGCCACCGATCGTCTGGGCCGAGCGGCGTGCGCGCCGCACTCGCCCAGGCGGCCGCGGCCAACGCCGCGCCGGTCAGCATGACGGCCTTCGGGCGGCCGGCACTGCCACTGGTTGCGATCAGCAGCGCCAATCCTTCCGGAGGACGCCAGGGCCTCTCTTGCGTGGCGGGACAGGCCAAGACGTCCGCCGCCGCCACGTGGGAGCAGCCGACAAAGGCACGGTCGGACACCACCAGGGACACTCCGGCCTCATCCAGCAGGTCTGCGATGGTGCTTTCGGGCAGCCCTGGGTCAATCGGGAACAGGGGCAAAGGCAGCAAAGGCGCGGCGTGGGCTAGGATCACCAGGACGGCGGCGGACCCGGTGACCACGGCCACCGGCCGGCCTTGGGCCGCGCCAGCTCGACGCAGCAGCTCGGATGCCGCGTTCGCCTGCCGCGACAAGGTCCGTGCCCTCAAACCCGGGGCCACCTCGTCGCTCTGCCCGGCTTGAGTTGTTGACACGGCATCGCCACCCCCATGACTCGCACTCCGTCGGCCGGAAGATGCCCCGCCGCAAGCATACGACCGCCCCCCCTACGACCTCGCTCCGAAACCTGTACCGCTCCCCATTTAGTAAGCGGCCGGTAAGGGAGCGGCGTGGCTGAGGTGTTCGAAGCCCGCCAGCATGGCCCGCTGCCCGCCGGGCTTTCCTGCGCAAGCCAATCGACTGGCTCATGTTTTCTCGTCGAGCGGCGGTGTCCGCCCGCTTCTGCGACCGCATCTCGCTCACCTAAACGATTCGTCAAACCTCACCCGTCACCACGGGAGACTAACTAACTGATCTACCTGCAGAATTCAAGCTGTTCACCGAATGGGCCAAGTGAACAGCCGGAGAGAAAGCCGGCCGTCAGAGACAGATTTCGGCCTTGTGGCACTGGTCCAAGGTGCACAGCCACACGCCGAAAGTGGCGCAGTTCCTGGGCTTCAGCGGGCCGATCGGCGGCCGAAGAGCAGGTCCGACAGTGGCGTCTTGGCGGAGCGACGGGGATTCGAACACAAGGTACGATGGCGGTCTCGATCGGCGACAGAAGACGGTGCTCGCGAATCGTGATGGTTCGTTCTCACGCTGTGATTTCGCTGATCAGCTGTGAGATTTCCAAGAGCTTCTCTCGCGCCTCGATGAGCTTCGTCGCCGAGATCGCCTGATCGCGGCCGGCTAAGCTTAGCACAACCGCGAACACGGCATCCGAGTCGCGGATCAAACTGACCAGATGCTCGCCGCTCGGTCCATGGGTGCCGGCGTACCAGTTCTTGATCGTTCGTTCGCTTGCCCCCGTCCACCGCATGGCGGTCTTGATGGCCCGGTGCGTGTCGCCGAGCTCATTCTCGAGAGCCCCTGCGATCGCCGCCGGGTAGGATAGCCCGGGCCCGGGCTGAGGTCCCGTCGATGGAAAAACCCTGCCCGTTTTCGGCAACATGTTTCCACACCTTTCCATCGACAGGTACGCCGCAAGAGGCGAAGACCGTGGACATGGCCGCGTCGGTCCCGCGGCCGCCATGGATCTGGCGCGAGTCTGGAAGGGAGGAATGTTCGAGAGCAGCGGCCCGAGCGGAGGCCATCACGAGTCGTCAGCGGGCGAGCCGGTTCGCGCTGCGCAGTACGTCCGCATGTCGACCGAGCACCAGCAGTACTCGACCGAGAACCAGGCCGACGTGATCCGCGCGTACGCCAGTCTGCACGGGATCGAGATCGTGCGCAGCTATGAGGATACCGGGAAGAGCGGCCTGCGCCTCGATGGTCGCAATGCCTTGCAGCAGCTGATTGACGACGTCCAGACCGGCAGGGCTGATTTCAGGACCATCCTGGTGTTCGATGTCAGCCGTTGGGGCCGCTTTCAGGATGCCGATGAGAGCGCCTACTACGAGTACCTCTGTCGCCGGGCGGGCATCAGCGTTCAGTACTGCGCCGAACAATTCGA
>JANQFP010000210.1 GCA_028277795.1 Rhodospirillales bacterium
CAACAGACATCTGTTGCTTTGTGGATCGGCCTCTGGCATGTTCCTGTCCGCATTAATAAGCACAAGCTAATGAGCGTTTTCCCGGCTCGTCCGATCGTCCATCGGCCTCCGGCGGCGCGTTAGCGATCAGTTCGTGGTCACGAACCAAGGGGTTTATCGGCAATGAGCATGTTTCACGTGTACGTACTGGCTATTGCCTGTGGCGCGCTGGCGCTGCTGTACGGAGTTTGGGCCACCTTCTCGGTGCTCAGGGCGCCGGCGGGCAACGAACGCATGCAGGAGATCGCTGCGGCCGTGCAGGAGGGGGCGCGGGCGTATCTCAACCGCCAGTATGGCACCATCGCCGCGGTCGGTGCCATCATTGGCGTCCTGCTTGGTTGGCGCCTGGGGATCCCCGCCGCCATCGGGTATTTCATCGGTGCCATCTGCTCCGGCGTGGCCGGCTACATCGGCATGAACGTGTCGGTGCGCGCCAACGTGCGGACGGCGGAAGCGGCCCAGTCGACCGGCCTCAAGGGGGGCTTGGCGGTGGCCTTCAAGTCGGGCGCCATCACCGGCATGCTGGTGGTAGGCTTGGCCCTGCTCGGGGTCAGCATCTACTACGTGGTTCTTCGCGAAGTGTACGACCCGGCGTCGGCCGACGGGCTGCGCCACATCCTCGAAGCGTTGGTCTCCCTTGGTTTCGGCGCTTCGCTGATTTCCATCTTCGCCCGTCTCGGCGGCGGCATCTTCACCAAGGGTGCCGACGTGGGCGCCGACCTGGTGGGCAAGATCGAGGCCGGCATCCCCGAAGACGACCCGCGTAACCCCGGCGTCATTGCCGACAACGTGGGCGACAACGTGGGCGACTGCGCCGGTATGGCCGCCGACCTGTTCGAGACCTATGCCGTGACCGTGGTCGCCACCATGCTTCTTGGCGCCATCTTCTTCGCCGGCGCCGATCAGGAGCTGATGATGGGCTACCCGCTGGCCATCGGCGCCGTGTGCATCATCGGCTCGGTGATTGCCACCGGCTTCGTGCGCCTGGGGCGCAAGCAGAACATCATGGGGGCGCTGTACAAGGGCTTCATCGCCAGCGCCGTCATCTCGGCCGTGCTCATCTACTTCGTCACCCAGGAGCTGCTGGGCTTCAACACGGCCTACACCCTGACCAACGGGAGTGCCGTCACCGGGTCCGGCCTCCTGGTCTGCGCCTTCGTCGGGCTGGTGGTGACCGGCCTCGTCGTGTGGATCACCGAGTTCTACACGGGGACCATTCACCGTCCGGTGAAAAGCGTCGCCGAGGCTTCGGTCACCGGCCACGCCACCAACATCATCCAGGGCCTAGCCGTGTCGATGGAGGCCACCGCGTTGCCGGTGGTGGTCATCTGCCTGGGCATCATCATCAGCTTCATGAGCGCCGGCCTTTACGGCCTGTCCATCGCGGCCACCACCATGTTGGCCCTGGCCGGGGTCGTCGTCGCCCTTGACGCCTTCGGCCCGGTCACCGACAACGCCGGCGGCATCGCGGAGATGGCCGAGCTGCCCGAGGAGGTGCGCAACACCACCGACGCCCTGGACGCCGTCGGCAACACCACCAAGGCGGTGACCAAGGGCTATGCCATCGGCTCGGCCGGCCTCGCCGCGCTGGTGCTGTTCGCCGCCTACACGGAGGACCTGCACCACTACTTCCCGGACGTCCAGGTGGACTTCACCCTGCAGAACCCGTACGTGGTCATCGGCCTGTTCGTGGGCGGGCTGCTGCCCTACCTGTTCGGGTCCCTGGGCATGATGGCTGTGGGCCGCGCCGGCGGTCAGCTGGTGGTGGAGATCCGGCGCCAGTTCCGCGAGATCGACGGCATCATGGAAGGCACGGCCAAGCCCCAGTACGGGGTGTGCGTCGACATGCTGACCAAGACGGCCATCAAGGAGATGGTGGTGCCGTCCCTGCTGCCGGTGCTGGCGCCGGTGGTCATGTACGGGGTCATCGCCATCATCGGCGGCCAGTCGGCGGCGTTCTCGGCCCTCGGTGCCATGCTGCTGGGGACCATCGTCACCGGGCTGTTCGTCGCCATCTCCATGACCTCGGGCGGCGGCGCCTGGGACAACGCCAAGAAGCTCATCGAGGACGGCGCCCACGGCGGCAAGGGCTCCGAGGCCCACAAGGCGGCGGTGACCGGCGATACGGTCGGCGATCCCTACAAGGATACGGCCGGCCCGGCGGTCAACCCGATGATCAAGATCATCAACATCGTCGCCATCCTGCTGCTGGCCATCGTGGCTTGATACCGCCCCGCCGATGAAGTGCCCCTCCGGGGCATTTCACCCGGTGGCGGCAAACGACCGACAAAAGCCCCGGAGGCGGAAACGCCTTCGGGGCTTGGTCGCTGCGGTCCGGCGACCGGCTACTGCTTCTCGCGGTTGAAGCGTCCGAGGTTGCCGACGAGCTGCTCGAGCAGGGTGATCTCGTTGCCCACCGACGGGGTTTCCCGATCCACCAGTTCGATGTCCCGGCCGTGTTCCAGGCTCAGGGTCTGCAGGTCGGCGAGCACGCCAGCACCGTCGAACCGCAGCACCAGGACCTGACGCTCCTTCACCTCGGGGGCGAAGAAGGCGAAGGTCTCCGTGCGTTCGGAGATGTAGTACCAGGTCTCGTCGTTGAAGTTGGCGATGCTCGAGGGGGACCCGATGATCTCGAAGACCTGCTGGCGCGTGTGGACCCCCGGCTCGATCTCCGCCAGCCGCTCGGGATCCGGCAGGTTGCCGCGGGTGTCGACGCGGACCCCGCAGGCCGCCACGCCGAGGACCAGGACGGCGGCGCCGACGACCCGCACCGCACGCGGCAAGACAACCAGCTTGCGCATTCTCATCCGTCGCCCTAAGTGTTGGCCGCTCCCGTTCCGCCCGCTTGGTGCGTGCCCGTCGATGGCGAATCGCAACCAGAAAGCCCCGAAATCTCGCACCCGCACACTGCGGCTGTCAACGGCCAACGCGGCGCGGGCTCGGCCATGAGGCTGCCCGGGCGGGCACGGCGGGAACGGGAGGCGGTGGCGCGGCGGCTCTACGAGGCGGTGGTGCGGCAGGCCCGGCAGCCGGCCTTCTACGCGGACCTGGGCGTGCCCGACTCGGCGGACGGCCGATTCGATATGATCGCGTTGCATGCGTTCCTGGTTCTGCGGCGCCTGCGCCGGGATCACGCGGCGACCCGCCATGTGGCCCAGGCGCTGTTCGACCTGATGTTCGCCGACATGGACGAGAACCTGCGCGAAATGGGACTCGGCGACCTCGCCGTGGGCAAAAGGGTCAAGGGCATGGCCAAGGCCTTCTACGGGCGCATCGCCGCCTATCAGTCGGGGCTCGACGACGGCGCCGACGCGGTCCTGGCCGAGGGCCTGCGGCGCAACCTGTTCCGCAAATCCGAGCCGGCCGACGGCCAGGTGGAGGCCATGGCCGCCTACGTGCGCCGCGCCGCCGCGGCCCTCGACGACGTCGCCCTCGACCACCTGTTGGCCGGCACCCTCCACTTCGTCGCCCTGCCCGGCGACGCGGACGGCGGGGAGGTGGCGCCATGACCGACCCAGACGCCCCCGAATTCTCCCGTCCGCTGGACGTGGCGCGACTGCCGCCCGGCGAATCGGCCCTCGACCTGGTGGCGGACGACGACGAGTGCCGGGCCCTGGCCCGACGGCTGGGACTGGTCGATCTGGCGGACCTCAAGGCCGCTGTGCGCCTGTGGCCGGCCGGCGGCGGCACCTCGGTGCGCATCCGCTGCCACCTGGTGGCGCGGGTGACCCAGACCTGCGTGGTCACCCTGGAGCCGGTGGCCGGGCGCATCGACACCACGTTCGAGCGGGTGTACGGCCCGGCGGCGGACGACGACGAGGAGGGCGGCGACGTGTTCCTGGAGCCCGACGAGCAGGAAACGCCCGAGCCCATGCACCACGGACGAATCGACCTGGGCGAGGCGGTGGCCGAACAGTTGGCCCTGGAACTGGACCCGTTCCCCCGCGCCCCGGGGGCCGCGTTCGAGGGCTTCTCGACCGCGAAGGGGGACGGCGAAGAGGCCGAATCCGCCGACGGGCCGTTCGCCGCCTTGGCCCGCCTGAAAAACAAACCTCAGCGGGGTTAACCTGCTTGCCCCGCCCGGCCGATTCAGTCTAAGTAGACAGCCCGCTTCGGGCGGAGGGGTCCCAGTCGGAAGAGTAAAACATGGCCGTTCCAAGAAAGAAGGTCTCGAGGTCGCGCCGCAACAAGCGCCGGTCCCATGACGGGCTCAAGGCGCCGGCCTACGAGGAATGCCCCAACTGCGGAGACCTGAAGCGCCCGCATCACGTGTGCGGCGCGTGCGGCTATTACAACGGCCGTGAGGTCGTGGCCGCGGAAACCGCCTGAGCAGTTGTCGAGCGGCCATCGGGGACTTCCGTTCTTGTCGACGCGTGTGACCCTTTCCATAGACGCCATGGGCGGCGACCAGGCACCGCACATGGTGCTCGAAGGCATCGACCGGGCCCTCGACCGCTGCCCGGACTCCCGTTTCCTTCTGTTCGGGGACGGTTCCCGGTTGACGCCGCTGCTCGACCGCCATCCGCGCCTGAGCACGGTGGCCGAGGTCCGCCACACCAGCGACGTGGTGACCGACGACGAGAAGCCCTCCGTCGCCCTGCGCACGGCCCGCAACTCCAGCATGCGCCTGGCCATCGATGCCGTCGGCAACGGCGAGGCGCAGGGCGTGGTGTCGGCCGGCAACACGGGCGCCCTCATGGCCATGGCCAAGTTCGTCCTCAAGACCCTGCCGGGCATCGACCGCCCGGCCATCGCCACCTACTTCCCCACCCGCCGGGGCGAATCGGTGATGTTGGACCTGGGCGCCAACGTGGAGTGCAGCGCCGACAACCTGGTGCAGTTCGCGGTCATGGGCGAGGTCTTCGCCCGCAACGTGCTGAAGCTGGCGCAGCCGACCATCGGCATCCTCAACGTCGGCGCCGAGGGGCGCAAAGGCAACGATGCGGTGCGTCAGGCGGCGACCATCCTGGCGGAAAGCGACCTGCCCATCCGCTTCCACGGCTTCGTCGAAGGCGACGACATCGGGGCTGGCACCGTCGACGTCATCGTCACCGACGGCTTCACAGGCAACATCGCGCTCAAGACCGCAGAAGGCATGGCCCGGCTGATCATGCATGAGCTGAAGGCGGCGCTCACCGGCTCGTTCACGGGCCGCCTCGGGGCGGCGCTGGCGCGAGACGCGCTGCGCGCCTTCCGCGACCATCTGGACCCCCGGCGCTACAACGGAGCCATGTTCCTGGGCCTCAACGGTATCTGCGTGAAGAGCCACGGCGGCACCGACGCCCTGGGCTTCGCCAGCGCCGTGCAGGTGGCTTCGAAACTCGTCACCGACGGCCTCAACGAGGGGATCAAGGCCGACTACGCCCACTTCACCACCGACATCTCGGAAGATCGGATCGAGCCCTCGGGACAGGTGGCCACCGGCTGATGGACGTCCGATCGCAGATCATCGGGTGCGGCTCCTATCTCCCGGACCGCATCGTGACAAACGCCGAATTGGCCGAGCAGCTGGATACCAGCGACGAGTGGATCACCTCGCGCTCGGGCATCCGCCAGCGCCACATCGCCGCCGATGGCGAGCTCACCTCGGACCTGGCGTTCCGGGCCTCCGAGCGGGCTCTGGCCGATGCCGGGATGGCGGCCACCGACGTGGACCTGATCATCCTCGGCACCACCACGCCCGACAACACGTTCCCGGCCACCGCCACCAAGGTGCAGGCCATGCTCGGCATCGGCGACGCGGTGGCCTTCGACGTCCAGGCCGTGTGCACGGGGTTCGTCTACGGGCTGTCGGTGGCCGACAACTTCATCAAGGCTCGGCAGGCCGAGACCGCCCTGGTCATCGGCGCCGAGACCTTCACCCGCATCCTCGACTGGGAGGACCGCGGGACCTGCGTCCTGTTCGGCGACGGGGCGGGGGCGGTGGTGCTGCGGGCCGGCGAGGCGGACGCGGACGGGAAGGCCCCCGGCATCCTGTCCACCCGGCTCCATTCGGACGGCCGCTACAACGACGTCTTGTACGTGGACGGCGGGCCGTCGTCGACCAAGACGTCGGGTTTTGTCCGCATGGCGGGCAAGGAGGTGTTCCGCCACGCCGTCGCCAACATGGCCGCGGTGGTGGAGGAGATCCTGGGGGAGCGCGGGCTCACCATCGACGACATCGACTGGCTGATCCCCCACCAGGCCAACAAGCGCATCCTCGACGGCACGGCGCGCAAGCTCAACCTGCCGGCGGAGCGGGTCGTGGTCACCGTGGAGCACCACGCCAACACGTCGGCGGCGTCGATTCCCCTGGCCCTGGACGAGGCGGTGCGCGACGGCCGCATCCAGAGCGGGCAGTTGGTCATGCTCGATGGCATGGGCGGCGGCCTCACTTGGGGCGCCGGGCTGGTGCGCTGGTGAGGCGACCGGGGCGGGGCTTCAACCTCGCCCCTCATCCCTTTGATATTGACGGATTTCTTGGGGGGCGATACGCTCCCTGGAACGGAGGCATTCAGGCGGGGCTTGGCGTCATGGCAGGAAGAACCATCACGCGCGCGCAGCTCAGTGAAGCTGTGTATCAGGAAGTGGGCCTATCGCGGAACGAGTCGGCGGAACTGCTCGAGGCCGTGCTCAACGAGGTGTCCGATGCTCTGGCCCGGGGCGAGACGGTCAAGATCTCGTCCTTCGGCAGCTTCTCGGTGCGCCAGAAGGGGCAACGCATCGGCCGCAATCCCAAGACCGGGGAAGAGGTGCCGATCCTGCCGCGCAAGGTGCTGGTCTTCCGTCCGTCCCAGGTGCTGAAGAACCGCATCAACGAGAGGCGGCGGCCCGGGTCGACCGCCTGACCATGGAGGACACGCCGGCAGCAGAGGCCGGTCCGGCCGCCGACGACTCGGCGCGCGGCGGGGCCCGCGGCGGCAAGTCGGCGGCTGCCTTCCGCACCATTACCGAGGTTGCGGGTGACCTGGACCTTCCCCAGCACGTGCTGCGTTTCTGGGAGACCAAGTTCCCCCAGGTCCGGCCCCTGAAGCGGGGCGGCGGCCGGCGCTACTACCGGCCCGAGGACGTGGCGCTGCTGCGCCGCATCCGCCGCCTGCTCTACGAGGACGGCTACACCATCCGCGGGGTGCAGAAGCTGTTGCGCCAGGGCGGGGCCAAGGCGGCGGCGGACGATCCCACGGCCGGGGCCGAGACCGCCGCGCCGACCGCGGCAGGCAACCGGCGCGACCACCTGGAATCGGTGATCCGCGAGCTGGAGGCGGTGCGCGACCTGCTGCGCGGCGCCGCCGGATCGGGAGACTGACCGCAAGGCGGGGACCGAGTTGCGCGGCCTCCGGGCGGCGCGTATAGTCGCCGGACCCCGCCGGCTTTCGCCCGGTGGCCCTTTCGGAGCGTGGCGCAGTCTGGTAGCGCACTACACTGGGGGTGTAGGGGTCGCCGGTTCAAATCCGGCCGCTCCGACCAACAAAATCAAGGGGTTGCGAGGGCGCTCGCGACCCCGTTCCTTTGTCGGGGTCGGCACCGGGTTTTCTCGGCGGCGATGGTTGGTCTATGGTGAAATCCCATCGGCGAGGGGCGAGAAGCGCGCGATCGTGGAACGGACACCGGGAGTCGGGCATGAGGCGTAAGCTATCGGTCGCTGTTTTTGTCGCGGTTGTCGCCGCGTTGTGCGGGAGCCGGCCCGTATGGGCCGCCGATGCGCCCATCGAGGCGTTCTTCGGCACCTACGTGGGCACCATGATCTCGGCCTCGGACGCCGGCCTCACCAAGCGCGATCTCGGCGTGTCCATCGAACGGGGCGACGCCGGCTTCTCGGTCAACTGGACCACCATCACCCGCAAACCGGACGGCCGCTTCAAGCGCAAGGCCTACTTCATCAACTTCCGCCCCACCCGGCGTCCCGGCATCTACGCCTCGGCCATGAAGACCGACAAGTTCGGTGGCCGGGTTCCCCTCGATCCGCTGGCCGGCGAGCCCTACGTGTGGGCGCGCATCGGCGGCCAGACCCTGACCGTCTTCGCCCTGCTCATCACCGATGACGGCGGCTACGAGATGCAGGTCTACGACCGGACGTTGCGCGACAAGGGCCTGGACCTCAAGTTTTCCCGGTTCGCCAACGGCAAGGCGCTGCGGGAGATCACGGGCTTCCTGGCGAAGACCCCCTGAGCCCTTCATACCGCCGCGCCAATGAAATGACCCTCCGGGCCATTTCCTGCGAAGGCGGTGGCGCTCAAGCGCCGCGCGGGCTTTCCGGCGCGCCACGCCGGCGCTTCGCGAGTCTGTTCAACGGCGCGCGGGTATCATACCTCGCGAAGCAAAAAAAACGGGCCGGCGGAGCCGGCCCGAGTTTGTGCTCTTGAGGGAAGGGAGGGCTCCAAGTCGAACCCATCCTGATTTCATGATGGCGGATCGAAGACCGGGCCGCTGTGACAGGCGTCACACGCCCGACGGTTTTGTTATCCGGAGACCGGTCACCTATCGGCCGCCGATTCCGGCGGCCGGCGCCCGTTCACGAATGCGGCCCGACGATGTTGGGGACCGCCGCGCGGTGCCCGCACGCCGCCTCCAGCATGTCGAGGAGGGCGGGGACGTCGGCCATGGTCACCCGATGGTGGAAGTTGCCACCGGGGATCAGCCGCAGATTGGGGCCTTGGGCGCAAAGGCCGAAGCACCGCAGGCGCTCGAGGACGATGTCGATGCCGCGGTCCTTGATCCCGCGCTCCAGGGCGTCGGCGATGTCCTCGCTGCCGCGGCCGGCGCAGGACGGCTGATCGGCCTGGAAGCGCATGTTGATGCAGATGGCGAAGGAGGTGGGGCGCTGGCCCATGGGCTGGGTCCGGGCGATGGTCACACTCATTCAATTAAGGCAGGGAGAGCCGTCGATTCAACAGCTTCGCCGGCGTCCGGTTTCGGTTGTCAGCCACCGGCGATTGGGCGATCCTGGGTCCACCGGACGGGCAGGGGAGCGGGGCATGGCCGAAGACCACAACGACTACCGGACGCTGCTCAGCCAGAAGCGGTTTCTCGGCGAGATCGAACAAGGGATCCGGCTCGCCAACCGCGAGATCATCCACACGCACATCCCGCCCCTCACGCGGGAGGGTGTGCTGACCTTCGCCGTCGCCGTCGGGCGGCTGCGGGCCCGCTACCTGGAGGCCGCCTTCAAGCTGGGCGTCAACGAGCACGGCGACCCGCCCGACCAGGCGGAGATCGAGGAGTTGCGCCGGCGGCGGGAGAGCTTCGAGGAGGCCCGCAGCGCCTTCGACGCCCTGCGCGAGGCCATCGTCCGCGGCTACGTGGACATCGACGAGGGGTGACGCCGGCGTTTGGCACGAACTTTGCGTAGGGGCGGGCGGCAACCTGGCGGCCTTAGCCCCTATCCTCCCCCGCTATCCGCGACAGGCCGTCGGGTTGCCAATCCCCTCCCAGAAAGTCGATGGGACCCGCGCCGCGTCGCGGGTCCCTTTTTTGGTCCCGACAGCCGAGCCGTCGCGGCGCCGGCACGCATTATGACTTGCAAAGTGCAAACAGGCGCGGCGATTCAATACCGCCCCGCCAATGAAATGCCCCTTCGGGCCATTTCATGCGAAAGCGGTGGCGCTCAAGCGCCGCGCGGGCTTTCCGGCGTGCCGGAAGTTGGTGCTTCGCGGGTCGATTCACTGGCGCGCCGGGGTCAGTCACGGCCCTCGACCAAGGCGCGCCCGGCGTCGGTCAGCTTGCACACCAGCCAGTCGGGCTTGAGGGGATTGGCGAACCACGGCTCGGCCCAGCCCTGGCGGATGCAGCTCTGCACCGTGCGGTCGCTCACCTGGCGGCCGTGCTCGTCGAACAACGGAAGCTTGCCGCCGGGCTCGGCGAGGCCGCGCGCCAGCCAGCGGACCTGCGAGGGAGTCGGGCGAATACCGGCTGTCGCCATGGCGCCGGGACCTCATCGCGACACGGACTGTCGGCCCATGCTACGGTACTCGGGCGGCGGGGAAAAGGGGCGTCCGGCCGGCGCCCCGCAGGCGAAGGGGATGGGCCATGACGGCGACCGTGATCTACGTGACCACCGCCTCCCGCGAGGAGGCCCTGACCATCGGCCGGACGCTGGTCATCGACCGGCTGGCCGCCTGCGCCAACGTGCTGCCTCCCATCACCTCGGTCTACCGGTGGCAGGGCGCGGTGGAGGAGGACGGCGAGGTGGCGCTGATTGTCAAGACCCGCGAGGCACTGGTCGACGCCGTGGTGGCCAAGGTCAAGGAGCTGCACAGCTACGAGTGTCCGTGCGTGGTATCGCTGCCCATCACGGCGGGCAACCCCGACTTCCTCGCCTGGATCATCGACGAGACCCGACCCTGAGATCCCGGACGGGCTCTAAGGTCAGCCCCCCGAGTGGTCGGTGACGGTGGCCGAGATCTCGCGCGCCGTGTCGGCGGTCTCCACCGGGTTGTCGAAGCCGGTCTTGATGGCCTGGGCCAGGGGCCGGAGCAGCTTGATGTCGGTGGTGCTGGGGCGCTCGGCGCCGCAGATGTCGGCGGTCACCTTGGTCAGGGACCGGCACAGGTCGGAGACGTGGTCGTACTTGGTGCCGGCCAGGCGGCGGTTGGTGTCCTGGGTCACGTAGAGAAGCCGGTCCAGGGATTCGCGGACCTCCCCGTCCACGGAGCCCCGTTCCAGTCCGGGCAGGATGTTGACCTCGACCAGGTAGCTGATCTGGTCCGAGTGCCGCTCGAGCTTCCTCAGGTTGACCTCGCGGATGGTCGCCTCCAGGTCGATGTCCTCGGGCTCGCCCGTCGCCTTGGCCTTCAGCGTGTTGGGGACCTCCAGCAGCGGCACCGTCGATTCCCGCTCGACGTCCTTGCGCCGGTCCGGACCGATGTAGTCGGTGGTGACCAGGAAGGGCTTGCGGTGATTGACCAGGGCGCGGATGCGGTCGCCGAGCTGGGACGCCGACAGGGGCTTGGACAGGAAGTCGTCGGCCCCCGATTCGATCACCTCGCCGACCATGGCATGGTCCGGCGAATGGCCGGTGGCGATGACCGGCAGGAAGGGGTTGGACCCGATCATGTGGTGCCGCAGCTCGTAGACGAACCCGCAGAAGTCGCCGTCCGGCAACTTGACGTCGCTGATCAGCAGGTCGGGCGGGACGTTGTTGATCTCGTCGCGCATGTAGGCGGTGGTGCCCCCCATCCGCAGGTCGCGGAATCCCTGATCGTAGAGGATATTCTTGATGTTCGTGCGCATGCTGATGTCGGGGTCGATCAGCAGCAGGTCGACATCTTCGAATTTGAGTTTGCCCATGGCCCCGGTACCGGCCCTGCGCGGCCGTTCGGGGGCCGCGCTCTTGTTTGCTTCTGAGGTGTAACAAAAAAGTCTAACGGGGCGGTCCCGTCCGGGCCAGCCAATTCGCCGATGGATCCGGCAGGACGACGGTGGCCACCGCCTGGGCGGCGATGCCTTCGCCGCGGCCGGTGAAGCCCAGGCCCTCGGTGGTGGTCCCCTTGACGCCGACCGCGTCGGACGGCAGGCCCAGGATGTCGGCGACGCGGCGGGCCATGGCGGCGCGATGGGGGGCGATGCGCGGCGCCTCGCAGATCAGGGTCACGTCCACGTGGCCGATGCGGCCGCCGCGGGCCGCCACCAGGGCAGCGGCGTGGCGCAGGAAGACATCGGACGCGGCACCCCGCCACTGCGGGTCCGACGGCGGGAAATGGCTGCCGATGTCACCCTCGGCGACGGCGCCGAGAATGGCGTCAGTGATGGCGTGCAGGCCCACGTCGGCGTCGGAATGGCCGAGCAGGGTGGCGTCGTGGGCGATCTCGACGCCGCACAGGACGACCGTGTCGCCGGGACCGAAGCGGTGGACGTCGAAGCCGAGGCCGGTGCGCACGTCGCCCCCGGCGAACCGCCGCTCGGCCCGCTGCAGGTCCTCCTCGGTGGTCACCTTCAGGTTGTCCTCGCTGCCCGGCACCAGGGCCACCGGCAGGCCCACCCGCTCGGCCACCGCGGCGTCGTCGGTGAGGTCGCTGTCGCCGGCGCAGCGGCGGTGGGCGTCCAGGATGTCGGCGTAGCGGAACCCCTGCGGCGTCTGCGCCCGCCACAGGTCCTGGCGGTCCACCGTCGCGGTGATGCGGGCGTCGGCGCCCCGCTTCAGGGTGTCGCTCACCGGCAGGGCGGGGATGGCGCCGGGGACCGACTCCAGGGCCTCGATCACGCCGGAGATGATGGCGGGGCCGACGAACGGCCGCGCCGCGTCGTGGATGAGCACCGTCTGCGGGGCCAGGCTTTCCAGGCTCTCCAGGCCCAGGCGCACCGAGTCCTGGCGGCTGTCGCCGCCGGGCACGGGGGGCAGGACCGCAAGGCCGTCCGCCGCCGCCGCGAACAGGTCGGCGTCGTCGGCGTGGATGACGGTGCGCACGGCGTCCACCGCCGGGTGGTCGAGAAAGGCCCGCAACCCGTGGCGCAGGATGGGCTGACCGGCGAGGGTGCGGTACTGCTTGGGCAGGTCGCCGCCGAACCGTCGTCCGCGGCCGGCGGCGACCACCAGGGCGACACAACCGGTCATGGCGCGTCCCGGCAAGGGTTGGAAGCGGTGGGCCGCCCTTCGTATAGTCGTCCCGTGGGGACTTGCCAAGGCGCACGTCACGCGCGATTGTGCGACGGCGTTGCGGCTGCCTCCGCCGTGCGAGGGGAACCATCGGCACCATGACCTACAACATGCTGTTCGGCCTGTCGGCCCTGCTGGCCCTGGTTCCGTCGTCGCTGGTGGCCTTGCGCAAGAACCCGGCCCGCGACGCGGTGTTCTGGGCGATGCTGGCGGTGGCCGTGACCGGTCCCCTGGCCTGGGTGATCGCCCAGATGGCGGGGAGCTGGCGGGCGGGCCTGTCGGTCACCCTGTGGGTGATCATCGCCGCCAGCATGGTGCTGTTCGCCGTCACCGTCGTGGTGACCCGGCACGGCTGGAAGCTGACGCCCCTGATGGCCCCCTACATGATCTGCCTGGGCGTCCTCGCGGTGGCGGCGCAACAGGGGCCCCACCGGTCCGTCGACATGGAGGCGATGAGCGGGTGGATCATGTTCCACATCATGGTGTCCGTGCCCACCTACGGCTTGCTCACCGTCGCCGCCGTCGCCGCGCTCGCCGCCTTCCTTCAGGAGCGCGCCCTCAAGATCAAGCGTCCCAACGCCTTGACCCGCATGCTGCCGGCGGTGGCCGACTGCGACGACCTGCTGGTGCGCCTGCTGGTGGCCAGCGAGTCGGTGCTGGCGGCCGGCGTGATCACCGGCATGTCGTTGACCTACAAGGCGACCGGCAGCCTGCTCACCTACGACCACAAGACGGTGCTGACCATCGCCACCTTCCTGCTCATCGGTGGGCTGCTGTTCGCCCACTGGCGGAGCGGCGTCCGCGGGCGCATGGCGGCCCGGTTCGTGCTGCTGGCCTACCTCCTGTTGATGCTGGCCCTGCCGGGGGTCAAGTTCGTTACCGACGTGCTCGCCGTTTGAACCCGACAATAAGGCCTGAACAACAGGCAAACGCATTGAATCCCCCCGCATTTGCCTATTTAATCGGCATCTCCGTGTGCGGGTAGGCCCCATGTCCTTGCAGATCGGCCCTGTACGCTTGGCTTCGCCGGTGGTTCTGGCCCCCATGTCGGGGGTCTCGGACCTGCCGTTCCGGCGTCTGGTCAAGGCCCACGGCGTGGGTCTGGTGGTCTCCGAGATGATCGCCAGCAAGGCCATGGTGCGGGCGGCGCGCAAGACCCTGCGCATGTCCACCGGGTGCGCCGAGGAGCAACCCATGGCGGTGCAGCTTGCCGGCTGCGAGCCGCCCGTCATGGCCGAGGCGGCGCGCCTCAACCGGGACCGGGGGGCGGCGCTGATCGACGTCAACATGGGGTGTCCGGTGAAGAAGGTGGTCAAGGGCGACGCCGGGGCCGCCCTGATGCGGGACGAGAGCCTGGCCGGCGCGCTTCTCAAGGCCACGGTCGATGCGGTGGACGTGCCGGTGACCCTGAAGATGCGCACCGGCTGGGACGAAAGCGAGCGCAACGCGCCGCGGCTCGCCCGCATCGCCGAGGACTGCGGGGTGCAGGCCATCACCGTCCACGGGCGCACCCGCAACCAGTTCTACCGCGGGCACGCCGACTGGCGCTTCGTCCGCCAAGTCAAGGAGGCGGTGAGCATTCCGGTCATCGTCAACGGCGACGTGACGACCCTGGACGACGCGCGGGCGGCGCTCGAGCAGTCGGCGGCCGACGGCGTGATGATCGGTCGCGGCACCTACGGGCGGCCGTGGTTCCCGGACCAGGTGCGGCATTTCCTGGCCACCGGCGAGCGGCGCGCCGATCCGCCGCTGGCGCGCCAGATGGCCGTGCTGCTGGAGCATTTCGAGGCGTTGCTCATCCATTACGGCGAGCACGCCGGCCTGCGCGTGGCCCGCAAGCATCTAGGCTGGTACAGCAAGGGCCTGCCCGGCGCCGCCGAGTTCCGCTCGCGGGTCATGCGGCTCACCGACGCCGCCGCCGTGCGCGACGCGGTGCGGGGCTTCTACGGCCCGCTCATCGATCGGGTGGCGGCGTGATGGGGCGCGCGCTCCCGTTCCGCCGCGAGCGCCGCGACGCCGACATCGGCGCCGAGGCCATCCTCAACGCGTTGCTGACCGCGGTGGTGGTCATCGATGCGGAGGGCCGGGTGGTGCACGTCAACGCCGCCGGCGAGCAGATGTTCCGAGGCAGCGCTGCCCACTTGGCCGGGACGGCGCTGGACGAACTGGTGCCCGCCGACAGCCCGCTGATGGCGCTGGTCGCCCACGTGCGCGCCGAGGCCATCGAGGTCTCGGAGTACGGCGTGACCCTGGACACGCCGCGCATCGGCCGCCATCTGGTCAACATCCGCGCCGCCCCCATTGCCGAGAAGCCGGGCCACGTGGTGGTGGCGCTGCAGGAACGCTCCATCGCCGACAAGATCGACCGCCAGCTCACTCACCGCGGCGCCGCCCGCTCGGTCACCGCCATGGCCGCCATGCTGGCCCACGAGGTCAAGAACCCGCTGTCCGGCATCCGCGGCGCCGCCCAGCTCCTGGAGGAGAACGTGGCGCCCCAGGACCGGGCGCTCACCCGCCTCATCCGCGACGAGGCGGACCGGGTGTGCGCCCTGGTCGACCGCATGGAGGTGTTCTCCGAAAGCGGCCCCCTGACCCGGGAGCCGGTCAACATCCACGAGGTCCTGTACCGGGTGCGGCGCTTGGCCGAAAGCGGGTTCGCCCGCGGCTGCCGGTTCGTCGAGACCTACGACCCGTCACTGCCCGCGGTGTGGGGCAACCGGGACCAGCTGGTCCAGGTGTTCCTCAACCTGATCAAGAACGCCGCCGAGGCGGCCCCCGAGGAGGGCGGCGAGATCGCCGTCACCACGGCCTACCGGCACGGGGTCCGTTTCGCCGTGCCGGGCACCGAGTCCCGGGTCCACCTGCCGCTGATGGTCAGCGTGCAGGACAACGGCGAGGGCATCCCCGAGGACATCCGCAGCCACATGTTCGAGCCCTTCGTCAGCGCCAAGGCCAAGGGCACCGGACTGGGCCTGGCCCTGGTCGCCAAGATCATCAACGACCACGGCGGCGTCATCGAGTTCGAGAGCCAGCCCCGGCGCACCGTGTTCCGCGTCATGCTGCCCATGGCGGCGTCCACGGAGGAGGGGTGACATGGCGGCCCCGACCATCCTGGTCGCCGACGACGACGCCGCCATCCGCACGGTCATCACCCAGGCCCTGGGCCGCGCCGGTTTCGCTGTGCGGTCAACGGGTAACGCCGCGACCCTGTGGCATTGGGTGAACGACGGCGACGGCGACGCGGTGATCACCGACGTGGTCATGCCCGACGAGAACGGCCTCGACCTGATCCCCCGCATCCGCAAGATCCGGCCCGAGCTGCGCATCGTCGTCATGAGCGCCCACAACACCCTGCTGACGGCGGTCAAGGCCACCGAGCGGGGGGCCTTCGAGTACCTGCCCAAACCCTTCGACATCAACGAGCTGGTCAACGTGGTGCGGCGCGCGCTGGAGGCGCCGCGGGCGGCCAGCGCCGTGCCCGAGGCCGACGCGGCGACGGACGAGCAGTTGCCCCTGATCGGGCGCTCGCCGGCCATGCAGGAGATCTACCGCACCCTGGCCCGGCTCATGGGCACCGACCTGACGGTCATGATCACCGGCGAATCGGGCACCGGCAAGGAGCTGGTGGCCCGCGCGCTGCACGACTACGGCAAGCGCCGGGCCGGGCCGTTCGTCGCCATCAACATGGCGGCCATCCCGCGCGAGCTCATCGAAAGCGAGCTGTTCGGCCACGAGAAGGGGTCGTTCACCGGCGCCACCGCCCGCAGCTCGGGCCGCTTCGAGCAGGCCGAGGGCGGCACCCTGTTCCTCGACGAGATCGGCGACATGCCGCCCGAGGCCCAGACCCGCCTGCTGCGGGTGCTGCAGGAGGGCGAGTACACCACCGTCGGCGGCAACACACCGATCCGCGCCAACGTGCGCATCGTCGCCGCCACCCACCGCGACCTGCGGCTGCTGATCCGTCAGGGCCTGTTCCGCGAGGACCTCTATTTCCGCCTCAACGTGGTGCCCATCCGCCTGCCGCCCCTGCGCGAGCGGGTCGGCGACATCCCCGAGCTGGTGCGCCATTTCCTGGGCCGCGCCGCGGCCGAGGGCCTGCCGCCCAAGATCATCGACAACCCGGCCATGGAGCGCCTGAAGGGCTACCGCTGGCCCGGCAACGTCCGGGAGCTGGAGAACTTGGTGCGGCGCCTGGCGGCGCTGTACTCGGAGGAGGTCATCGGCATCGACGTCATCGAGGCCGAGCTGGCCGACACCTCGCCCGGCGCGGCGGAGGCCGAGGGCGACGGCCTCGGCGCCTCGGTGGAAGGCCACCTCAAGGCCTATTTCTCCGCCCATGGCAGCAGCCTGCCTTCGGCCGGGCTGTTCGACCGCGTCATGCGCGAGGTGGAGCGCCCCCTCATCACGCTGACCCTGCAGGCGACCCGGGGCAACCAGATCCGGGCGGCGGAGGTCCTGGGGGTCAACCGCAACACCCTGCGCAAGAAGATCCGCGAGCTCAATATCCCGGTGGTGCGGGGAGGGCGGAACACGTGATCCCGCGCGACCGGCGGCAGTTCGCCAAGCGCTTCGGCCTGTGGGCGCGCCGGGTCCGCCTGACCCGCCGGCTGGCCTTCGCGCTGGCCGTGGCGTCGGTGCTGTCGGGGGTGGCTACGGTGGTCACCATGACCGGGTCGGCGGCCTCCGGCCCCGATCCCCGCACCGTGGTGACCCTTCTCTATCTGGACGTCATCCTGCTGCTGCTGTTGAGCGGCGTGGTGGCGCGCCGCTTGGCCACGGTGTGGGCCGAGCGGCGCAAGGGCTTGGCCGGCTCCGGCCTGCACATCCGCGTGGTCATGCTGTTCAGCTTGGTGGCCATCACCCCGGCGGTGCTGGTCGCCGTGTTCTCCGCCCTGTTCCTCAACTTCGGCGTCCACGCCTGGTTCAACGAACGGGTGCGCACGGCGCTCGCCGACTCCCATGCCGTGGCCACCGCCTACCTGCACGAGCACCGCCAGACCATCCGCGCCGACGCCTTCGCCATGGCCAACGACCTCAACCGCGAGGCGTCGGCCCTGATGCGCAACAGCCGCCGGTTCGCCCAGGTGCTGTCGACCCAGGCCGCTCTGCGCGACCTCTCCGAGGCCCTGGTGGTGGACAGCAACGGCCAGGTCCTGGCGCGCTCGGAGTTCAGCCTCGCCCTGGCCTTCGACCTGGTGCCCCAAAGCGCCATCGCCCGGGCCGAGGCGGGCCAGATCGCGGTGCTCACCAGCGGTGACGACGAGCGGGTGCGGGCCGTGGTCAAGCTCATCCGTTTCGTCGACGCCTACCTGGTGGTGGGTCGCTTCGTCGATGCCACCGTCATCGATCATATCGAGCGCACCCGCGGCGCCGTCGCCCAGTACCAGCGCATGGAAGAGCGCCGGGAGGGGATCCAGATCACCTTCGTCATGATCTTCGTGGTCGTCGCCCTGTTGCTGCTCATGGCCGCGGTGTGGATCGGGCTCAACTTCGCCACCCAGTTGGCGCGCCCCATCAGCAACCTGATCCAGGCCGCCGACCGGGTGCGCAAGGGGGACCTGGCGGCACGCGTGGCGGCGCCGCCCTCGGCCGACGAGATCGGCACGCTGAGCCGCAGCTTCAACCGCATGACCAGCCAGCTCGAGAGCCAGCAGGCAGGGCTGATGGAGGCCAACCGCCAACTGGACGAGCGCCGCCGCTTCACCGAGACGGTGCTGGCCGGGGTCTCGGCCGGGGTCATCGGCCTCGACGACGAGGGCCGCATCCATCTGCCCAACCGGTCGGCGTCGGAGCTGCTGGACACCAAACTGGAGCAGGCGCTGGGGCGCCATCTCGGCGACGTGGTGCCGGAGATGGCCGAGCATCTGCAGCAGGTCGTCGACCGGCCGGAGCGCATGCACCGGGCCCAGCTCAAGCTGCCCCGGCCGGGCGGCGTGCGGACCCTGCTGGTGCGCATCGCCGCCGAAGGGCTGGGCGGCGACGTGATCGGCTACGTGGTCACCTTCGACGACGTCACCGAGCTGCTGTCGGCCCAGCGCAAGGCGGCCTGGGCCGACGTGGCCCGGCGCATCGCCCACGAGATCAAGAACCCGCTGACCCCGATCCAGCTTTCGGCCGAACGGCTCAAGCGCCGCTACCTGAAAGAGATCGAGAGCGATCCGGAGACCTTCGCCATCTGCACCGAGACCATCATGCGCCAGGTGGAGGACATCGGCCGCATGGTCGACGAGTTCTCCTCCTTCGCCCGCATGCCGCAGGCGCAGATGAAGCCCGAGAACCTGTCGGAGATCGTCCGCCAGGCCGTGTTCCTGGAGCGCAACCGCCATGACGGCATCGCCTTCGACATGGACCTACCGGGCGACGACCTGCAGGTGCCGTGCGACAGCCGGCAGATCGCCCGTGCGGTGGGCAACATCCTCAAGAACGCCGCCGAGTCCATCGTTGCCCGGCGGGCCGACGACCCGGCCGCCGCGCCGCCCGGCCGGGTCCACGTCTCCCTTGCCGAAGGCGAGGACGACGGTGGCCGCCGGGTCATCGTGCGGGTGGACGACAACGGCATCGGCCTGCCGGCCGGGGAACGGGACCGCCTGACCGAGCCCTACGTGACCACCCGGGACAAGGGCACCGGGCTGGGCCTCGCCATCGTCAAGAAAATCGTGGAAGACCACGGCGGCGATTTGGTACTTGAAGACGGCGACGGGGAGGGCGCGCGGGTGTCATTGGTGTTCCGTCCCGACCAGGCGGGGTCGGTCGAGGACGAAACGCCGGAAGAGGCGGAGTCCCGGGCCATGTCGGTGGCCGCGTCCGTCGCAGCGCAGGGTTCATGACGGTCCCACCATGGCCCACGACATCCTGATCGTCGACGACGAGGCCGACATCCGGCTGCTCACCTCGGGCGTGCTCGAGGACGAGGGCTACCGCGCCCGCGCCGTCGGCACCAGCGCCGAGGCCCTGGCCGCCGTCGAGGCCCGGGTGCCGAGCCTGATCCTGCTCGACATCTGGCTGCAGGGCAGCGACATGGACGGCCTCGGGGTGCTGAAGGCGGTCAAGCACGACCACCCCAGCGTGCCGGTGGTGATGATGAGCGGCCACGGCACGGTGGAGACGGCGGTGGCCGCCATCAAGCTGGGCGCCTACGACTTCATCGAGAAGCCGTTCAAGGCCGACCGCTTGGTGCTGATCACCGAACGGGCCATCGAGGCGGCGCGACTGCGGCGGGAGAACGAGGAGCTGCGCCTGCGCGCCGGCACCGAATCCGAGATGATCGGCAACTCGTCGGCCATCAAGCAGGTGCGCCAGGCCATCACACGCGTCGCCGCGGCCAACTCGCGGGTGCTGATCACCGGGCCGGCCGGGTCCGGCAAGGAGGTGGCGGCGCGCATGATCCACCGCCTGTCGCGGCGCGCCGCAGGGCCCTTCGTGGTGCTGAACTGCGCCACCATGCAGCCCGACCGCCTGGAGATGGAGCTGTTCGGCACCGAAGGACCGCTGGGCGACGGGGAGGGCCGGCGCAAGGTGGGCACCTTCGAGCTGGCCGACAACGGCACCCTGTTCCTCGACGAGGTGGCCGACATGCCCCTGGAGACCCAGGGCCGCATCGTCCGCGTCCTGCAGGAGCAGATCTTCGAGCGGGTGGGCGGCAGCACCCGGGTGGAGGTGGACGTCCGCGTGGTCGCCGCCAGCACCCGCGACCTGGGCCAGGAGATGGCGGCGGGGAACTTCCGCGAGGACCTTTTCTACCGGCTCAGCGTCGTGCCCATCGCCATCCCGTCGCTGCGCGAGCGGCGCGACGACGTGCCACTACTGGCCGAGTACTTCATGGCCCGCGCCGCCGACGCCGGCGGCCAGCGGCCCCGCCAGATCGCCGCCGACGCCATGGCCGCCCTGCAGACCTACGACTGGCCGGGCAATGCCCGCGAGCTGCGCAACGTCATCGAGCGGCTGTTGATCATGGCACCGGGCGACGCCGACCAGCCCATTGGCGCCGACATGCTGCCCGGCGAGATCACCGGGACGGCGGCGGCGCCGGGCGGCCTCGACGCCCAGGGCAGCCTGATGGCGTTGCCGCTGCGCGATGCCCGCGAGGTGTTCGAGCGCGAATACCTGCTCGCCCAGGTGGCCCGGTTTGGTGGTAACATCTCCCGCACGGCCGCCTTCGTCGGCATGGAGCGTTCGGCCTTGCACCGCAAACTCAAGTCCCTTGGCGTCCACAACTAGACGGTCATGAAGATCCTCATCTGCGGCGCCGGCCAGGTCGGGTTCAACATCGCCCGCCATCTGGCCCTGGAAAACAACGACGTGACGGTCCTCGACCAGTCGCCGGAGCTGGTGCGCCGCATCAGCGATTCGGTGGACGTCCAGGGCGTGGTCGGGCACGCGTCGCGGCCCGACAGCCTGGAGGAGGCCGGCGCCGCCGACGCCGACATGCTGATCGCCGTCACCTACGCCGACGAGATCAACATGGTGGCGTGCCAGGTGGCCCATTCCCTGTTCGGTGTGCCGACCAAGATCGCGCGGGTGCGCCACCGGAGCTACCTGCAACCCCATTGGGCGCATCTGTTCACCCGCGAGCACATGCCCATCGATGTCATCATCTCGCCGGAGAACGAGGTGGCCCGGGCCATCCTGCGCCGCCTCCGGGTCCCCGGCGCCTTCGAGATGATCCCGCTGGTGGACGAGAAGGTGAAGCTGCTGGGCGTTCGTTGCGAGGCGGACTGCCCGGTGGTCCACACGCCGTTGAAGCAGTTGGCCCAGCTCTTTCCCGACCTCAGCATCGTGGTGGTCGGCCTGATCCGCGACGGCCGCCCGGTGATGATGGCCGGCGACGACCAGATGCTGCCCGGCGACGACGTCTATTTCGTCGTCGACAGCCGCCAGGCGCCCCGCGCCATGACCGCCTTCGGCCACGAGGAGCAGGAGGCGCGGCGCATGCTCATCTGCGGCGGCGGCCACATCGGCCTGCTCATCGCCCGCGAGCTGGAGGACGACAAGTCGGGAAGCACCGTCAAGGTGGTCGAGAAGGATGGCGCCCGCGCCGAGCTGGTGGCCAGCCGGCTCAACCGCACGGTGGTGATCCACGGCGACGCGCTGGACCCCGAGATCCTCGAGGAAGCCAACGTCGGCGACACCGAGACCATCATGGCGGTGACCAACGACGACGAGACCAACATCCTGACCACCATGCTGGCCAAGCGCCACGGCTGCCGGCGGGCCATCACGCTCCTCAACAAAGGCACCTACGAATCCCTGGTCGGGACCCTCGGCATCGACGTCACCGTCAGCCCCCGCCACATCACCGTGTCCTCCATCCTCCAGCACGTGCGGCGCGGCCGCATCCACTCCGTGCATACCCTGCGCGAGGGCTTCGGCGAGCTCATCGAGGCCGAGGCCCTGGAGACCTCCAGCCTGGTCGGCCAGCCCCTGCGCGAGGCCAGCCTGCCGGCCGGCGTCATGCTGGGCGCCGTGGTCCGCGGTGACCAGGTCATCAGCCCCCGCGGCGGCACCGTGGTCCAGGCCAACGACCGGGTGGTGCTGTTCGCCGCCTCCGAGGCCATCCGCAAGGTGGAGAAGCTGTTCTCCGTGCGCCTGGAATACTTCTGAGGCCGGCCGGTGTCCCGCATCGCCTACGTCAACGGCCGCTACGTGCCGCATCTGGATGCGGCCGTGCATATCGAGGACCGGGGCTACCAGTTCGCCGACGGCGTCTACGAGGTCATCGCCGTGCACGCCGGCGCCCTGGTGGACGAGGACGGCCACCTGGACCGCCTGGCCCGGTCCCTGAAAGCGCTCCACATGGCCTGGCCCATGGCCCGGGGGCCCCTGCGGGTGATCATGCGCCAGGTGATCCGCCGCAACCGGATCGATAGCGGGTACCTCTACATGCAGGTCACCCGCGGGGTGGCGCGGCGCAACCATCCCTTCCCGTCGGGGGTGCGCAGCGCCCTGGTGATGACGGCCCGCCACGCGCCGCCCTTCGACGCCGCCGCGGCGGGCCGCGGCGTCGACGTCATCACCGTTCCCGACCTGCGCTGGGCCCGCCGCGACATCAAGTCCACGGCCCTGCTGCCCAATGTCTTGGCCCGCCAGCAGGCGGTGGAGGCCGGCGCCTACGAGGCGTGGATGGTGGACGGCGACGGCCTGGTCACCGAAGGCACCGCGTCGAATGCGTGGATCGTCACCGCGGACGGCACCCTGGTCACCCGCCACGTGGACACCGCCATCCTGGAGGGCATCACCCGCCGCGCCGTGGCCGACCTGGCCGCCGCCCAGGGTCTGCGGATGGTCGAGCGGCCGTTCACCGTGACGGAGGCGAAGGCCGCCGCCGAGGCCTTCGTCACCGGCACCACGTCGCTGGTCAAGCCGGTGGTGCGCATCGACGGCACGGACGTCGGCGACGGCCGCCCCGGGCCGCTGACCACGCGCCTGCTGGCCTGGTACGGCGAGCACATGGCGGGGCAGGGGAGCGCCGTTTGACCGCCCACGCCCGCCCCCGGGCCATCGTCTTCGATTGGGACAACACCCTGGTGGATACCTGGCCGGTCATCCACGAGGTGAACAACCTCACCCTCACCCATTTCGGCCTCGAACCGTGGACCCTGGCGGAGACCCGCCAGCGGGTGCGCAAGTCCATGCGCGACAGCTTTCCGGCCCTGTTCGGCGACCGCTGGGAGGAGGCGGGCGAGGTGTTCTACCGCTATTTCGCCGAGCGTCACCTGGATGCGCTCGAGCCGCTGCCTGGCGCCGGGGACATGCTCGACGCCTTCGATGCCGCCGGCGTCTACCTGGGCGTGGTGAGCAACAAGAAGGGCCCCTACGTGCGCCGCGAGGCTACCCACCTGGGCTGGGACCGCCATTTCGGGGCCGTGGTCGGCGCCCTGGACGCGGCCCGGGACAAACCGGCCCGCGACCCGGTGGACATGGCGCTGGCCGCCGGTCCGGCGGACGGGGAGGGGGCCGTATGGCTGGTCGGCGACGCCGACATCGACCTGGAATGCGCGGCCAACGCCGGCTGCGTGCCGGTGCTGCTGCGCCCTGCGGCGCCGGGGCCGGACGAGTTCACCCAACATCCCCCGGCCCTTCATGTCCCCTCTTGCGGGGAGCTTTGCAAGCTGGTCTTGAACCTGTAAGCTAGCGGGGCGCGCCCGGTTTCACTCGGTGGCCTCACCACCCACGAGTGAATGCGAGGTCCCCGGGGGGAAAAGAAAGCGCATGACAGGGAGAGATCCGCGGTCCATCCCCGAACCGCCCGGATCGACAATAATGAAAGGGGTAGATCCATGTCGTCTGAAAAGTCACAGAACGTCCAGGACGTATTCCTCAATCACATCCGCAAGAACAAGACGCCGGTCACCATCTTTCTCGTCAACGGCGTGAAGTTGCAGGGCATCATCACCTGGTTCGACAACTTCTCCGTGCTCCTTCGGCGGGACGGTCACACCCAGTTGGTGTACAAGCACGCCATCTCGACCGTGATGCCGTCGGTGCAGATTCAGCTGTTCGACCCCGACAAGGAGGCGGCGGCCGCTGAATGACCTGACCGTTCCGTCCACCCCTTCGGTCGGGCCGCGCCCCTCGCCGGGCGCGGCTGAACGTTGCCTGGTGATTCATCCTGATCTGGGCCGGCGGGACCGCCGCGACGGGCGGCGCCCCGAGGCCAGCCTGCAAGAAGCCATCGGCCTGGCCGCGGCCATCGGCCTGACGGTGGTCCACGGCGAGGTGGTCAGGGTCGCCCAGGTTCGCCCCGCCACCCTGTTCGGCCGCGGCACGGTGGACCGTCTGGCCCGTCTGGTCGAGGACGACAGCGAGTGGAACCGGCCGCCGGCGGCCGGCGACGACGAAGCGGTGGCGGTCGCGGTGGTCGACGCGGTGCTCAGCCCGGTCCAGCAACGCAACCTTGAGCGGGCCTGGGACTGCAAGGTCATCGACCGCACCGGGACCATCCTGGAGATCTTCGGGGCGCGGGCACGGACCGCCGAGGGCCGCCTGCAGGTGGAGCTGGCGGCGCTGACCTACCAGCGGTCCCGGCTGGTGCGCTCGTGGACCCACCTGGAGCGGCAGCGCGGCGGCACCGGCTTCATGGGCGGTCCGGGCGAGGCCCAGATCGAGACCGACCGCCGGCTCATCGGCCAGCGCATCACCCGCCTCAAACGCCGCCTGGCCGAGGTCAAGCGGACCCGCGCCCTGCACCGCACGGCCCGCCGCCGGGTTCCCTATCCGGTGGTCGCCCTGGTCGGCTACACCAACGCCGGCAAGTCCACCTTATTCAACGCCCTGACCCGGGCCGACGTGACCGCCCGCGATCAGCTCTTCGCCACCCTCGACCCGACCATGCGCGGCTTGGAGTTGGCGTCGGGCCGCACCGCCATCCTGTCGGACACGGTCGGCTTCATCTCGGACCTGCCCCACGAGTTGGTCAACGCCTTCCACGCCACCCTGGAGGAGGTGCAGGAGGCCGATCTGGTGGTTCACGTGCGCGACGTGGCCCATCCCGACAGCGAGGGCCAGAAAGAGGACGTGCACGCCGTGCTGCGCGAGCTGGGCCTGGGCGAAACCGTGGACAACGCCCTCATCGAGGTGCTCAACAAGATCGACCTCCTCGACGCCGAAACCCTCGATATCCTGGACAACCGGGCGCGCCGGGCCAACCGGCCGACGGTGGCGGTCTCGGCGCGGACCGGGGAGGGATGCCCGGCCCTGCTCGATCTGCTCGACCGCAAGCTGTCGGAGGCGGCCCAGCTCATGGAGATCTCCCTGCCGCCCGCCGACGGGGCCACCCTCAACTGGCTGTATGTCCACGGCCAGGTCATCGACCGCCGTGACGGGGAGGACGCCGTTCACCTGCGGGTCCGCCTCGACCCCGCCAATGCGGCCCGTTTCGCCCGTCTCCGCGAGTCACCGGCCCCGGGCAGCGACTGATCGCGCCCGGTCCCACGGGGGCCTGTCGCCTTCCGGTTGAGCGGCGAGCCGGCATCGGTCGGCATGGGGTTTGCATCGCACAAATCGAAACACAGCGTCCAGGCGGCCCCGGCCGCCGGGCGCGGCGCGACGGGGACGCGCCGGAACAACGATCGGAGTGGGCGACGGCATGCATTCGCAGGCGTCACGACCGATCCGGGGACCGCTGCTGGCTGCCTTCGCCGCCACCGTGGTCTTCATCGCAGGGGTGCTGCTGGCGTTGTCGATCCATGCCCAGCGGCAAAGCCTCGAGCGGGAGATCCGCTCCCAGGCGCGGGCGGCAGTGTCCCTGTTCGATCGCCAGATGGAGTCCCGGTCGGCGGCGGTCCGGGAGGCCCTTGCCACCATCCTCGATGATGATTCCCTGAAGGCGCTGTTGGTCGCCGGTGACGGGCCGGGATTGATGCGGGCCGCCCGTCCTCACGTCGAGCGCCTTCGCAAAGTGCAAGGCATTACGCGTCTCCACTTCGCAACCGCGAACAAGGTGACCGTTCTTCGGGTGCCGGCGCCGGACGGGCCCGGGGATGCGGGCGCCCTGCCGATCACACCTGCGGCGGCACCGGCCGAACAGGGCGCCTACGGCATCGACATGGACACCCCGGGGCATCCCGCGCTGCGTTACGTTACGCCGTGGCATGATGCCGGCGGCCTGATCGGATACGTGGAGGTGGGGATCGGGATGACGCCGGTCATCGGCCCCATCGCCGAGGCGCTGGGCGTGGATGTCGCCGTCTATCGGCACGGTGGGGCCGGCGGCGAAACCAAAGCGCCCTTGATCGCGCACACCTTCGCCGGGGAGCCGGACGGGCTAACCGCCCGCATCGCTCCGCTGGTGCGGCCGGAGGACGGCGCAACCCACCGCATCGCGTTCAGTGGGCGCAACCTTCACGTGGTGTCCCTGCCGCTTGCCGGCACCGCGGGCGGGGCGGCCGGCGCCATGGTCGTCGTGCGTGACGTGACCGAGGCCACCGACGCCTTTCGCCGGCATTTGATGCTCGCGGTCGCGCTGTGCGTCGTGGCGGCCGCCGTGGCGTTCATTTTGGCTGCCAAAGCCCTCGGAACCGAGGACCGCAGGAGCGTGAGTGCCGGCGAGGGGTCGGCGGCACCGGATGACGGGGCCGACTCGGCGAGCCGCGCCCGGTCCGAGTTCCTGTCCATGATGAGCCACGAGCTGCGCACCCCCATGAACGCCATCCTCGGCTTCGGGCAGTTGCTGGAATACAACGCCCGGGAGCCGCTCACCGACACCCAGCGCGAGTACGTCGGCCACATCCTGACCAGCGGCCGCCACCTGCTGGACCTGATCAACAAGGTCCTCGACCTGGCCAAGATCGAGGCCGGCCGCATGGAGCTGTCGATCCAGCCGGTGTCGCCGGTGGCGGTGTGCGCCGAGTGCCTGGGTCTGAGCGAGACCCTGGCCGCGGCCCGCGGCGTCAGGCTGATCGACCGGACCGCCGGCCAGACTCTGCCCGACGTCCGGGCCGATCCCATGTGCTTCAAGCAGGTGGTGCTCAACCTCCTGTCCAACGCGGTCCAGTACAACCGCGAGCAGGGGACGGTGACGGTATCGGCCGAGAGCACCGCCGACGGCATGGTGCACATCAGCGTGGCCGACCAGGGCCCCGGCATCCCCGAGGCCGACCGTGACACGCTGTTCGAGCCGTTCGTCCGCCTGAGCACGGACGCGACGCAAACCGGCGGCACCGGCATTGGGCTCACCATCACCAAGCAACTGGTGGAGCTGATGGGCGGGACCATCGGCGTCGAGACGGAGGTGGGCGAGGGGAGCACGTTCTGGTTCCGGCTGCCCGTGGCCGATCCGCAAACCCCGGTCTGAATCCCCTTTTCCGGTCGCGGCGTTTGGGCGACAAAAGGGGCGCCATGGTGCCCAACATAGATCACGTCATCGACATCATCCGCCGGGTCGCGGCGGCCGAAGTCATGCCGCGTTTCGGCAACCTGGCCCCCGGCGACGTCGTCGAGAAGGGGCCGGGCAACTATGCGACCACGGCCGACACCGAGGCCGAACGGCTGTTGACCGAGGCCTTGATGGAGCTGGTGCCGGGCAGTGCCGTGGTCGGCGAGGAGGAGACCGAGGCCGATCCGGCCCGCTTCGCGGCGCTGGCCGGTGTCGGCCCCGTGTGGCTGATCGACCCGGTGGACGGCACCCAGAACTTCGTCGAGGGCCGGCCGGCGTTCGCCGTCATCGTGGCCTTCTGCCAGGGCGGGCGCACCCTGGCCGGATGGATCCACGATCCCGTGTCCGACGTCACCCTGTGGGCGGCCGACGGCGAGGGGGCGTGGCGCGGTGGCCAGCGCCTGCGCGCCGCCGCCGCGGCCCCGCTGACAGAGATGACCGGCTTCCTCACCTCCCGCGTGCGCCGCCGCCTGCAGGCCCGCCAGGAGGCGGGCCTGAGCCGGGGGCCCCGTATCACCGCCCGACACAAGTGCACCGGACGGGAGTACATGGACCTGGGGCAGGGGACCGTGCATTTCGCCCAGTACCGGCGGCTCAAGCCGTGGGACCATGCGGCCGGCATCCTCATCCACCGCGAGGCCGGCGGCTTCAGCGGCCTCAGAGAGTCGCGCCGCCCTTACGCCCCCCACGCCGGCATCCTGGACGAGACCATCCTCCTCGCGCCGGACGAGGCCACGTGGACCGCCCTGGCCGAAGCCCTGGGGGATTGATGACGCTCGGCGGCGGTCAGCGGATGGGGATGGTCATGGACACCGGGGGGTCGAACAGGCTGTTGATCTTCCACACGTAGATCTTCTGCCGGCCGGGCCCGCGGCGGACCTGGAAGGCGTTGTGGTGGGCGACCTTCAGCGGCGTCAACACCCGTACCTCTCCCGTCATGGCGAGGCCGATGGCGTCCAGCCGCTTGGCATCGGTGGGCCGCACCCGCTTGCCGATAACCTCGATGATCCCGTCGGTCTTGACGTACTTGAGGCTCAGCATGGCCTCGTTGCGCCGGAAGAAGGTGATCATCCGGGTCTGCAGCAGGTCGCCCTCCTTCTCCCAGTGCACCTTGAAGTGGCCCTGCCGGATGTAGCGGGCCTCGGTGGTCGCCGAATCGCGCCTCAGGTCGGTCAACACCACGTCCACCTTGCGCCGCTCCTCGGCCGGCGTGATCTCGCCCTTGCGCAGGCCGTCGTACAGGGGGACGGACGCCATGTAGCCGTCGAAGATCATGCTGTAGTAGCCGTCGCGGGTGATCTCGATCTCGGCGTCGAAGCGGGCCGGCAGGTAGCAGCCGGACATCGCCACCACGAGCAAGACCGCCGCCAGGATTCGGACCATCTTGGGCATTACGCTCATCATAGGCGCCGGCGGCGGCGGGGCAAGGCGGACACCGGCCCGCTTAGGCGCCGCGTTTGGCGCGTTCCCACAGGGCCTCCAGCTCGTCGAGAGCCACCGCGTCGGGGGTGCGGCCGTCCTCGGCCAGCCACGCCTCCATGCGACGGAAGCGGGTCTCGAACTTGGCGGTGGCGCGCCGGAGCGCCGTCTCCGGGTCCACGTCCAGCTTGCGGGCCAGATTGACGCAGGTGAACAACAGGTCGCCCAGCTCGTCCTCCAGGCGCGCGCGCTCGGTGCCGTCGGCCATTTCGTGGCCCAGTTCCTCCGATTCCTCGACGATCTTGGCCAGCACGCTCGCCGCCTCGCCCCAGTCGAAGCCGACCCGGGCGGCCCGTTTCTGCAGCTTGGCGGCGCGCACCAGGGCGGGCAGGGCGAGGGGAACCCCGTCCAGGATGCCGTGGTCGCCGGTGCCGGCCGCCGCCTTGTCGCGGCGCTCGGCCTCCTTGTGATCCTCCCAGGCCCGGGTCTGGGCGGCGGCATCATCGACGCGGACGTCGCCGAACACGTGGGGATGGCGGCGGACCAGCTTGTCGGCAATGGCGGCGGCCACCTCGTCGAAGCGGAAATGGCCGGCCTCACGGGCCATCTGGGCGTGGTAGACCACTTGCAACAACAGGTCGCCAAGCTCGTCCCGAAGGGCCGCCATGTCGCCCTGGTCGATGGCGTCCGCCACTTCGTAGGCTTCCTCGATGGTGTGCGGAGCGATGGTCGAGAAGTCCTGCTCCAGGTCCCAGGGGCAGCCGCCCGCCGGGTCGCGCAGCCGGGCCATGATCTCCAGAAGGCGGTCCAGGTTGGCGGTCATCGGGTGCCTTTTTTAGGAAAGGTGGCAGGGCGCGGCCGGGGTGGAGACGGAAGAGGGATGCCGTTGGAAGGCCATGCGCGGCCATCAAAAAGTCGCATAATGTATATTATGGAAAATTATATGTTCTCTTTATCCTCGAATGGGTTGTCATGCGTCTCTTTCGCTTCACGCTTCCAGTACCATGCCGTCGTAGGCCGGCTCGACGCCGGCGGGCAGCCGGGCCTGGAGGGTCGCATAGTCGAACCGGCCGCTGAGATGGGTCAGCACCGCCCTTCTGGGCTTGACCCGGTCGATCCACGCCAAGGCCTTGTTCACGTGGAGATGGGTCGGATGGGGCCGATCCACCAGGGTGCCGATGATCCAAAGATCGATACCGTTCAGGGCGGCGAACTCCTCGTCCCCCATGTCGACAAGGTCCGTGGAGTACGCCACCGGACCGAAGCGGAAGCCGAGGGAGCCGCAGTAGCCATGATCCTGGGCCACGGCGCGCACCTCGACGCTGCCGACCCGGAAGCGGCTGCCGCCGGTGATCTCGTGGGGCGTCAGCGTGGGCTTGTAGTAGACGGTGGCGCCGTCGGCCAGGGGCTCGAGCACGTACCCGAAGCGCTCGCGGATGATGCCCAGGGTCTCGGCGTCGGCGTAGATGTCCAGCGGCGCATTGAGCACCCGGTTGACGGGCCTGAGGTCGTCGATGCCGTGCAGATGGTCGGCGTGATAATGGGTGAACAGCACCGCATCCAGCCGGTTGACTTCGGCCCGGAGAAGCTGCTCGCGCAGGTCCGGCGAGGTATCCACCAGCAGCCGCGTGTCCCCGTTCTCCACCAGGATGGACGGGCGCAAGCGCCGGTTCCGCGGATTGTCCGGATCGCACTGGCTCCAGCCCCAGTCGATGGCCGGCGTGCCGCTGGAGCCGCCGCTGCCGAGGATGGTCACCTTCATGGGTCGCCGGCGTCGGCTGCGGCTTGCCCCCCGCGGGCCTTGGTGAACAGACGGAAGAAGTTCTCCGTGGTGGCCGCCGCCAGGGCCTCCGACTCCAGGCCGGTGACCTCGGCCAGGTGGGCCGCCGTGTAGGCCGTATAGGCCGGCTCGTTGCGCTTGCCCCGCTTGGGCACCGGGGCCAGGTAGGGGGCGTCGGTCTCCACCAGCAGCCGGTCCGTGGGCACCGCCCGCGCCGCGTCGCGCAGGCCGTCCGCCTTCTTGAAGGTGACGATGCCGGAAAACGACACGTAGAGGCCCAGATCGACCACCCGTTCCGCCATTCCGGCACCCGAGCTGAAGCAGTGGACGAGGCCCGGGAAGGCACCCGCCGCCCGCTCTTCGGCCAGGATGCGGGCCATGTCGTCGTCCGCCTCGCGGCTGTGCACCACCACCGGCAGGCCGCTCTGGCGCGCCGCAGCGATGTGGGCGCGGAAGCTGCGCTGCTGCGCCTCCCGCGGGCTGTGCTCGTAGTGGTAGTCGAGGCCCGTCTCGCCGAAGCCCACCACCTTGGGATGGGCGGCCAGGCGCACCAGGTGCTCGGCCGTCACTTCCGGTTCGGCGGCCACGTTGTGGGGGTGGATGCCGACCGTGCAGTAGATGCCGTCATGGGCCTCGGCGATGGCCAGCACCCGGTCGAACCGTGTCACCCTCGTGCAGATGGTCAGCATGGTGCTGATGCCGGCCTCGCGGGCGCGCGCCACCACCGCCTCCAGGTCGTCCGCGAAGTCGGGGAAGTCCAGGTGGCAATGGCTGTCCACCAGCATGGTCACGCGGCCCCCTGCCCCGCCTCCTCCACGTAACGCGGGAACACCGCCTCCGGCTTGGGCAGGGCGGTGCCCGGCACCAGGGCGTGCTCGGGTCCGAGAAAGGCGAAGCTGCGGTGCTCGCGGCTGACCGCCAGTTGGTCGAGCATGCGGCCGCACGAATCCGGCATGAACGCCTGCAGCACGATGGCCACGTGGCGCACCGTCTCGACCAAGACATAGAGCACCGTGCCCATGCGGTCGGGGTCGGTCTTGCGTAGCGCCCACGGCGCCTGGCGGTCCACGTAGGCGTTGGCGGCGCGGATGACGGTCCACACCACCTCCAGGGCGTCG
>JANQFP010000063.1 GCA_028277795.1 Rhodospirillales bacterium
CTGTTCACGGTCGGCGGCGTCACCGGCGTGGTGCTGGCCAATGCCGGCGTCGACCGGGCCCTGCACGACACCTACTACGTGGTGGCCCACTTCCACTACACCATGTCGCTCGGGGCCACCTTCGGCATCTTCGCGGCCTGGTACTACTGGTTCCCGAAGATGACCGGCTACCGCTACTCGGAGGCCATCGGCAAGCTGCACTTCTGGGTCAGCTTCATCGGCGTGAACCTGCTGTTCTTCCCGCAGCACTTCCTGGGGCTGGCCGGCATGCCGCGCCGCTACGCCGACTATCCGGACGCCTTCGCGGGCTGGAACTACGTCTCGTCGATCGGCTCCTACATCTCGGCCGTCGGCGTGCTGATCTTCCTCTATGGTGTGTTCCAGGCCTTCGCACGCAAGGAGCAGGCCGAGGACAATCCCTGGGGCGTGGGAGCCACGACGCTCGAGTGGACGCTGCCGTCGCCGCCGGCCTTCCACTCCTTCGAGAAGCTGCCGCGGATCAAGTGACGCCGGCCCGGGCCGAGGAGAGTTGCCGGATGACGGATGGCAGGCAGGCGTCCCCGGACGCGCCGGACTGCGTCGACGCGCTCCTGGAGCGGATCTACATCCTCGCCCGCATGCTCGACTATGGCGATGCCCTGGCGGTCTACGCCTTCGATCCGGCGTTGCACGACGTGGGCCGGTGTCCCGTCCTGCAGCTGCCGAACGCAAGACCGGACGGGGGTGAGCTGGAGCCCCTGATCGAGGAGGCGTGGTCGGCGCTCGAGGTCTACCACCGGCAGCCGGGGATGGCGCGACGCTGGGCCGTGGGCCGGCTGCACGCCGTGATCGAGGCGGCGCGCGGCAGGGTCGACGCGGCCGGCGCCGACGCCATCACCGCCGCGCTGCGCAGTCCGCGCTGCTCGGAGTGCGTCTATGCCGGCTGCGGCGGGCCTTGACGGCGCAACCCGCAGGGGAGCGATTGCGCATGGACTTCGAGAGCACCAGGGCGGCCGTGCACCACGCCGGCCTCACGCCGCGCGGCGCCTTTCATCCGGACCCCGACGACGGCGTCCCCGAGATTCGCCCGCGGGCGCCGGCGCGCACCCTGGTGCTCGTCGGCAATGCCGGGCCCGAGATGTGGCACCGGTTCAGCGCGGACCGCGACCCGCAGCAAGATCTGCTCGACGACTGGTCCGGGGACGTGCTCACGGAGCTCGCCGCGGCGCTCGGGGCGGTGGCGCTGTTTCCCTTCACCCGGCCCCATCTGCCCTTCCAGCGCTGGGCCCGGCGCGCCGAGCCCTGCCATCCCTCGCCCCTGGGCATCTTCATCCATCCGGACTACGGGCTCTGGCACGGTTATCGCGGTGCGCTCGCCTTCGCCGACGCGATCGCGCTGCCGCCGCCCGACCGGCGGCCGAGCCCCTGCGAGAGCTGCGCCGACCGCCCCTGCCTCACCGCCTGCCCGGTCTCGGCCTTCGGCCCGTCGGGCTACGACGTTCCGGCCTGCGCCCGGCATATCTCGACGCAAGCGGGCGCGGACTGCATGGG
>JANQFP010000066.1 GCA_028277795.1 Rhodospirillales bacterium
AAATATAAAATAATTACATAATTCACCCAAAAATAATTACATATTTCACCCACTGATAATTCCACTAAAATGATTCAGTAAGTGACTTAAAATATAAAATAATTACACCCATCGTATGGGTCGATTGGCCGAACGACTCTTGAAGCGAACTGGAAGAACCGTTGGGTCCCTCCCGCCTCGATAAGTTTCTCGTCCAACTCACCAGCGATCTTTCCGATCTCCTCCTGGGCGCCGGGACGATCGGCGAAATGGGTGCCGAGCAACAGAATCAGATACATACGTGATTCGAACGTATCTCTTTTCCGAAAATGCGTTTCCGCGGCCTCTGGATCGGTCACCATCAACCTGACCGCGTCTCGGGTTTCAGACCGGCTTCCAGCCGAGGCGATGTTCGGTTGACCAAACAAGAACACAACAAATAAGGGAATGGCGACAGATACTATTGAGATGCGAAAAAGCCGTCGGAACATTTCAATCACCAATTAACAAGGATAGTGAGCTGCGTCTTCTCAGTATAATTGGTTGTGGAAGCCCGTAAAGAGGAGCGCTGCTAGCCCGCATATCTCACAATAGAGGGTGCATCGGGGTCTGAAATCAGCGAAAATGTAAGTGCGACCAAACACTTAAGCTGATTCCAAGGGAGCCCCCGATGCCGACACAGTGTACCCCGGAAGCCTTCGACTTTGCACCCGTCGAGAAGCGCCGCGTGGTGGCCGGTTTCGACGGCGGAACCCTGACCTCGGCCGCGGGCGCGCTGCTCCTGGGTCTGGCGGACAAGGCGACCGGCATGGTCGACCGGTTTGCCGCGTGCTTCGACGACGCCCGCCGCGCGGACATGGTCGAGCACCCGGTCCGTGCCATGGTGGCGCAGCGGGTGTTGGGCATCGTCCTCGGCTACGAGGACGTCGACGACCACGACCAGCTTCGCCACGATCCGGTCCTGGCGGTGCTGGCGGGCAAGCTCACCGCCCGGCGGCGGAACTGCGCCCCGCTGGCGGGCAAGAGCACCCTGAACCGGCTGGAGCACGCCCCAGAGGGCGCTCCGACCCGCTATCACAAGATCGGCCACGACGCGGGCGCCATCGAACGGCTGTTCGTGGACCTGTGCCTGGAGCACCGCATCACCCCGCCCGACGAGATCATCCTCGACCTGGACGCCACCGACGATGCGGTCCACGGCAACCAGGAAGGCCGGTTCTTCCACGGCTATTACGACCACTACTGCTACCTGCCGCTCTACATCTTCTGCGGCGAGCACCTCCTCGCCGCCAAACTGAGGCCGGCCAACATCGACGCCGCCGCCGGGTCGGTGGAGGAGGTGGAACGCATCGTCGGGCAGATCCGGGAAAAATGGCCCCGGACCCGGATCATCCTCCGGGCCGATTCCGGCTTCTGCCGCGAGGAACTGATGGCCTGGTGCGAGCGAAGCGACGTCCATTACGTCTTCGGCCTGGCCCGGAACACGCGCCTGGCCGCGGAGATCGAGGCCGAACTGGCCGCGGCCGAAGCCGAGGCCCGGGCCGAGGGCCGGCCGGCGCGGCGCTACAAGGACTTCATGTGGAGCACCAAAGACAGTTGGAGCCGGCGGCGCCGGGTGATCGCCAAGGCCGAGTGGACCGGAGACGAGGCCAACCCGCGCTTCGTCGTGACCTCGCTCGGCGCCCGCTTCGGCGACGCCCGGACCCTGTACGAGGCGGTCTACTGCGCCCGCGGCGAAATGGAGAACCTCATCAAGGCGTGCCAGCTCGACCTGTTCGCCGACCGGACCTCGGCGGCGAGCATGCGGGCCAACCAGTTGCGCCTGTGGTTCGCCTCCCTGGCCTACGTGCTGGTGACGGCGTTGCGCCGGATCGGCCTTCGCAACACCGCCTTTGCCCGCGCCACCCCCGGCACCATCCGCCTCAAGCTGCTGAAGATCGGCGCCCGGGTCACCCGCAGCGTCCGCCGCATCCGCATCGCCATGGCCTCCGGCCATCCCCACCAGGACGTGTTCGCCGCCGCCCACGCCCGACTATCCGCCGCCGCGGCGTGAAGCGGCCCCCGGAACCCCGTCGTCAACAGCAGAGGATACAGCGCAGATCGACCCGACCGGCACCGCCGGAGGGGAGCGCTCGCGCTCCCTTCGGGGAAGAAATCCCGGGCCGTCAGATCACGCCAGGGCTCGCCATGGTGAGATATGCGGGCT
>JANQFP010000026.1 GCA_028277795.1 Rhodospirillales bacterium
CTGGGAAAAACCAAAGAGGACGGGGCATGGACTACGAACGGTTTTTTGCCGACCGCATCGGCACCCTCAAGTCCGAGGGCCGCTATCGGATCTTCGCCGACCTGGAGCGGCAGGCCGGCGACTTCCCGCGCGCGCTCAACTACCGTGACGGCGAGGTCACCGAGGTCACCGTATGGTGCTCCAACGACTACATGGGCATGGGGCAGCATCCGGAAGTGCTGGCCGCCATGCACGAGGCCATCGACCGCTGCGGCGCCGGCGCCGGCGGCACCCGCAACATCTCGGGAACCAACCACTACCACGTGCTTCTGGAGCAGGAGCTGGCCGACCTGCATCGCAAGGAAGCGGCGCTCCTGTTCGGCTCCGGGTGGATGGCCAACCTGACCGCGCTCAGCACCCTGGGGGCCATGCTGCCCAACTGCGTGATCCTGTCGGACGCCAAGAACCACAACTCCATGATCGAGGGCATCCGCCACTCCAAGGCGGACCGGCGCATCTTCAAGCACAACGACGTCGAGGACCTTGACCGGCTGCTGGGCGAGTACGGCGACGACCGGGCCAAGCTGGTGGCCTTCGAGTCCGTCTATTCCATGGACGGCGACATCGCCCCCATCGGCGAGATCGTGGACGTGGCCCGCAAGCACAAGGCGATGACCTTCATCGACGAGGTCCATGCGGTCGGCATGTACGGCGCCCGCGGCGGCGGCGTCGCCGAGCGCGACAACCAGATGCACCGCATCGACATCATCCAGGGGACCCTGGCCAAGGCCTTCGGCGTGGTCGGCGGCTACATCGCCGGTTCGGCGGCGTTCTGCGACTTCATCCGCTCCTACGGCTCGGGCTTCATCTTCTCCACCTCCATGCCGCCCGGGGTGGCCGCCGCGGCGCTGACGTCCATCCGCTACCTCAAGGAGCACGACGAGATGCGCCAGCGCCATCAGGAGCGGGCGGCGACCCTGAAGCGGCGGTTCACCGAGGCCGGCATCCCAGTGATGCCGTCGGTGAGCCACATCGTGCCGATCCTGGTCGGTGACCCGGTGCTGTGCAAGCAGGCCAGCGACGACCTGCTGGTCAGGCACGGGGTCTACGTGCAGCCCATCAACTACCCGACCGTGGAGCGGGGCACCGAGCGCCTGCGCTTCACGCCGACGCCGCTGCACACCGACGACCTCATGGACCATCTGGTGGATGCCGTCCGCGAGGTGTGGAGCCGGCTCGGCCTGCGCGCCGCCGCCTGACTGCCATCTTCCCAAATGCCCTCCGCCCCGAGTGGACGGGCGGGGGGCCCTTGGGCTATGGTTGCGGGGTTCGGCAGGGGCAACCGGCATGTTTTCCGACAACACGCTCACGCCCAAGGAAGCCATCCGTCTCTGTGCGCTGGGGACCCTGGCCGCTGGCCCGCGCCGCTACAGCGCCCTGGTCAACGGCATCCGCCATTTCATCAGCCGCGTGCTGGGCCCGTCGCTGGAGCTCATGGGCACCAACATCGAGCTCCTCAAGTACGAGGGCCTGGTCGACGCCATCGACGGCGTCGGCATGGAGGACGACGCCGAGCTGGCCATCACCGAGGCCGGCATGGCCGAGATGCGGAGCCTGCTCATCGCCAACGTCCGCGCCGCCACCACCGAGCTCAACAAGCTCATCGTGGCCCTGAAGTTCCGTTTCCTCCACCTGCTGGAGGTGGACGACCAGAGGGCCCAGGCCGACCTTCTGCTGGACGTGTGCGAGAGCGAGCTGGCCCGCCTGACGGACCTGCGCACCCACCTTGCCGACGAGCCCGGCTACCTGATCCCCTGGCTCGACCACGACATCGGCCTCCTGGAGGCGCGCCTCCACTGGCTGGAAGATTTCCGGGGCCGGCTGGAGGAGCCGCAGGCCTGACGCGGATCGGGGTCGATCAGGGGCCTCCCCGTTTCGCCATTGCCGGCTTGACCCGGCAATCCATGGACCCCCGGGGCAAGCCCGGGGGCGACGAGGGGGGAAACGGGACCCGCCCGTCCTGACCCGCTCCGGCCTCCACGACCTCTACTCCGCCCGCCAGTGCTCGACCCACAGGGTCGACGGGTCCTGGTGCCCGGTGGGCTCCAGGCCCTTGAGCCAGCTCGGCAGCACGTAGGGGTCGGCGCGGAAATAGAGCGGGATCACCGGCAGCTCGGTGGCATAGATCTCCTGCAGGCGGCGCCACAGCGTGCGGCGCACGTCGCGGTCCAACTCCACCTCGATGCGGTCGATCAGGTCGTCCACCTCGGCGTTGACGAAGCCGGTGTAGTTCTGGCCGGCGTAGTTGTTTCCGGGCTTCGGGATGTGGGTGGAGTGCAGCGTGGTCCGCGGCACCGCCTCCGGGGCGCTGATCCAGGCGAACATGGCCATGGCCCGGAACCGGCGCTCGGTCACCGTCTGCCCGAAGAACACCCGCGCCGGCTCGTTGCGGATGCGCACGTCGATGCCCAGCTTGCGCCACTGGCTCTGCAGCACCTGCTGCACCAGCTCGCGGGAGCGGTTGCCGGCGGTGGTCATGATCTCCAGGGTGAGCGGCCGGCCCTCGGCGTCGTGGCGGACGCCGTCGCGCATGCGGTCCCAACCGGCCTCGGCCAGCAGCCGCGCCGCCCGCTTGGTGTCCTGGGGGTAGGTGGGCACGTCGCGGGCGTACATCTCCGACAGGGGGTTGACGCTGGAGTGGGCCACCGGCTGGCGGCCGGCGAACAACTGGTTGCTGATGGCCTGGCGGTCGACGGCGTAGATCAGCGCGTGGCGCACCCGCTTGTCGGCCAGGATCGGGTTGTCCAGGTTGAGGTCGATGTGCTCGTAGATCAGGCCCGGCTTGAAGAGCACCCGGAAGCGGCGGCCGTGGCGGCGCTGGAAGGCGATGGCCTGGTCCACGGTGAGGCCCAGCTCGCCGGCGATCATGTCGATGGTGCCGGAGAGCAGGTTGGCTTCCAGCGCCGCCGTGTTCTCGATGACCCGAACCACGACCCGCCTGAAATGGGGCTCCGGCCCCCACCAGGTGGGGTTGGGCTCGAGGACCACGTGGGAGCCCGACACCACCTCGGTGATGCGGTAGGGGCCGAAGTAGAGGCCCTCGTTGGTGGTGTCGGTGTCGTAGGTGGTGCGGTTCTTGTAGGCCGCGGGGTCGGCGAAGGGCACCTCGTCCAGGTGAACGGGCACCAGGTTGAAGCCGTTGATGGCGTTGTACTCGAAGGTCAGCTTGTCGAAGTGGATGGTGAAGGTCTTGTCGTCGTGGGCGTCCACCTTGTAGGCGCTGCGGTAGAACTCCATGTTGCTGATGCCGCTCAGGGGGTGGCGGCCGATGCGCCAGGTGAACAGCACGTCCTTGGTGGTCACCGGCACCCCGTCGCCCCAGGTGGCCTTCGGGTGGATGGTGTAGGTGACCGCGATGCCCTGCTTGCCCTCCGGCGTCCTCTCGGGCTTGGCGAGCCCGTTGTCGATGGTGGGCAGCTCCACGCACAGCAGGCACACCAGCTTCCAGTCCTTGTCGTAGGCGGTGAACGGCCGCCGGGTCATGGCCAGCACGTAGGTCTTGGCCATCATGGAATCGATGTTGGGGTGGAAGGACGACGGGAACTGGGTGATGCCGATGACGAGTTCGTCCTTGGCCGCCCAGACCGGCGCGGTGGCGAGCGCGAACCAGGCGATCAGGGCGGTCACCAGCCGCAGCGCGCCGCGTGCGGCAGATCCGCCGACAAATGCTGGCAGTGTGCGACGCATCTCACCCCGACCTGGCCGGCCGAATCCGGCCCAACGCCTCGATTCCGAACCGCCCGCACGGCGGGCTCTCCGTAGGAATGTCATCATATGTCAGCAGTTGTCAACAGGTCCAGGATAAACCCTTGTTCCAGAACGTAATGATTGAAACACCTTCTGCGACACTGTCCAATCAAGCGAAATAGGAATATACACCAAATTGAAGCCGGGTTCAATCCTTTCTGGTAGCGGATCCTTGACATCAAGCTCGGCGGCGTATGGGAACGGCGAGACCGCGGTGTCGGCGGTCAGCTTTGGGTCGGCTTCTTCGGCTGGATCGAGGTCAACAAACGCGTTTTCGGCCCGGGAACTGGCCGCTCGGCTGACGGGGACGCAATCGCGGTCTTGTCTGAAGCGTATTTCCATACATGACGTGACGGTGATAGATTGCAACTCCGAATGCGTGCAAGCGGGTCGTGACAATGCTTACTCCAATTGTGGATGCCGCGGACGAGGTTGGGGGCCCCAGCTCCCGAGTTCGTCTAGCCGAAATCATTCAGCAGGAATCGGTTACGGTTTGCCGACCCTGTACCATCGACCGTGCAACGACCCGGTTTCTCGCCGATGTGATTTGGGAATCGCTCGTACACCGTGGTGGAGAGTGGATCGCGAGGGGAGTTCAACTCGACGAGGTCTGCGAAAGAGAGATCCTCCTTGTTGTGCGGCCAAGTCTAGTGGCTGTGCTTTCCACTGCAAAATCAGTGGTCGAGAAAGAGGGACGGGATCACGTCTTGTTGGTCGACGTTCTTGCGGCAATCGCAGAGAGATGGTGCCGCATATGGCCGATGTGTCACTGACTTGATGCCGAACAATGACCGAATGATGAAGGCGATTGACGTGGCGCTCGATCACGTCAAGCAACTACTTGTATTTTCCACAGCGTTGATTGGGTTGACCATAACCTTCAATAACGATCTCGTTCCCGCAAGCGACACCCGAAGTCATACTTTGCTTCTCATTGGTTGGTTAGTTATGATTGGGTCCATGTTGTTTGGATTGTTCACGCTTGGTGGTGCTAGCGCCCGCCTATCTACGGATGAACCTTTGGAAACGGTGATTTGGAAGCTTCGTTACTTCTCGTTTGGGCAGATGAGTCTCCTTGCGGTCGCTTTGGGGCTTCTGTTGTGGGCAGTCGTGCCGCATCTCGGGGGGGTTTGACGGATGTCCCGGTCCGGCGGAAAACGGCGTCAGAGCCCACTATTCTCAGCGATGGCCGGTTTAAGCGCCGAGTCGCGGAGGCGGCTGGCCGGCGGACCGTGCCACTTCCCAAGGGCCGCCCCCTCAAGGCGCGCGACGAGACCGGAGGAAAGTCGACTCTGACCCCAATTCCCCGCGCCCCGGACAGCGGAACCGATTGTCGCCCCGGGCAGGCGGACTCACCGAGTCCGGCGGGAGATGGGGCCCCTCTGGAGGAGGAACTCGCCGCCCTCCTTGCGGTCGATGACCACATCCGGGAAACAGGCGGCCAGGAGGTCGATGGCCTCGAGATCGGTCGCACCGGGAGGCGCCCGCAGGCTCACCACGTCGAGTCCCAGGTCCGGCATGCGGACCGTCTCCATGACATCGAAGCCGAAGGAGGTGGCGGCCGACAGCAGATCGTCGGACGGGTCCGCCACCAGCACCTCGGCGCGGCACGTATCCCCTGCGCGGGCCCTGGCGGCGAAATGGCGGGTCTGATGGGCACAGCCCGGCGGCATGGGCCCGCGCGGCGCCTTGCCCGCGATGACATCCCGGGACGGCGCGCGGGGACCCTCGGCGGGCTCCGACGCCACGGCCGATGCGGTCGAGGATGGCGGCGGCGATCCGGTGAGCCGAAGGTCCGGGGCCGTGTCCGGCCGTTCGCCGTCGCAACCGGCGACCGCCGCCAGCACCGCGACCACGACGACCGCCGCCAACAGGGATAAACCCGACGGATCTCTCACTGGCATCGTCCCGGCTCACCGCCTTCAACCCGACGCATCCATGTCCTTGCCGTGACGGCCGGCGGGTTGTTCCGTCGGCGCGGGCTTTTTGGATCGGTTGGAGGCTGTGGCGCCCCACGGGTGCCGTTCAGACGGCCTCAGGTGATTACCTACCCGATAATTCCGCCCATCGAAAGCTTTCCGACCGGGCGAAGACCCCGGACAGCCGAAATGATGGCGTGCCGGTGGGCGCGCGGCGCACCGACCGAGGCGCTGCCGTCACAGGCTCTCGACGTACGCGATCGTGCGCCGGCGCAGGGCCTCGTCGGGCAGTCGGCCGCGGGCGGCGCCCATGTTCTCGCGCATGTGGTCGACCCGCGACGTGGCCGGGATGGCGCAGGTGACGGCCGGGTGGGAGACGATGAACTTGAGGAACAGCTGGGCCCAGTTGGCGCAGTCCATGTCGGCGGCCCACGGGGGCAGGGGGTGGTGGCCGAAGCGGCGGAACAGCTCGGCCCGCCGGAAGGGCCGGTTGACGATCACCGCCTGGCCCCGCTCGGCGGCCAGCGGCAGCAGCCGGCGCTCCGCCTCCCGGTCCAGCACGTTGTAGGTGAGCTGGACGAAGTCGATGGGGTGGGCGGCCATGACCGCCTCGAAGTCCCGGTGGCGGCGGCCGTGGGAGGTGGTGATGCCGATGTAGCGCACCCGGCCGCGGGCCTTCCACTCCAGCAGGGTCTCCAGGTGCCCCTCCCAGTTGACCAGGTTGTGGATCTGCATGAGGTCGAAGCGGTCCTCGCCCCACAGGGCCTCCGACGCCTCCATCTGCTTGACCCCGTGCCACTGGAACGGCGTCCACACCTTGGTGGCGGAGAACAGGGAGCCGGTGTCGGGGAGGCGGCGCAGGCAGTAGCCGATGACCTCCTCGGACGACCCGTACATGGGCGAGGAGTCGATCATGCCGCCGCCGTTCTCGAAGAAGGCCTCCAGCACTTCGACCCGGGTGTCGCGGACCCGGGTGCTGCCGCCCACGTCGAAGGTGCCCCACGAGCCCATGCCGATGACCGGCACCGGCTCCCCGGTGGCGGGGATGGGGCGGGTGAGGGGGGCGGCCTTAGCGGCGGCGCCCGACGGCGGACCGACCGTCAGGGCCGCGCCGGCGGCGGCCACGCTTGCCAGGAATGCACGCCGGGTCAGGTCCCGATCGCCGTCGGTCATCTCACGGCCTTTCCGGATGGCTCGGGGCCCCGCCCCCGGCGGGGACGGGGCTCCGGAACCCATTGTCCACGTATGGCCGCGCGGCGGTCAAGGCAACCGCGTCATCTGGCCGGTCTTGCGATCGAAGGACAGGCGCCACACCAGGGAGTCGTCCACGGTGACGATCTCGGCGACGATGGTGTCCTCGTCCTGGGCTTCCACCTTGCCCACCTTCAGGCGGTCGGCGCCGCGCCAGGCCAGGCGGCCTTCGATGATGTCGCGCACGTCGTCCGCGGTGAGCTCGCGGTCGAGGGTCTTGGCGCCCCACGGGCAGTCGCCGCGCCGGCCCATGCCGTAGCCCCGGCCGGGGCCGAAGCCGTCGCCCGGGCCCATCATCTGGTGGTATCCCCAGCCCCCGCGCTGGCCGAAGGCCTCGGCGGGAACGGTGAAGGCGGCCGCGGCGACGCCGGCGACGACCAGGGCCGCGGTCAAGGCGATGAGAGAGCGTTTCATGGTCTTTGTCCTCTGTCTCGGGGTTGTTGCCTGAGGACAGTTCACCACGCCCGTGTTGCTGGCCGATGTCCGTGGGACCGGCGTTTTGTAACAGCGTGTTACGGGGCGCCGGCCTGTTGCACGGGGTTACAAAAATCCGCCCGGGGGGGCATCGGGTGCGCGCTATAGTGGGGCCATGGACGCGCCCCACATCCTCGTCGTCGACGACGATCGGGAGATCCGCGACCTGCTGGCCCGGTTCCTCAAGGGCCACGGCCTGCGGGTGACCACCGCCGCCGACGGCCGCGACATGCGCAAGGCCCTGGCCGAGTGGCGCATCGACCTGGTGGTCCTCGACCTCATGCTGCCCGGCGAGGACGGCCTGACCCTGTGCCGCAGGCTGCGCGCCGACAGCGACCTGCCGGTCATCATGCTGACCGCCATGGGCGAGGAGACCGACCGCATCGTCGGCCTGGAGATGGGCGCCGACGACTACCTGCCCAAGCCGTTCAATCCGCGCGAGCTGCTGGCCCGCATCAAGGCGGTGCTGCGCCGCGCCGAGCCGGCCCCGGCCGCCGGTGCCCCCGGCCAGGTGCTGCGGTTCGCCGGCTGGGAGCTGGACATGGACCTCCGGGAGCTGCGCTCGGCCGACGGCGTCATGGTGCCCCTGAGCGGCGGCGAGTTCGAGCTGTTGTCGGCCTTCGCCAGCCACCCGCAGCGGGTGCTCAGCCGCGACCAGCTGCTGGACCTGGCGCGGGGCCGCGAGGCCCAGCCCTTCGACCGCAGCATCGACGTGCAGGTGAGCCGCCTCCGGCGCAAGATCGAGTCCGACCCCAAGGAGCCGACCCTCATCAAGACCATCCGCAACGGCGGCTACCTGTTCACGCCGCACGTCGAGCGCCGGGGACGCGCGGAGCCATGAGCCTGCTGCCGCGCACCATGGTGGGGCGGACGGTCCTGGTGCTGCTGGCCGGGCTGCTGGTCTCCCACGTGGTCGGCTTCGCCCTCTACGCGGGGGACCGGTGGACGGCGGTGGCGGCGGCGGCCGAGCGGCGCATGGCCGACACTGTCGCCGTGGCTTTCCGCGAATTGGAGGAGACGCCGGCGGCGGACCGCCCGGACCTGGCGCGGTCGCTAAGCCGGCCCTTGCTGCGCCTGACCTGGAGCGCCGATGCCGCCGTCGCCGCGCCTGAATCCGGGTGGCGGGCGCGGTCCGTCGGCCGGGTCCTGGGCGAGCGGCTCGACGGTCTGGCCCCGGACAGCATCCGCGTCGCCCATCGTCCCGCCGAGGCCGGGGACTGGGAAGGGCGGCCGGGCCGCTGGGGCCGGGGGGACGGCCGCGGCCGGGGCATGGGGCCCGGGCGCCACTGGCGGCATCACGAGCCGGCCTGGCGGCGCGGCCTGGTGGTGGCCGCCTCCCTGCGCCTCGGCGACGGAAGCTGGCTCAACGTGACCGCGCCGTCGGTGCCCTTCCGGCCGCCGTGGGCGTCGCCTTTCTTCGCCTCCATGATCGTCACCACCATCGCGGTCATGCTGCTGTCGGTATGGGCGGTGCGCCGGGCCACGGCGCCGCTGGGTCTGTTCGCCCGCGCCGCCGAGCGCCTGGGGCTGGACGTCAACGCTCCGCCGCTCGCCGAGGAGGGGCCGCGGGAGGTGCGCCGCGCGGCGCGGGCCTTCAACGACATGCAGAAACGGCTGCGCGCCTTCGTCAAGGACCGCACCCAGATGCTGGCCGCCATCTCCCACGACCTGCGCACGCCCATCACCCGGCTGCGCCTGCGCGCCGAGTTCATCGAGGACGAGGAGCAGCGCGCCAGGATGCTGGCCGACCTGGAGCAGATGGAGGCCATGATCGCCGCCACCCTCGCCTTTGCCGGCGACGAGGCCGCCGCCGAGGCGCGCAAGCCCTTCGACCTGGCGGTGCTGCTCAACGACCTGTGCGAGGATGCTGCCGAGGCCGGGCAGGCCGTCGAATACCGGGGGCCGGCGCGGGTCACCGTGTCCGGCCGGCCCATCGCCCTGCGGCGGGCCTTTGCCAACCTGATCGACAACGCGGTCAAGTACGCCGGCGGCGGGCGGGTGACGGTGGGCGAGACCGACCCGGCGGTCATCGTCGCCGTCGAGGACGACGGCCCCGGCATCCCGCCGGACGAGCTGGAGCGGGCGTTCGACCCCTTCTATCGGGTCGAGCCGTCGCGCAGCCGGGAGACCGGCGGCGTCGGGCTGGGGCTGGCGGTGGTCCGCTCCATCGTCCGCGGCCACGGCGGCGACGTGCGCCTGGAGAACCGCAGCGAAGGGGGGATGCGCGCCACCGTGACCCTGCCGCGGGCCTAATAGCGCTGGGCGTCAGGAAGCGGGGCGGCGTTGCCGTCCGGTGTGGCGGCTGAACTCGATCTCGTCGACCAGGGAGCCGTCCACGGTGACGATCTCCACGACGTAGGTGTGCTCGTCCTTCTCGCGCACCTCGCCCACCTTCAGGCGGTCGTTGTCGAGAAAGGCGAGCCGGGCGGTGGTGATGAGGCGGGCATCGTCGGCCGAGAAATCGTGGTCGACCATGCCCCGGCCCATGCCGCCGAGGCGGCCGACGCCGCGGAACGCGCGTCCGCCGCCCATGCGGTCGGGGTCGCAGCAGGCGGCGCTCAGGCTGGCCAGCGGGCCGATGCCGCGGCCGGCCCCCGGTCCGCCGCGCCGGAGGCCGGGGCCCCCGGCCCAGGGGCCGCGGCCCCGCCACGCGGGGGGGCCGCCGGCGACCGGGCCGCCGAAGGGGTGCCGCCAGGTCTGCGGGCTTGGAGTTCCCGGCTGTTCGGGCGCCGGGTAGGGGCCGGGAGGCGGCGTCGCGCCGGGCACCTCTCCGGGTGCCGGCGGGGCCGGCATGGCGGCGGCCGGAGGGGGTGCCGCCGGGGCCGGGATGGCGCCGACCGGAGGCGGCGCCGGGGGTGCCGGGATGGCGGCCGTTGGCGGCGGTACCGGCGGAGCGCTCGGCATCATGCCGGGCGGGGGCGCCGCTGGAGGCGGCACCGCGGTGCCGGCATCGGACGACGGTCCCGGAGCACCGAAGCCGCCCGGCCCCGGACCCCCGTATCCGCCGGGACCCGGGCCGCCATATCCACCTGGCCCCGGTCCGCCGTAGCCGCCAGGTCCACCGTAACCGCCGGGCTGCTCGGACCCACTGTAGGGGGCGGGCCCGCCGGGTCCGCCCCAGTCGCCAGGTGCGCCGGGGCCGCCCGGACCGCCGGGACCGCTCCACGGGCCGGGTCGGCCCCAGGAGCCGGGACCGCCGAACCATCCGGGGCCGCCATATCCGTAGCCGGGGCCGCCCCAATAGCCGGGACCGCCATAGGGACCGGGGCCACCGTAGGGTCCGGGGCCGCCGTACCCGCCGTAGCCGCCGGGACCACCATAACCACCGGGGCCGCCGAGTCCGCCAAAGCCGCCCGGCGCCGTCGCGGTGTCCGGACCGCCGGGACCGCCATAGCCACCGGGGCCACCCGGTCCGCCGTAGCCGCCGGGGCCGCCCGGTCCGCCGTATCCGCCGGGCTCACCCGGTCCGCCGTAGCCGCCCGGTCCGACCGGTCCGCCGTAGCCGCCGGGACCACCCGGTCCGCCATAGCCGCCCGGTGCGCCGTAGCCGCCGGTCTCACCCGGTCCGCCATAGCCGCCGGGGCCGGGTCCTCCGTATCCACCGGAGCCGGGGCCCCCGTATCCGCCGGGTCCCCCATATCCGCCCGGACCTCCATAGCCGCCGGGGCCGCCGTAGCCGCTGCCCGGGCCATGGTGACGGCCGCCGGCATGGGGGCCGGGACCCCCGCTACCCGGTCCGCCGTATCCGCCGGGTCCCCCGTAACCGCCCGCTCCGCCGGGTCCTCCGTAGCCCCCCGCTCCGCCGGGTCCACCATAGTCCCCCCGCGGACCCGGGCCGCCGTAGCCGCCGGCACCGTAGCCGCTGCCGGGGCCGCCGTAGCCGCCCGGCCCGCCGTGGTACTGACCGCCGCCCTGCCCGTAGGCCGTGCCGGAAAGCAGGGCGCCGGCGCAGACGGCACCGGACAACGCAATAACGACCAAAGGTCTCGCTTTCATTCGTTTCCCCTCCCAGGGTGGTTCTCTTGGATTGAGTTGCCGGTGAGCTACGGCAAGGTCACGCGCCGCTCAACCGGGTTCTTGTTATCGACGGTCCAATCGGCGAGGGAGCCATCGTACAGTTTGGTCTGCTTGTTGCCCAGCACTTCATACGACACGAACCACCCCAGCGACGCCCAGTGCCCCGTGTTGCAGAAGGTGATGGTGGCGCCCTCGGTCGGGGCCCCGGCCAGCTCGTAGAGCTTCTTGATGGACTCGGCGTTGCGGAACAGGCCGCCGTCGTCCCGGGTCAGCCACACGCCGGGCACGCTCTTGGCGCCGGGAACGGTGCCGTGGCGCTTCACGGACCCGCTCTTGTTGATGCCCATGAACTGGTGGGTGGGGCGGTTGTCGACCAGGGTGCCGCTGGCCTGGGCTTGGCGCACGTCGTCGGCGTCGGCCAGCAGCTCCGGCCGCAGGCGGGCGGTGAAGGTGGTCGGCCGCGGCGGCGTCCAGCCCCGCTCCAGCGGGTTCTTGCGGTCGGCCAGCCAAGCCGTCATGCCGCCGTCGAGGATGGACACGGCATCGTGGCCGACCACCTTGAAGGTCCAGTAGACGCGGGTGGCGGTGCCCATCTCTCCGGCCCCGTATCCGCCGGCGACGATGACCACGTGGTTGTCGTTGCCAATGCCCAGGCCGCCGATGAGCCGCTCCAGGTAGGCGGGCTCGGGGAGCACTCCCTTGACCGTCTTGGTGTTGACCCGCCAGCCTTTCTTGCCGCCGTACAGGGTGTGGACGGCACCGGGAATGTGGCCGGCCATGTACGCCTGGCGGCTGCCGCGCACGTCGAGGACGACCAGGTCGGGCCGGCCCAGGTTGGCCTTGAGCCAGGCCGCGTCGACCAGGGGTCCGCCGGCCGCGGCCGGGGCGGCGGCGGTGGCGACGAACAACGCCATCAGGACGAGCATTCGTCTCATGGGTGCCTCCAGTTCAAGGTGGTCTGCGGCGCCGGGGCTGTCGCCAGTGGGGACCGCGACGCGGCTGGCGAGTCGGACCGCGAGCCGGTAATCTGCCGATCCTCCTGATGTATCGGTAAAAGCGCCTCGATACAATTCCCGAACGCGTGATTGCCGGGGGCCGCCGCGTGAATCGCCGAGAGAGACGCCGCCAAGCCAAGGCCGCCGCCCGCTCCCGCCCCGCCGACGCCCTGGTGGCGCAGGCGGTGGCGCACCTGCAGGCGGGGCGTGCGGCCGATGCCGAAGCCCTGCTGCGCCGGGCCGTCGACGGCCAGCCGGACCACGCCGACGCCCTTCATGTCCTCGGCCTCGCCGTCCATCAGTCGGGGCGGACCGGGGAGGCGGCCGACTTGCTGGCGCGGGCCGCCGCGGCACCGGGTGCCGGGCCGGCCATCCACGCCAACCGGGCGGCGCTGCTCAACGGCCTGGGCCGGAGCGAAGAGGCCGAGGCGGCGGCACGCCGCGCCCTCGCCCTCGATCCCGGCCATGCCCCGGCCCTCAACAACCTGGCCGCCGCCTTGCAGGGGCAGGGGCGCCCGGAGGCGGCGGCGGACGCCAGCCGGCAGGCCCTGGCCCTCGATCCGGACTATGCGGACGCGGCGGTCAACCTGGGCCATGCGTGCCGCGTGCTGGGGCATCTCGACGAGTCGGTGGCCGCCTACCGGCGGGCGGTGGCCCTGGCCCCGGCCAATGCCACGGCCCACGCCGCCCTGGGCACCGCCCTGCGCGAAGGCGGTGCCGTGGACGAGGCCCAGGCGGCGTGCCGGCGCGCCGTCGATCTGGCGCCGTCGTCCCCCGACGCCTACAACGCCCTCGGAACCGTGCTGCAAGCCGCAGGCGCGACGGCAGCGGCCATCGACTGCTTCGAGACCGCCGTCGGCCTGGCGCCGCAGGCCGCCGAGCCGCACCTCAACCTGGCCGCTGCCCTCTACGCCGCCGAAGATCTGGACGGTGCGGCGGCGGCGTACCGGCGGGTCATCGACGCGCACCCCGGCCTTGCCCCGGCCCACAACGGCCTCGGGGTGGTGCTGTTGGCCGCGGGCGAGCTGGAGGAGGCCGCCGCCTGCTTCCGCCGGGCCGTCACCCTGGACCCGGAGATGGCCGAGGCGTGGTCCAACCTGGCCGGCGCGGCGACGGCGGACCTGGGTGACGCCGAGGTCGCCGCCCTGGAGACCCTGCTGGCCGCCGGCGCCGGCACGCCCGGCGACCGGGCCGCGCTGCACTTCGCCCTGGCCGAGATCGAGGACCGCCGTGGCCATTGGGACGCGGCCTTCGCCCATGCCCGGGCCGCCAATGCGTTGCGCCGGGAGCACCTGGCCGCCGCCGGCCACGTCTTCGACGCTGACGCCCACGATCGATGGGTCGACCGGGTGATCGCCGCGGCCGTGCCTGAGTCCCCGCCGGCGGGCGGGGCGTCCGAGGTCCCGGTGTTCGTGGTCGGCATGCCGCGCTCGGGAACCACCCTGGTCGAGCAGATCGCCGCCAGCCATCCGGACGTGTTCGGCGCCGGCGAGCTGGATGCCGTCGCCGCCCTCGACCGGCCGGAGGCCCCGCCGACGGCCGCCGCCGACCATCTGCGCCGCCTGGCAGAGCTGTCCGGCGGCGCCCCGCGGGTGGTCGACAAGACGCCGTTCAATTTCCTGCACCTGGGCGCCATCGCGGCGCTGTTTCCCGGCGCCCGCGTGGTGCACTGCCGGCGCGACCGCCGCGACCTGGCCCTGTCGTGCTATTTCCAGAACTTCACCGCGCCCCACCCGTGGGCCACCGACCTCGGCGACATCGCCCGCTATCACGCGGCCTACGTCCGGCTCATGGACCATTGGCGCCGGGTGGTGCCGCTGTCCCTGCTGGAGGTGGACTACGAGGCCCTGGTGGCCGACGTCGAGGGCGAGAGCCGCCGCCTCATCGCCTTTCTCGGGCTGCCCTGGGACGACGCCTGCCTCAGCTTCCACCAGACCCGGCGGCCGGTGCGCACGGCCAGCGCCTGGCAGGTGCGGCGGCCGGTCTACGGGGGATCGGTGGGGCGCTGGCGCAATTACACCGACGGGCTGGGGCCCGTCCTTGAGGATTTGGCGGAGACCGAGCACTGCTGTCCGGTTTAGACGCGAGAGCGCCCGATGGTAGATATGCAAGCGAAAACGTTCAATCTTAACACGTCATGGCCGGGCTCCGACCCGGCCATCCATGCCTTCGATCGGCCTTCGGTTCTCGAAACAAGGGCGTGGATGCCCGTGACAAGCACGGGCATGACGACTTCTGCTTGTTCGACCTCGCAGGGACACCACCGGTTTTGCTGAACCGGACAGCCGTGGAGACCGAGGCATGAACCGGAAACAGCGGCGGCAGGACAGGAAGGCGGGTGTCGATACCCTGCTGCGGGATGCCGCGGGGCACCTGAGCGCGGGGCGGCTGCGGGACGCGGAAGCCCTGTGCCGGGAGCGGCTGGCCCGGCATCCCGACGACGGCGGCGCGCTGCACCTGTTGGGGCTGGTCGCCCACCGGGCCGGCAACGACCGGGCGGCGGCCGATCTGTTGGCGCGGGCGTCCGCGGGCCGTGGGGCGGAGGCCTCGGTGCACCGTCATGCGAGCATGCTCCTCAACCGGGTCGGCCGCGCCGCCGAGGCCGAGGCGGCTGCGCGCCGCGCCGTCGCGCTCCAACCCGCCGACGCGGAGGCCCAGGCCCACCTCGGGGCGGCCTTGCGGGCGCAGGGACGCGTCGCCGAAGCCGCCGCCGCCTATGGCGCCGCGGCCGAGGCCGATCCCGGGAACGCCGCCGCCCACACCAACCTGGGCGCGGCCCTGCTGGTGCTGCGGGACCTGGCCGGCGCGGAAGAGGCGTGCCGCCGCGCCGCCGCCCTGGACGCGCACTCTGCGGGGGCGCGGGCCAACCTGGGCGCCGTCCTCGACGCCAAGGGGGATTTCGAGGGCGCCGCCGAGGCCTTCCGTCAGTCGGTCGCGCTCGATCCACGCACCGTCCGTTTCCGTCTCGACCTGGGCCACGTCCTGGAGCACATGGGTCGGCTGGACGAAGCGGAGGAGGTGCTCGGGGAGGCCCTTGCCATGGCTCCCGACGACGCCGATGCCCACCGGGCCATGGGCCTGTTCCTGGCCGAAGTGGGCCGCGCCGACGAGGCGGTCGCCAGTCTGCGGCGGGCCATCGCGCTGCGGCCCCTCCTGACGGAGGCGTATCTGAGCCTCGCCCGGTCCGGCCTCGCCGAGTTCAGCGAGGACGAGATGCGCGCCATGGCGGCGGCCGCCGAGCGCCCGGACCTGGGGGCCGAAACCCGGGCCAGGCTCCATTTCGCTCTCGGCAGTACCCACGACCGGAACGGTGACGTGGACACTGCCTTCGCCCATTTCCGGGCCGGCAACCGGCTGCGGCGCGAGTCCCTGGCAACGGCGGGCCTGACCTTCGATGCGGACGCCCACGATCGCCTGGTCCAACGGATCGCGGAGACCTTCGACGGGCCGTTCTTCTCGCAACGGACGGGCTGGGGCGCGCCGTCCGACGTGCCCGTGTTCGTGGTCGGCATGCCGCGCTCGGGCACCACCCTGGTCGAGCAGATATTGGCCAGCCACGGGGATGTCCACGGCGCCGGGGAGCTGGAGTACGTGGACGCGACGGTGGCCGGACTGCCGGGCCGTGCGGGGCGTGGCGGGCCCTACCCGGACTGCGTCGCCGGCCTCGACGCCGAGACCATGGCCGCGCTCGGCGCCGACTACCTGGCCGCCGTGCGGCGCCTGGCGCCCGACGCCCGGCGCATCGTCGACAAGGCGCCCCTCAACTTCCTGCACCTGGGCGTGGTCGCGCTCACGGTCCCCGGCGCGCGGGTCGTTCACTGCCGGCGCGATCCCCGCGACGTGGGCCTGTCGTGCTACGTCCAGGCCTTCCAGGCCGCCCATCCGTGGAGCACCGATCTCGACGACATCGGCCGCTTCCAAGGGGCCTACCGGCGCCTGATGGAGCACTGGCGGGCGGTGCTGCCGCTGCCGGTGCTGGAGGTGGACTACGAAACCCTGGTGGCCGACCTGGAGGGGGAGAGCCGCCGTCTCATCGACTTCCTGGGGCTGCCCTGGGACCCGGCCTGCCTCACGTTCCACCAGACCCGGCGGCCGGTGCGCACGGCCAGCCACTGGCAGGTGCGCCGGCCCGTCTACGGGGACTCGGTCGGCCGCTGGCGCGCCTACGCCGAATGGCTGGGGCCCGTGGCGCCGCCGTGATACCGCGGTATCAATTCCCCCGGCGGCGCGGGACGTAGCCGTCGTCGCCCAGGGCCTTGAACAGCAGGCCGACCTCCGGGTGGTCGATGGGCTTGCCGGACTCGTCGGGCTCCAGGTTGCGCTCGGCCACGTAGGTGCGGTGCGACGCGCCGTCCACCAGCACGTGGTACCACGGCTTGTCCTTGGGCGGGCGCGAGCGGGCGACCTCGTCGTACCACTCCTCGGTGCCCCGGAAATCGGGGTCCACGTCGACGATGACGCCGCGGTAGTCGAACAGCTTGTGGTGGATGAGCTGGCCGACCGCGAACTTGGCGATCTGGGTGTTCATGGACCGGCGGTTCCGCCCGGTTGAGGGTGGGCATGATCGCCGTCGGCCGCTCGCCGAGTCAACCGTGACGGGCGCCCGGTCGCGGGAAAAAAATTGCGGCGGACGAAGGGCCGACGGTTGTATCCTCGCCCCAAAAGGGGACTGGGAGGGAGACCATGGACATCGGCACGCTGCTGCCCCGCCACGCCCGCTATCGGCCGGACCACACGGCCTTCATCGTCGGCAACCACCGCCTCAGCTACCGCGACTTCAACGCCGTCGTGAACCGGCTGGCCAACGCCCTCTTGGACGCCGGCCTGAAGAAGGGCGACAAGTTCGCCACCGTGCTGCCCAACTGCCTGGAGCTGATGACCGCCTACTGGGCGGCGGCCAAGACCGGCCTGGTCATCGTGCCGTCCAGCACGCTGCTGCAGGAGAGCGGCCTGGCCACGCTGCTCAACGACTCGGACACGGCGCTGGTCATCGCCGACGCCTCCTTCGCGCCGACCCTGGACCGCATCCGCGGCGACCTGCCGGGAATCGCCGCCGACCGCTACGTGCTGACCGGCGGCGCGGCCCCGGACGGCTTCCGCTCCTACGACGCGATGGTGGACGCCGCCTCGGGCGACGAGCCGCCGGACGCCAGGCTGGTCGACGACGACATGTACAACATCATGTATTCCAGCGGCACCACCGGCGCGCCCAAGGGCATCGTCCATACCCACTACGTGCGCTCGCTCTACTGCCTGGTGTTCGCCCAATCGTGGCGCATGACACCGGAAAGTGTGGTCATGCACGCCGGCTCCATCGTCTTCAACGGCTGCATGGTCGACCTCATGCCGTGGATGTTCGTCGGCTGCACCTACATCCTGCACGAAGCCTTCGACGCCGGCCGGGTGATCGCCGACATCGAGCGCGAGCAGGTGACCCACATGGTCATGGTGCCGGCCCAGATCATCGCCATCCTCGACCATCCGGACTTCGCGCCGGAGAAGTTCCGCTCCATGGAGATGATCCAGAACATCGGCGCGCCCCTGCTGCTGGAGCACAAGAGCAAGCTCAACGAGCTGCTGCCCGGCCGCTTCTACGAGCTCTACGGCCTCACCGAGGGGTTCATGACCGTGCTCGACAAGAACGACGCCGTGCGCAAGGAGGGCTCGGTGGGCGTGCCGCCGCCGTTCCTCGAGATGCGCATCCTGCGCGAGGACGGCAGCGAGTGCGACCCCGGCGAGGTGGGCGAGATCTGCGGCCGCGGGCCCATGCTGATGCCCGGCTACTACAAGCGCCCCGACCTCACCGAGAAGGCCATCGTCGACGGCTGGCTGCACTCGGGCGACCTGGGCCAGGTGGACGAGGACGGGTTCCTGTTCCTGGTCGACCGCAAGAAGGACATGATCATCACCGGCGGCGTCAACGTGTACCCCAAGGATATCGAGGAGGTGGTCATCAAGCACCCGGCGGTGCGCGAGGTGGCGGTGTTCGGCGTCCCCGACCCCAAGTGGGGGGAGACCCCGGTGGCCGCCGTGGTGCTCAAGGACGGCGAAAGCGCCGCGGCGGCCGACCTGGTGGCGTGGGCCAACGAGCGCGTCGGCGCCAAGTTCCAGCGCCTGCACGACGTCATGGTGATGGCCGACTTCCCCCGCAACGTGGCCGGCAAGACCCTGAAGCGGGAGATGCGCGACTCCTACATCGAGGGGCAGTCCTGACGACAGCCGGGGCTCCGCCCCGGCACCCCGCCAAGGGCCTCCGCCTTTGGAACCCGTGACGTGAAAGTTGTCCACGACACGCGCTTCGGTATCCTTTAAGCATGAAGTGGTTCGAGAAAAGGTTGCGGTGCTTCGACGCGGCACGCGGCGCCGATCGTCCGGGGGCTGTCAACTTGGCCCACCGCATGGGGTGTAGTCGCGGGAACAACGGGCGGAAATGGCACGCCGGGGAAAGACCGTGAAGGCGGTCAGCCTGTTCTACTCCTACTCCCACAGGGACGAGGACCTGCGCGTCAGGCTCCAGGATCACCTGGCGGTGCTGCGCCGCGCCGGCCACATCACCGAATGGCACGACCGCGACATCGACGTCGGGGAAGACTGGGCCAAAGCCATCGACGAGAACCTGGCCACTGCCGACATCATCCTGCTGCTGGTAAGCGCGAGCTTCCTCGCGTCGGACTACTGCTGGGGCAACGAGATGACGACCGCGCTCGACCGCCACCAACGCGGCGAGGCGACGGTCGTGCCGGTCATTCTGCGGCCCTGCCGTTGGCAGACCTCGCCGCTCGCCAAGCTCCAGGCCGCTCCCCGAGACGGCCGACCGGTCACTCAATGGCCGGACATGGATGCGGCGTTCGACGACGTGGCGGAGAAGATCGAGCGGGTGGTCGCCACCCTCCGCGAAGTCGAGGGGCCGACAAGCGACGACGCCGGATCCGCGACCGTCTCGTCCGCATTGAACGCGCAGTCGATCCGGGAGCGTCCCCATCGGACGCCGCCCGTGGCCCGGATGCGGCCGAAACGCTCTCCCGACACGGAGTCGGCCGAAGCCCCGAAGGTCGACATCGGCACCGGCCCGCCGCCCCTGGCGGATCTGGCGGTATTCAAGGACGTGGACGAACCGTGGTGTCCGGAGATGGTGGAAATCCCACCCGGCGAATTCTGGATGGGCTCGGCGGAAGATGACGATCTGGCATTTAACTACGAGAAGCCGCGACACCGAGTGACGATCAAGTACCGGTTCGCCCTCGGCCGCTGTCCCGTGACGTTCGACGAGTACGACGCGTTCTGCGACGCCACAGGTCGGGACAGGCCGGACGATCGGGGCTGGGGCCGGGGAAGGCGGCCAGCGATCAACGTTTCGTGGGAGGATGCGCAAGCTTATGCGGCGTGGCTGAGCGGGCAGACCGGAAAAACGTACCGCTTGCCGAGCGAGGCGGAGTGGGAGTACGCCTGCCGGGCGTGGACGGCGACGCGGTATTTCTTCGGAGGCGACGAGGCGGCGCTGAGTGAGCATGCTTGGTTCGGTGGAAACTCGGGCGGTATGACCCACCCGGTAGGCGGGAAGGCCCCGAACAACTTCGGTCTTCACGACATGCACGGCAATGTCTGGGAGTGGGTGGAAGATACTTGGCACGATTCGTACAGGGGAGCGCCCGACGACGGCACGGCATGGACGGGCGGTGACACGGACAGCGCCCGTGTCGTGCGCGGCGGCTCCTGGGTCATCGATCCGTGGGGCTGCCGCTCCGCGTTCCGGGACTACGGGGGTCCCGGCAACCGCGGCAGCCTCCTGGGATTTCGCCTCGCCCGGACCCTTTAGCCCTGAGGGGCTAAAGTTACCTCCTGACCCTTTACTTCTTTACCTCTTGGGGTCCAGGGGCGGAGCCCCTGGTCGAGTTTTGAGCGGGGCCGGGGTGCCGTTCCTCCGCCGACGGTCAACTTCGACCGCCGGATGGGGTATAGTCGAGGGGACGGCCCGTTGGGGAGGGGACCGTGGGATTCATCGGCACGCTCACCGAGCACTACCGGGAGCAGATGGAGCGCAACCGCAACCGTCCGTTCCTGCGGGCGACCATGGCGGCCTGCGCCCTGGTGGCCATCGCCGACGGCGTGGTCTCCCTGGGCGAACGGGTGCGGGTGGATCAGATCCTGGAGACCCTGGACAAGCTCAAGGTGTTCGACCCCCACGAGGGGGTGGACCTGTTCAACGAGTTCACCGACGGGATTCTCGAATCCCCGGCCCGCGGCCGGGCGGTGGCGCTCAAGGCCCTGGAGCCGGTGGCCGGCGACCCCGAGACGGCGGCCCTGATGATCCGCATCTGCCTGGCGGTGAGCGAGGCCAACGGCGAGAAGAGCCTGGTCGACCAGATCGAGATCGTCACCCTGTGCAGCCTGCTGGGCGTCGAGCCCAAGGACTGCGGCCTCTACACCGACGGCGAGCCCAGGGACATCCTCGACGCCTGACCCCGTGCCGCCAGGATCGACAGGGATGGACGGGGCGTGATCCGGGACGTGATTGAACGCGGAGGACGCAGTGAGGACGCGGAGGACGCAGAGGAATGAGAATGCGCCGCGAAGCGGCGCGGAAATTCTCCTCCGCGTCCTCTGCGACCCCCTTGCGACCTCCGCGTTGAAAAATATAGTAAGAACAGAGCACTAATAAGGTTGTGTCCTTCCGTCGGCGGGTTCACCGGTTGGCGAGCCACAGGATGAGGGTGAGCACGAGGCTCACCACGAGCGACGTGCCCAGTGGGATGTAGAGCCGGAAGGACTCGCGCTCGACCACGATGTCGCCGGGCAGGCGGCCGAGGCCCAGCTTGCCCAGCCACGGCCACAGCAGGCCGGCGGCCAGCAGCACGATCCCGAAGATGATCAGCCAGCGTTGCACCGCGCCCGCCGCCCCGCTATCAAACCCTCGCCGCCACCATCCAACCAGGAGGCCCCCATGATCAAGCTTTATGACGTGGACCTGTCGGGGAACTGCCACAAGGTGCGCCTGCTGCTGTCCATGCTCGGGCTGGAGCACGAGACGGTGGCCGTCGACCTGTTCGGCGGCGAGCACAAGCGGCCCGCCTTCCTCGGCCTCAATCCCATGGGCCAGGTGCCGGTGCTCACCGACGGCGACCTGACGTTGCGGGATTCCCAGGCCATCCTGGTCTACCTGGGCCGGCGCTACGGCGGTGACACCTGGCTGCCCGGCGACGCCGCCGACGTGGCCCGGATCGCCCAGTGGCTGTCCACCGCCGCCAACGAGCTGCAGAACGGCCCCGGCGCGGCGCGCCTCGGGGTGGCATTCGACCTGCCGGCGGACGTGCCGGCGGCCCAGGAGGTCGCCGCCGCCGTCCTCGCCGTCATGGACGGCCACCTGGACGGCCGCGACTGGCTGGAGCTGGACCGCCCGACGGTGGCCGACCTGGCGTGCTACCCCTATGTCGCCCTGGCCCCGGAAGGCGAGGTGTCGCTGGAGCCCTATCCCCGGGTGCAGGCCTGGGTGCGCCGCGTTGAGGCCCTGCCCGGCTACGTCCCCATGCCCGGCTTGCCACGCGAAGGGTAGCGGACGGGCGCGGGGAATGGTCCGGCAGATTCAGGTTGCAACCGCACCACTTGGAGGGCTGAGCGGACACGCCGGGCGACTCCTACGTCTGGCTGCCAGAGACCCGGGTCGTGTTCGCCGGCGACGTGGTCTATGTGGACCGTATGCTCGGGGTCATCGGGGCGTCCGACTCCCGGGCCTGGCTCGCTGCTTTCGCGGCGGTCGCGGCGCTGGAGCCGACCCACATCGTGCCCGGCCACGGGGCCCCGGCGACCCTGGCCAAGGCGCGGGCCCAGACCTACGACTACCTGCGCCACCTGCGCACCGAGGTGGGCAAGGTCCTGGAAGCCGGCGGCGGCATCGAGGAGGCGGTGGCCATCGACCAGTCGGCCTTTTCCCATCTGGCCGTGTTCGACCAGCTCAGCCGCCGCAACGCCCAGCAGGTGTTCATCCGGATGGAGTGGGAGTAGGGGCGTCGATCAGGCGGCGCGCAGCCCGATCATGTCCATGAGGGTCAGCGCGTCGTAGGGCGCCGCGCCCTCAGCGTCGTTGTCGAAGTAGACGTGGACGTCCCGGCCCTCGGCCAGCCAGGCGGCGACCCGGTCGGCCCAGGGCCGCAGCCCCACCTCGCCGTAGGCCGAGACGTAGAGGGTCTCGTGACCGTGCAGCCGCACATAGACCACTTCGGCGGTGACAGCGTCCCACAGGGGCCAGCGCGGCGAGTCCGACAGGCAGTTGACGAGGCCGTGGTCGGCCATCAGGCGGGCGGTGGCGTCGGTGAACCAGGACTCGTGCCGGAATTCGAGCACGTGGCGGACCTCCGGCCACGCGGCCAGGACATTCGCGAAATCGCCCAGCAGGCCGGACTCCGCCTTCAGGTTGGGCGGCAGTTGCCACAGCACGGCGGCGATCCTGTCGCCCAGGGGCGCGATGCCGTCGCGGGTGGCTTGTACGGACTCGCCGGCGTCGCGCAGGCGGCGCAAGTGGGTGGCGCCCCGATGGCCCTTGACCGCGAAGCCGAAACCGGCCGGCGTGTCGTCCCGCCAGCGGGCCGGGATCTCCGGCTTCATGGTGCGGTAGAAGGTGGCGTTGACCTCGACGGCGGTGAAGTGCACCGCGCAGTGGGCGAGCCAGCGGCGCTGCGGCACGCCCTGGTAGAAGCCGGCGCGCCACGCCGGATAGCTCCAGCCACTGGTGCCGATGTAAGCGCGCTGGCCGGCCATCACCCCTTGATGCAGATCATCGGCTCGATCCGGGCCACGGTGCGGGCCAGGCCGGCGGCGTCGGCGGCGCCGACCACCGCGCCCACGTCCTTGTAGGCCCCCGGCGCCTCCTCGGCGACGCCGCGGAAGGACGGGCTGCGGATGAGGATGCCGCGGGCGGCCAGGTCGTCGACCACGGCGCGGCCCTGCCAGCGCTTGCGCGCCGCCCGCCGGCTCATGTCGCGGCCGGCCCCGTGGCAGGCGGAGCCGAAGGCGCGGGCCATGCCGTCCTCGGTGCCGCGCAGGATGTACGACGCCGTGCCCATGGTGCCGCCGATGAGCACCGGCTGGCCCACCTCCCGCAACGCCTCGGGCAGGTCGGGATGGCCGGGGCCGAAGGCCCGCGTCGCCCCCTTGCGGTGGACGAACAGGCGGCGGCGCCGGCCGTCCACCTCGTGGTCCTCGATCTTGCAGGTGTTGTGGGAGACGTCGTAGAGCAGCTCCAGCCGCGCCCGCGGCAGCACGTCGGCGAACACCCGCCGCGCCAGGGCGGTGATGATCTGGCGGTTGGCCAGCGCGCAGTTGGCGGCGGCGGCCATGGCCCCCAGGTAGTCCCGGCCCACGGGCGAGTCGATGGGCGCGCAGGCCAGTTCGCGTTCGGGCAACCGGATGCCCGACTCCTTGGCCGAGACCACCATCTCGCGCAGGGCCTCGGTGCCGATCTGGTGGCCCAGGCCGCGGGAGCCGCAGTGGATGGACACCACCGCATCGCCGGCCCTGAGGCCGAAGGCCTCCGCCGCGGCCGGCTCGAAGACATCGGCCACCCGCTGGACCTCCAGGTAGTGGTTGCCGGACCCCAGGGTGCCCATCTCCTTGCGCTGGCGTTTGCGGGCCCGGGCCGACACGCACTCGGTGCGGGCGTGGGCGAGGCGGCCGCCATCCTCGATGCGCGCCAGGTCGGCGGCCTCGCCCCAGCCGCGCTCGACGGCCCATCGGGCGCCGCCGGCCAGCATGGCGTCCATATCGTCGTCGCCGAGGACGATGTCGCCGGTGCTGCCGACGCCGGCGGGGATGGTTTCGAAGAGGGCGTCGGCCAGCCGCTCGCGCACGGCGGCCACCTCGTCGGCGGCAACGCCCGTCAGTAAGGTCCGCACCCCGCAGGAGATGTCGAACCCGACGCCGCCCGCCGAGATGACGCCGCCCTCGTCCGGGTCGAACGCCGCCACCCCGCCGATGGGAAAGCCGTAGCCCCAATGGGCGTCGGGCATGGCGTAGGCGGCGCCGACGATGCCGGGCAGCGTCGCCACGTTGGCGGTCTGCTCGAACACCTTGTCGTCCATGCGGGCCATCAGCTCGTCGTCGGCGTAGATGACGGCGGGCACCCGCATGGCGCCGTGGGGCTCGATGACCCAGGCGTTGGCGTCCCGCCGGTGCAGGTGCTCACGTGTCGGCATGATGGCGGCGTCCCGGCGGCCGGCCCGGCGGGGCCGGCTGCGGCTCAGGGCTCTTCCCAGTTCTGTCCGGCGATGGCCAGGATCTCGCGGATGCGGTTGATGATGGCGCCACGGGGATGGGCGGTGACCGGGTGGGGTAGCTGCTCGTTGCCGTCCAGCCATTGCTTGGCAGCGATCACCTCAATGGGCTCGGCGCCGAGGCCGATGATCTCGGCAATGCTGTGATCGTCGAGCGGACCGGTGATCTGAAGCACGGCCTCCCGGGTCAGGTTCCCCATCCCTGGCTTCCCTCAACGCCTCCGACTTGACACTATACGCGTAATCCTTTCAGGCCACTAGGGCCTTGGGGGCGAGGCAGCTCGCGGTGGAGGAGCGTCATACGTCGACGACGCATTGGGCGAGCCATCCGCCCTCGTCCAGGCGCGCCACCCGCAGCTCGGTGAACGTGGCGCCCTTGGTCTCGACGGCCGGGCGGTGGCGGGCGCGGTCCAGGGGTTCGCCGAAAGCGGTCGCCGTCAGGTCGCCGTCCGCAATGGTGACCCGGAAGTCGGCGAACACCAGGTTCCGGGTTGCCATCTCGTAGATCACGGCGTTGAGCCAGTCGACCAGCAGCAGCTCCTCGTCGGGCGCGGCGCAGCGGATGGCGACCGTGGTCGCGGCGGCGACCCGGTGGGGCTCGACGACAATGGCGGCCAGGGCTTGCGCCGCCTGCTCGAAGGCGGCGGCCAGCGTCGGACCGGTGCCGCGCACGCCCACGTCGGCCCCGTGCTCGAAGTGCTCCCAGTGGCCTTCGGTCATCTTCGGCTTCTTGAAACGCAGAGGGCGCGGGGGGCACGCGGAGGACACGGAGAGCAGGGAATGCGCCGCGACGCGGCGCGGGAGTCCTCCTCTGCGTCCACTGCGCTCCTCAGCGTTCTCCGCGTTGCTATTCCCCTCGGTCCAGGGGCCGCATCAATCCCGGTTCCGCAACCATAGCCGATGTGTCAGTGTCTGGGGATCGGGACACAGGGGACACGACGGATCGGGCCATGGCCAAGGGGGGAACGACACGCACCGGCGGCGAGTGGGTGGTGCGGGCGCTGGAGCGCCACGGCATCGACACCGTGTTCTGCGTCCCCGGGGAGAGCTACCTGCCGGTGCTCGACGCCCTGCACGGGGCGCGCAACCGCATCCGGGTGGTCGTCTGCCGCCACGAGCACGGCGCCGCCAACATGGCCGAGGCCTGGGGCAAGCTCACCGGACGCCCCGGGACGTGTCTGGTCACCCGCGCCCCCGGCGCCTGCAACGGCTCCATCGGGGTGCACACGGCGCGCCAGGATTCGACCCCCATGCTGCTGCTGGTGGGCCAGGTGCCGCGCGCCCATGCCGGCCGCGAGGCCTTCCAGGAGGTGGACCTGGAAGCCATGTTCGCGCCCCTGGCCAAGTGGGTGGGCCACGCCGACGCGGCGGCCGCCCTGCCGGAGTTGATGGCGCAGGCCTGCCACGCGGCGCTGGACGGCCGGCCGGGCCCGGCGGTCCTGTCCCTGCCCGAGGACGTGCTGGCCGAGACCGCCGAGGCCGATGACGCCGAGCCCCTGGCGGTGGCGGCGGGCGAGCCCGACCCCGGGGCCATGGAGCGCCTGCACCGCATCCTGGGCGACGCCGAGCGGCCGCTGATGGTGCTGGGCGGCGGCGCCTGGACCGATGAGGCGCGGGCCCACATGGTGCGCTTCGCCGAGGACAATGGCCTGCCCGTTTGCTGCTCCTTCCGCCGCCAGGACCTGTTCCCCAACCACCATGCCCACTACGCCGGCGAGCTGGGCCTGGGCCCCAACCCGGCGCTGCTGGAGCGGGTGCGGGACGCCGACCTGCTGCTGGTGGTGGGGGCGCGGCTGACCCAGGTGGCGACCCGCGACTACACCCTCATCGCGCCGCCGCACCCGGGCCATACCCTCATCCACGTCCATGCCGACGAGGCCGAGCTGGGCCGGGTCTACGTGCCCGCCCTGGGCATAGCGGCCCGGCCGCCGGCCTTCGCCGCCGCCGCGGCCGGCCTGGCCGGCACCGGCAATGCACACCGGCGCCCGTGGGTCGAGGCAGCCCGCCACGACTGCGAGGCCGACCGCATGCCGCCGCCCTGCGCCGGGCCTCTCGACCCGGGCGCCGTCATGGCCGAGCTGGACGTGCGCCTGCCGGCCGATGCCGTGGTCACCGTGGATGCCGGCAACTTCAGCGGCTGGCCCCAGCGATTCCTGACCTTCGGCGGCGGCCGTCGCCTGCTGGGGCCGACCAGCGGCGCCATGGGCTACGGGACTCCGGCGGCGGTGGCGGCCGCCATCGCCGCGCCCGAGCGCATGGTGGTGGGCTTCGTCGGCGACGGCGGCTTCGGCATGACCGGCCAGGAGGTGGCCACCGCCGTCCAGCACGGGGCGGCGCCGCTCATCATCGTGTTCAACAACCGCATGTACGGCACCATCCGCATGCACCAGGAGCGCCGCTACCCCGACCGGGTGGTGGGCACTGATCTGACCGCCGGCGACTACGCCGAGGTGGCCCGCGGCTGGGGCGCCCACGGCGAACGGGTGGACCGCACCGAGGACTTCGCCCCGGCCCTGGACCGGGCCCTGGCCGCCGGCCGCGCCGCCGTCATCGAGCTGGCCACCGACCCCGAGCAGGTCTCCACCCGCGCCACCCTGACCGCCCTGCGCGGGACCGGTTGACCCTCCCGACGGCCAGACAGCCTCCGACAAAACGCCGAGGACGCCGAGGTGGCGCAGAGGACGCGGAGAAGGACTCCCCGCGCCGCTTCGCGGCGCAATCCATTCTTCCTCCGCGTCCTCTGCGTCGTCTCTGCGCCCTCAGCGTTTTGTTCAGCCCCCTGCGGCCCGACGCTCGCCCGGGGCGTCGGGCATGCGGCAGAAGCCTTGCGGCGGCACCTCCAGGGCGGCGTTGAACTTGCTCGACATGTTCTGGAAGGCGATGAGGCCGGTGAGCTCGACCAGGGCGTCCTCGTCGAAATGCTCGCGCAGGTGGCCGAACAGGGCGTCATCGGGATGCAGCTCCGAGCGGGTGACCGCCTCCGCGTACTCCAGGGCCGTCTGCTCGCGGGCGTCGAACAGGGGGCTGTTGGGCCAGTCGTGGACGGCGGCAATCTTGTCCCATGAGGCGCCCCGCTTGTGCAGGGTCATCGAGTTGATGTCGATGCAGAATTCGCAGTGGTTGATCTGCGACACCCGCACCGTGATCAGCGACCTGAGCTCCGCCGACAGCGGCGAGCGGCGCCGGTTGACCGCCCCGTAGAGCAGCGCTAGGCCGGCGAACACCAACGGCGAGCGCCCCCACAGGAGGCCGGGGTCGAGCACCTGGCCGTAGGTCTTCCGCTGTTTCCAGAAGAACAGCCGGATGAACCATGGATAGCGATTCAGGAGTTTGGGCGAGACGCGCATCGCGAGCCTTCCGGGCATGATACCGGCGCGCCAACGAACCGACTCGCGAAGCGCCGTCGTGGCGCGCCGGGAAGCCCGCGCGGCGCTGAGCGTCGCCGCCCTCGCATGAAACGACCCGCAAGGGCGTTTCATTGGCGCGGCGGCATGAGTTCGGCGGCAAGACATGGACCGAAACCGGGTCCCGCGTCCAGGGGTCTGTGCCAAACCGGTTGACCGAGCGGCGGGGGCTCCTTATTTGGCGGCCCATGACTCCCGCCGAGCGCACCGGCCAGCCCGTGGTCTGGCTGCTGGTCGACGACCGGGCCGGCAACGCCAGCCAGTGCCTGGGCGTGGCCGAGGCGCTGGGCCTGCGGTATTTGAAACAAGACCTGCGCTACACCGCGTCGGCCAACCTGCCCAACTTCATCATCGGCCCCACCTTCGGCCATCTCACCCGCGACAGCCGGGTCAACCTGGCGGCGCCGTGGCCCGACCTGGTGGTCGCCGCCGGCCGGCGCACCGCCCCGGTGGCCCTCAACATCAAGCAGAAGAGCGGCGGCAAGACGTTCCTGGCCCAGATCATGTACCCCGGGGACTCCGGGGCCGAGGACTTCGACCTCATCGCCGTCCCCCGCCACGACCAGATGCCGCCCCAGCCCAACCTGCTGGAGATCACCGGCGCGCCGCACCGGGTGACGGCGTCGGTCCTGGCCGACGCGGCGGCGCAATGGCGCGACCGGTTGGCGCATCTGCCGGCGCCCTGCATCGCCCTGATCGTCGGCGGCAGTACCAAGCGCCGGACCTTCACCGATGCCATGGCGGCGGAGTTGGGCCGCCTGGCGTCCGACATGGCGGCGGGGGCGGGGGGCTCGCTGATGGTGGCCACCAGCCGCCGCACGGGGGATGCGGCGGCGGCCCTGATCGACGCCGTCGCGGTGCCCAGCCACGTCTACCGGTGGGGGGACGAGGGCGACAACCCGTACATGGGCTACCTGGGGCTGGCCGACGCGGTGGTGGTCACCGGCGATTCCGTGTCCATGTGCTCGGAGGCCTGTGCCACCCCGGGGCCGGTCTACATCCATGCGCCCAAGAAGCTGACCGTGCTCAAGCACGCCCGCCTGCACCAGGAGCTCTTTGAGGCGGGCTACGCACGGCCCCTGGACGGCACCCTCTCGCGCTGGACCCACCCGCCGCTGAACGCCGCCGACACGGTGGCCGCCGAGATCCGCAGCCGCATGGGCCTCGGTTGATTGGCGCCTGGGCCAGGGCCATGTGGTGATCCATGTCCAACCGCACCGTCACCCTCGACGACCGCCTCTACGACTACCTGCTGGACGTCTCCCTACGCGAGCCGCCGCTGCTCGCCCGGTTGCGGGAAGAGACGGCAGGCATGGAGATGTCGCGCATGCAGATCGCGCCGGAGCAGGGGCAGTTCATGGGCCTGCTGGTCGAGATGCTGGGCGCCACCCGGGCCCTGGAGATCGGCACCTACACCGGCTACAGCGCCCTGTGCGTGGCCGCCGCCCTGCCGCCGTCGGGGCGCCTGGTGACCTGCGACATGAACGCCGAGTGGACGGCGGTGGCCCGGCGCTACTGGGCCGAGGCCGGATTGGAGGATCGCATCGACCTGCGTCTAGGCCCGGCGCTCGAAACCCTGGCGGCCCTTGAGGCCGATGGCGCCACCTTCGACTTCGCCTTCATCGACGCCGACAAGACGGAGTACGGGGACTACTACGAACACGTCCTGCGGCTGCTGCGTCCGGGCGGTGTGGTCGCGGTGGACAACGTCCTATGGGGCGGCTCGGTGGCCGACCCCGACAAGGACGACGACGACACCCGCGCCATCCGTGCCTTCAACGCGAAGCTCCACGCCGACGACCGGGTAACCCTGAGCCTGGTCCCCATCGGCGACGGCGTCACCCTGGCGCGCAAACGCAGGTGAGTAGGTGCGGCGCCTGGGACCGCATTACGCGAGTGACGAAGTTGCGCGATTTCGCTATTTCCGGTATGATTTCCGGAAATTTGCGTAGGAGATACCTTGTGCTCAAACCCACCAACGACTCACTTGCCGCGTACCGCCGTCGCATGAAGCGCCAGGGGTTCGTGCGCGTCGAAGTCCGCGTGCGGCGTGAGGATGCGGCACTGGTGCGCAGCGTTGCCGGCGCGCTCACCGATCCGGAGCGGGAAGGGGAAGCGCGCGCGCTCCTACGGCGGCGATTTGCCCGGCCCCATGCCGTGGGGCTCAAGGCCTTGTTGGCGGCGGCGCCGCTGGAGGGCGTCGACCTCGAGCGCGCCCCTGACACGGGCCGACCGGTCGATCTGTGAGCTTCCTGATCGACACCAACATCGTCTCCGAGGTGCGCAAGGGTGACCGCTGTGATCCCAACGTCGCCGCCTGGTACGCCTCCATCGAAGACGGCGACCTCTACCTCAGCGTCCTCGTCCTCGGTGAGATCCGCAAAGGCGTCGAGCGGGCACGGCCGCGCGACCCGGCGAAGGCGGAGGCAATCGACGCCTGGTTGACGGAGGTCGCCGCCGCCTTCGCCGACCGAGTCGTTCCCATCGATCGCGCCGTCGCCGACGAATGGGGCCGCATGAGCGCGCTGCGCCCGATCCCAGTCGTCGATGGGTTGCTCGCGGCGACCGCCAAGGTGCACCGCCTGACCCTGGTCACCCGCAACGACGCGGACGTGAAGGGGCTCGGCGCAAAGCTGTTGAACCCGTTCAATACGCACACAACGGCTCGATGACCTGCCATCGCTTGCTCCCCAGATCTTACGAACAGGCGGTGGCCCGGCGTTGCAACGAGGGTTCCGTTGAGCACCGACGATCCTGTGGCCGCGTCAATCGCCC
>JANQFP010000077.1 GCA_028277795.1 Rhodospirillales bacterium
GCGTGACCCCGACCCCACCGATCCGGGGGACGCCGTTTCCGCCGGCGAATGCCCCTTCTTCCCACCGAATCCGGCACAGCCGAACAGCTGGCACGGCACTCATGTCGCCGGCACGGTCGGAGTGGTGAACACCAACAACGCCAACGGTGTCGCCGGTGTCAACTGGGACGTGGGACTCGTATCGGTCCGGGTCCTCGGCAAGTGTGGTGGGACCCTGGCTGACATCACCGACGCGATTCGCTGGGCCGCCGGCCTGACTGTGCCCGGCGTTCCGGCCAACGCCAATCCGGCGGACGTGATCAACATGAGCCTCGGCGGCAACGGCGCCTGCACGAGCAGCTACCAGAGCGCCATCGATGACGCCGTCAACGCCGGCGCGACCGTGGTAGTGGCGGCCGGCAACTCCGCCGCCAACGCCGCGAATTTCCGGCCCGCGAGCTGCGACGGGATCATCACGGTCGCCGCCAGCGACGCGCGCGGCCGGCTGGTGACACGCTATTCGAACTTCGGCTCTACGGTCGAGATCCTGGCGCCGGGTGGCGACACGCAGCGCAGCGACTCCGGCAACCCCAACGACGGCGTCCTCTCCACGGTCGACCCGTCGAGCGGCACCTACGCCCGCTACAACGGCACGTCGATGGCCTCGCCGCACGTGGCCGGCGTGGCCGCCCTGCTGCTCGCCTGTGACGCGTCGTTGACGCCGGCCCAGATCCTCAACACGCTGCAGAGCACCGCTCGGCCGCGCAACAGCACCGAGTGTCCGCAGGCCTGTGGCGCCGGTCTGCTCGACGCGGCCGCGGCAGTGACCTCGGCATGCACAGGAACTCCGCCGCCACCCACCCTGACGCTCTCGCCGGCCAGCGTCGGCATCGACGAGAACGAGACCGCGACGCTCACGGCTACGACCCTGCCCGGGGCGACCGTGACGTTCAGCTCGTCCGACACGGGCGTCGCGACCGTGGCGCCCGGTACGGCCGTGACCAACGCCTCGGGCCAGGCGAGCGCGACGGTGACTGGCGTATCGGCCGGCCAGGCGACCATCACGGCGACGTCCGGCTCGCTGTCGGACGATTCGACGGTGACGGTCAACGGAGGCGCGGCCCTGTCCATCTGGGGTCTGCTCGCACTCGCGCTGGGCGGCTCGTGGCTCCTCTTCCGGCGTCGCCGTCCGGGTACGACGTGACCGGGAGCGGCGGCGCCCGCGTCGCCCTCTCGGGCTTCGGCTCGCCGGAGCGCTACCGGTTCGTCGCGGCGCTGATCGGCGCCGTCCTGCTGTTCGTTCTGCTGAAGGCAGCCGAGCCACGGACCGACGTGTGGTTCGAGCCGGCCAACCGGCTCACCACCGACCTCGCGGCCGGGCTGCTGCGCGCGTCCGGTCTCGAGGTCGAGCGCAGCGGCACGGTGCTCTCGCACGCCGGGGGCCACGGCGTGTATATCTACTACCTGTGCACGCCCTGGCCGCTGGCGCTCGTCATGCTGCTCGGCCTCGCGGCACTCCCCGGCCGTCCGACGCCCAAACTGGTGGCGGCCGGCGCCGGGGTCGCGGCCCTCGTGGCGCTCAATCAGCTGCGTCTGGTGAGCCTCTTCTGGGTGGGCGTGCGAGCGCCGGATCTCTACCGTTTCGCGCACCACTGGATCGGCGAGCCGGTCATGCTGCTCGGCGTGGGAGTAGTATGGGTCTTGTGGCTGAGGCACCGGCCACGACCAGAGACGAAGACATGAGCTCTCCGACCCCTCTTCTTCTCGCGTTCGTCCTCGGCTCCGTCGCCGTCTGCACCTCGAGCGCCCCAGAGACCCAGCCGGACCAGTACGTCCCCAGCGAGGTGATCGTCAAGTTCCGCGGCGGCTCCGCGGGCGCCGCCGCCGTTGCCGAGACGCTCACGGGCGGAGGCACGACCAGCGAGCAGCTCGCGGATTTC
>JANQFP010000094.1 GCA_028277795.1 Rhodospirillales bacterium
GGTGCCGGCATGGCGGGCGCCTCGGCGGGCTATTTCCTGGCGGATCACGGCCGCGTGCTGGTGCTCGAGATGGAGTCCCAGCCCGGCTACCACACCACCGGACGGTCGGCCGCGATCTATTCCGAAGCCTACGGCAACCCCACCATCCGGGCCCTGACCATCGCGGGCCGGTCGTTCTTCACGAACCCGCCGGACGGTTTCGCGGATCATCCGCTGATGTGTCCGCGCGGGGCCATGTTCGTCGGCCGCGCCAATCAGGCGGACGCGCTCGCGGAGATGGCGTCGAGCACCGGCCAACTGGTCGACGGCGTCCGCATCATCGATGCGGCTGAAGCGTGCCGGCGCGTCTCCGTCCTGCGGCCCGACGCCCTGGCCGGGGCAGTCGTCGAGCCCGACGCCATGGACATCGACGTGCACGCGCTGCACCAGGGCTTCCTGCGCGGACTGAGAGCGAAAGGCGGCATGGTCGCCTGCGACCGGCCGGCGCTGCGACTGGAGCGGTCGAACGGAACCTGGCGGGTCGAGACCCGGGCCGGTACGTTCCAGGCGGCGGTGCTGATCGATGCCGCCGGCGCCTGGGGCGACGTGGTCGCGGACATGGCCGGTGTCGCACCAAGGGGCCTGGTGCCCAAGCGGCGCACGGCAATCCTGTTCGATCCGCCCGCCGACACTGCCATCGAGTCCTGGCCGCTGGTCGTGGACGTCGACGAGACGTTCTACTTCAAGCCGGATGCGGGGCGGCTCCTGGGGTCCCCGGCGGACGAGACGCCGTCGCCGCCCTGCGATGCCCAGCCCGAGGAGCTGGACCTGGCACGCGCCGTCGACCGCATCCAGAGCTGGACCACCCTCGAGGTCCGACGCATCGAGAGCCGTTGGGCGGGCCTGCGCTCCTTCGTTGCGGACAAGTCCCCTGTGGTCGGTTTCGACCCCGTCGCCGAGGGTTTCTTCTGGCTGATCGGGCAAGGCGGCTACGGCATTCAGACGGCTCCGTCGCTCGGCCGCCTTGCCGCGGCCCTGGCGACGGGCGGCGAGGTTCCCGCAGGCCTCGGCGCTCTGGGTCTCGCGGCCGTCGATCTGGCGCCCGACCGTCCGGCGCTGGCGCAAGCGCGGGATCACGCCTGAGGCGCCGACCCCTCGGCGGCACGCGACGGCATGTCCTTTCGCGGAAGGGTTCGGCTCGTGCGGAGAAACGCGCGATCGTCTGAGCAAGGGGCGCGGTGCGATCTGCCGGCTGGCTGCACTCAAGGACGGACGATAACGTCGAGAATGTAGCTGTGTCCCGCGGCGACCGCCGAGAGACCGCGTTCGATCGCCGGCGTCAGGTCGTCGGCGCTCGCGACACGCTCCCCGGCCCCACCGTAGCC
>JANQFP010000177.1 GCA_028277795.1 Rhodospirillales bacterium
AGCGGTCGCGACGCCGCAGGGCCGCCTTTCCAGTTCGCCCTTCGGGTGCCTTGAGTTTGCGCGCCGGGGCGTCGGGTCGCGCTGGCGATGCTCCAGCATCACGGCGCACGCTCCTCCTGCCGGCGCACAAACTCAAGGCATTGAAAAGCATCATGAACCTCTCGGACGGGCTCTTATGGTTCTCCGGTCCGGGAGCGCGCCGGCGCGCCCGGACCGCGTGTTCGAGACCCGCCTCCCGCCAACCACCCGGAGCGCTCCATGATGTTCAGGAAGACCGCCTTCGCCTGCGTCCTGGCCGCCACCGCCGCCGCGACGCTCGCCGCCGACGCCCTCGCCGCCCCAACGGTCCAGCTCGGCCCGCGGCCGTTCTACCTGGTCGATTCCATGGCCGACGGGCCGCTGAAGACCAAGCTGCAGAGCTGCCAGGCGGGGCCGTTCAAGGCGTCCGACTTCTCCATCGGCCACCGGGGCGCGCCCATGCAGTTCCCCGAGCACACCCGGGAGTCCTACGTCGCCGCCGCGCGCATGGGGGCCGGCATCCTCGAATGCGACGTCACCTTCACCAAGGACAAAGAGCTGGTCTGCCGCCATTCCCAGTGCGACCTGCACACCACCACCAACATCCTGGCCACGCCCCTGGCCGCCAAGTGCTCGCAGCCCTTCACGCCGGCCGACCCGGCCACCGGCAGGAAGGCGTCCGCCAAATGCTGCACGTCCGACCTGACCCTGGCCGAGTTCAAGTCGCTCAAGGGCAAGATGGACGCGGCGGACAAGGACGCCACCACCGTCGAGGCCTACATGAAGGGCACCCCCGACTGGCGCACCGACCTCTACGCCACCTCGGGCACCCTGTTGACCCACGCCGAAAGCATCGAGCTGTTCAAGCGGCTGGGCGCCAAGTTCACGCCCGAGTTGAAGAGCCCCAGCGTCACCATGCCCTTCCAGGGCACCTACACCCAGGAGGACTACGCCCAGCAGCTCATCGACGAATACAAGGCCGCGGGCGTTGCTCCGAAGGACGTGTTCGCCCAGTCCTTCAACCTGGACGATGTGCTCTACTGGCTCCGCGCCGAGCCTACGTTTGGCGTCCAGGCGGTCTATCTGGACGGGCGCTACGACGACAAGAGCTTCGACCACGCCAAGCCGGAGACCTGGTCGCCCGACATGCACGCCCTGGCCGCCGACGGGGTCCGCATCATCGCCCCGCCCATGTGGATGCTGGTGGACCTGGACGGCAACAACCGGATCGTCGCGTCCGAGTACGCCAAGGCGGCGCGCAAGGCCGGCCTGGACATCATCACCTGGACCCTGGAGCGGTCGGGGCCATTGAACAACGGCGGCGGCTGGTACTACCAGACCACCAAGGCCGGCATCGACGACGACGGCGACATGATGACCCTGCTGGACGTGCTGGCCCGGGAGGTCAAGATCAAGGGCATCTTCACCGACTGGCCGGCCACCGTGACCTACTACGCCAACTGCATGGGGCTGTGAGGACTCGGGTGTAACAAAACGCAGAGCGACTGTGTCTGCTGTCAAGCCTTGATGGTTTGTGGTGGTGTCCACGGTTTGTTGTCGCGGACCATGGCATTGAGGGTGACGACGAGC
>JANQFP010000178.1 GCA_028277795.1 Rhodospirillales bacterium
GGCCGCCCGCGGCGTCGCGGGCCTCGGCCGTAGCAAAGGCTACGCTTTTCGGCCCGCTCCTGGCGGGGCGGTCGCCGGGACGCGACGCAGACCGTGGCGGATGTGAGAAATGCGGGCTAGGCCGGTTCGCATCCGTCCCTCCGCTTGCTCCAAGACCGATGGCGTTCACCGGCTGCCGGTGATACAAGCCGCGCCATGAGCGACATCGCCCGCATCCGCAACTTCGCCATCATCGCCCACATCGACCACGGCAAGTCGACCCTGGCCGACCGCCTGATTCAGCTCTGCGGCGGCCTGAGCGACCGGGAGATGCGGGACCAGGTGCTCGATTCCATGGACCTGGAGCGGGAGCGCGGCATCACCATCAAGGCCCAGACCGTGCGGCTCCTGTACAAGGCCGCCGACGGCGAGACCTACCAGCTCAACCTCATGGACACGCCGGGCCACGTGGACTTCGCCTACGAGGTCAGCCGCAGCCTCGCGGCCTGCGAGGGCTCGCTGCTGGTGGTCGACGCCACCCAGGGGGTGGAGGCGCAGACCGTGGCCAACGTCTACCAGGCCATCGACAACGACCACGAGATCATCACCGTGCTCAACAAGATCGACCTGCCGGCCGCCGAGCCCGACCGGGTGCGCCGCCAGGTGGAGGACGTGGTCGGCCTGGACGCCGCCGACGCCATCGCCATCTCGGCCAAGACCGGCGCCGGCGTCGCCGACGTGCTGGAGGCCCTGGTCACCCGCCTGCCGCCGCCGACGGGCCGCGCCGACGCGCCCCTCAAGGCGCTGCTGGTCGATTCCTGGTACGACCCCTACCTGGGCGTCATGATCCTGGTGCGTATCCACGACGGCCACCTGCGCAAGGGCATGCGGGTGCGCATGATGTCCAGCGGCGCCGTGCATCAGGTGGACCAGGTGGGGGTGTTCACGCCCAAGGCGACCCGCACCGACGAACTGGGCCCCGGCGAGATGGGCTACATCACGGCGGCCATCAAGACCGTGGCCGACACCTCGGTCGGCGACACCATCACCGAGGACCGCCGTCCCACCGACGCCCCCCTGCCCGGCTTCAAGCCCTCCCTGCCGGTGGTGTTCTGCGCCCTGTTCCCGTCGGACACCGCGGAGTTCGAGCACCTGCGCGAGTCCCTGGCCAAGCTGCGCCTCAACGACGCCAGCTTCTTCTTCGAGCCGGAGACCTCGGCGGCGCTCGGCTTCGGCTTCCGCTGCGGCTTCCTGGGATTGCTGCACCTGGAGATCGTGCAGGAGCGCCTGGAGCGGGAGTTCGACCTGGACCTGATCACCACGGCGCCGAGTGTGGTCTACCGGGTCCACCTCACCGGCGGCGAGCTGGTCGAGCTGCACAACCCCGCCGACATGCCCGATGCGGTCAAGATCGAGCGCATCGAGGAGCCGTGGATCAAGGCCACCATCATGGTGCCCGACGACTACCTGGGCTCCATCCTGGCGCTGTGCACCGAGCGCCGCGGCGTCCAGGAGCAGCTCACCTACGCCGGCGACCGGGCCATGGCCGTCTACCGGCTGCCGCTGAACGAGGTGGTGTTCGACTTCTACGACCGCCTCAAGTCGGTCTCCCGCGGCTACGCCAGCTTCGACTACGAGATGGACGGCTATCAGGACGGCCCCATGACCAAGGTGCAGATCCTGGTCAACGCCGAGCCGGTGGACGCGCTGTCGTTCATCTGCCACCGGGACCAGGCCACGTCCCGCGGCCGCGCCGTGTGCCAGCGCCTCAAGGACCTGATCCCGCGCCAGCTGTTCAAGATCCCCATCCAGGCGGCCATCGGCGGCACCGTGGTCGCCCGCGAGACCATCAGCGCGCTGCGCAAGGACGTCACCGCCAAGTGCTACGGCGGCGACGTCACCCGCAAACGCAAGCTCCTGGACAAGCAGAAGGCGGGCAAGAAGCGCATGCGCCAGTTCGGCAAGGTGGACATCCCGCAAAGCGCCTTCATCGCGGCGCTCAAGATGGACGACGGGTAGGGGCGCCCGGCAACGGTGTGCCGGCAATGAAAACGCAGAGCGACTGTGTCTGCTGTCAAGCCTTGATGGTTTGTGGTGGTGTCCACGGTTTGTTGTCGCGGACCATGGCATTGAGGGTGACGACGAGC
>JANQFP010000187.1 GCA_028277795.1 Rhodospirillales bacterium
GTCAGACGGCTTGCGCGATGCCCGGCATCGCGCGGCCCCGTCTTCCTGGTGGATGGGCAGGCCGCTCGAAAAACAGAATGGATTCCATCTAAAGAGGAATTGCTCTAGTTCAGCAGGGCGATGACAGGATAACCGATCCAGTGGTGAATGGCGGCGACGACGGCAAAGATCACGACCGCGATGACCGCGAGCCGGATATCCTTGGCAATGGGTCCCGGTTCCGGGCGCTGCCACGGTCCCTCGGCACGGCTGATTAGCATCATTTCCAGCAGCGCCCACAGGCCCAGGCCGCCGAACAGCACCAGCGACGCGAGGTCGCCGTTGACCAGAAGGTGCGCCACCGACCAGATGACCACGGCGGTGAGCATGGGATGGCGCAGCTTGGACGCCACCACGCCCTTCACCCGGCCGGCGTCCAGCAGGAAGATGCCCACCAGCATGAGCACGTTGTTCACGTGCCAGACCCACAGCGGCAGATCGTAGAGATAGACATACTCGGCGGCCCGAAAGCCGAAAATCATCAGGCCGAGGCTGGCCAGGATCAGCAGCGCCACAACGCCCTTGCCCGCCTTGCCCATGGCCGCCCGCTGTGTCGGCGCGACGCGCTTGAACAGATGCGCGGCCGCCCACAAAAGCACGCCCAGAACCAACCAGATCACGATGTCATTCCCCCCGTTTGGTGCGCCTCACACGAAGAAGTCCGGCAGCAGTTCCTCCTCGGAAACACCCGCGTGGCGGTAGACCGAAAAGTCGGTCACGCCGGCCTCCTGCAAAATCTCGTCGTCGATACAGAAATTGCCGGTAAAGCCGCGCGAGTCCTTCGTCAAAATCACATGTGCCGCGTCCGACATGATTTCAACCGTGCGGCATTTGCGCGTCGCCTCGCTGCCGCCGAGCATGTCCATGGCGGCGGTGTCGATGGCGGTGCGCGGCCACAGCGCGTTGACGGCCACGCCCTTGTCGCGGAATTCACCGGCCATGCCGAGCACGCACAGGCTCATGCCGAACTTGGCCATGGTGTAGGCCACGTGCGGCGCGAACCAGCGCTCCTCCATGTTCAGGGGCGGCGAGATGTTCAGGATGTGCGGATTGGCCGCCTTCAGCAGATGGGGCAGGCAGGCCTGGGAACAGGCATAGGTGCCGCGGGTGTTGATCTGGTGCATCAGGTCGTAGCGTTTCATCGGCGTCTGCAGCGTGCCGGTGAGCGAAATGGCGCTGGCGTTGTTGACGAGAATGTCGATGCCGCCGAAGCGGTCCGCCGCCTCGTCCACCGCCGCCGCCACCCGGTTCTCGTCGCGGATGTCGACCACCAACGGCAGGGCCCGGCCGCCGGCCGCCTCCACCGCCTCGGCCGCGGTATGGATGGTGCCCGGCAGCTTGGGGTGGGGCTCGGCGGTCTTGGCGGCGATGACCACGTTGGCGCCGTCCCGCGCCGCCCGCACGCCGATGGCCTGGCCGATGCCGCGGCTGGCGCCGGTGATGAACAGGGTTTTGCCCCGGAGATCGTTCTGCAGATCCGACATGGTGAGTGCGTCCCTTGAATTGGTGTCTGGTGTCGTTTCGGGGATCACGTCCCGTCCGGCGGCGCCAACGTGAACATCGCGCCAGCCTCCCCATCGCATGCGGACCCCGAACCGGCATGATAGTGCGAAGCAGAGGCCATTCACACCGTCGTCGTGCCCGCGCTTGACGCAAGATGGACGGCAGCGGTCGGGACTTGCCAGACGGCGCCGGGCGCGGGATGGTGGGCGGCAACACGGCACTCGCGGCACGAACAGGGAGAACATCGGCATGCGGACGGCGGCGGTCATCGACCACATCACGGCCTGGCTCAGGGACTACAACGACCGCGCCGGGACATCGGGCTTCGTCATCGGCGTCTCGGGCGGCATCGACAGCGCCGTTTCGTCGGCCCTGGCGGCGCACACCGGCCTGCCGCTGCTGATCGTCGAGATGCCGATCCACCAGAGCGCCGACCAGGTCAGCCGCGCCCGCGAGCATATTGCCTTTCTCAAAGAGCGATTCCCGGCGGTGGACAGCGCCGAGGTCGAACTGACCGGCGTGTTCGACGGTTTCATCGACGCCCTGCCCCCGGTTCCGGACGATGCCCGGGATGACGCGGACCGCCGCGCCATGTCGCTGGTCAACACCCGGGCGCGTCTGCGTATGACCACGCTCTATTACTTCGCCGCGCTGCACGGCCGGCTGGTGGTCGGCACCGGCAATAAGGTGGAGGATTTCGGCATCGGCTTCTTCACCAAGTACGGCGACGGCGGCGTCGACCTCAGCCCCATCGCCGACCTGGTCAAGTCGGAGGTCTATGCGCTCGGCCGGGAGCTGGGCGTCAACCAGGCCATCCTGGAGGCACCGCCGACCGACGGCCTGTGGGGCGACGACCGCACCGACGAAGACCAGATCGGCGCCAGTTATCCCGAGCTGGAATGGGCCATGGCCTTCGACGGCGACCCGGCTTCACTCGACGGCCGCCGGCGCGACGTTCTGGCCATCTACCGGCGCCTCAACGCCGCCAACACCCACAAGATGGAACCGATCCCCGTGTGCATGATCCCGGGCGGATTGCGCTAGAGCAATTCCTCTTTAGATGGAATCCATTCTGTTTCTCGAGCGGCCTGCCCATCCACCAGGAAGACGGGGCCGCGCGATGCCGGGCATCGCGCAA
>JANQFP010000217.1 GCA_028277795.1 Rhodospirillales bacterium
GACGCGGCACCGGGTTACGAGGGTTCTGATTCGTTCACCTTCCGGGTGACGGACGGGCGTGGCCTGGCGAGCGTGGCCGAGGTGTCGGTGACGGTGGGGTCGATCGACGCCGATCCCGGGCCGGAGTTCCAAGTGAACACGCATACGGCCGATCATCAGTCCACTCCGTCGGTGGCGGCACTGTTGGGTGGCGGGTTCGTGGTGACCTGGCATTCCAATGGCCAGGATGGCAGCAACTACGGGATCTACGGCCAGCGGTACGATGACGCAGGAGCTGCGGTCGGCAGCGAGTTCCAGATCAACACCTACACGACGAACGAACAGTCCGAGCCCGACGTGGCCGGCTTGTCCGATGGCGGTTTCGTGGCGGTTTGGAACTCGAGCGGCCAAGACGGAGACGGCTACGGGATCTACGGCCAGCGGTACGACGCCGACGGCTCCGCGGCGGGGAGCGAGTTCCGGGTCAACACCTATACGACCAGTCATCAGTCCACGTCGTCAGTAACGGCGCTGTCGGACGGCGGGTTCGTGGTGACTTGGCAGTCCAACGGCCAGGACGGGGACGGCTACGGAATCTATGGCCAGCGGTATGACGCCGACGGTTCGGCGGCGGGGAGCGAGTTCCGGATCAATACGGACACGGTCGAGTGGCAGTACGTATCGTCCGTTACGTCGTTGGCCGGCGGCGGGTTCGTGGTGACATGGTCGTCGCGCAATGACGCCGGCGGCTTGGCCGATATTGTGGGCCAGCTCTATGACGCGACCGGGGCCGCGGTGGGCGGCGAGTTCCTGATCAACACGGAAACCACTGATCATCAGTACATGCCTTCGGTGTCGGCGCTGGCGGACGGCGGGTTCGTGGTGGTGTGGCAGTCTCGGCAGGACGGCGACGACTACGGGATCTATGGCCAGCGGTTCGACGCCGCGGGCACGGCGGTCGGCGGCGAGGTCCAGGTCAACACGCACACGGCCGGCACCCAACAGGCTACCGAGGTGGTGGGGCTTTCTGACGGCGGGTTCGTGGTGACCTGGCGTTCCTTTGGCCAGGACCCCGATGGCTCGTCGGGCGTGTACGCTCAGCGTTTCGATGCTTCGGGCTCGGTGGTGGGCGATGAGCTCCGAGTCCACGACTACGCGGATGCGACCCAGGGCAACCCCGCCCTTGCCGCTTTGCCCGACGGGGGGTTTGTTGCCTGCTGGGATTCCGATGGCCAGGACGGCGACCTGTGGGGTGTGTTCGGCCGCATCTTCCCTGCGGCCTCCGCATCCGGGACGGCCGGCCACGACAGCCTGGCGGGGAGCGCCGAGAACGACATCATCGACGGTCTCGCCGGTGACGATCAGCTGATCGGCAACGGTGGCGCGGACACGCTGTCGGGCG
>JANQFP010000224.1 GCA_028277795.1 Rhodospirillales bacterium
GGCCGAGCGCCAGGTCGCCATCCTGGAGCACCTGGGCTTCCCGGTGACGAGCCGCAAGGGCCGCACACTCACCTGCAGCGTGCCGAGCTGGCGCCCCGACATCGTCGGCGAAGCGGACCTGGTGGAAGAGGTGCTGCGCATTGAGGGCTACGAAGACATTCCGGTGACGCCGCTGCCGCGGGAGACCGCGCTGCCCCGCCCTGCCTTGACCGACCGCCAGCGCCGGGCTTCGGCGGCGCGCAACGCGCTTTGCTGGGCCGGGCTCAACGAGTGCGTCACCTACTCCTTCATCGACGAGCCCACGGCCGCGCTCTTTGGCTGGAACGAACCGGCGATCAAGCTCGACAACCCCATCTCGACCGATCTCGCGGTCATGCGCCCCTCGGTGCTGACCACCCTACTTCAGGCCGCGCAGCGCAACGCCGACCGCGGCCACGGCGACGTAGGGCTGTTCGAGATCGGGCCGCTCTACCAGGGCGACGCGCCCGAGGGACAGGACTGGACCGCCGCGGTGGTGCGCGCCGGCGAGAGCGGGCCGCGCCATTGGAACGCGCCGCCGCGCCCGCGCGACGCCTTCGACGCCAAGGCCGACGCCATCGTGGTCCTGGAGGCCGTCGGTGCGCCGGTTGAAAACCTGCAGGTCTCCACGGACGCGCCCCATTGGTACCACCCGGGCCGCAGCGGCCAGCTCCGCCTCGGCCCCAAGGTGTTGGCCGCCTTCGGCGAGGTGCATCCCCGCATCCTCAACCGCCTCGACCTCAAGGGGCCGGTGGTGGCCTGCGAGGTCTTCCTGCAGCAAGTGCCGCCGCCCAAGAAGGCCGGCAAGCTGAAAGCCGCCGCCGACCTCGCGCCCTTCCAGCCGGTCGAGCGCGACTTCGCCTTCGTGGTCGACGAGACCGTGCCGGCGGAAAAAGTGCTGCGCGCCGCCAAAGGGGCCGACAAGGCGCTGATCGCCCAGGTCGATCTCTTCGACGTCTTCCGTGGCGCCGCGCTCGGCGAAGGCAAGAAGTCCCTGGCGCTCGCTGTCACCCTGCAGCCGCGCGAGGCGACCCTGACCGAAGAGGCCTTGGAGGCCGTCTCGGCCAAGATCGTCGCCCAGGTGGAGAAGCACTGCGGCGGGACGTTGCGGGGTTAGACACAAGCCTGGAACCGCAAGCTGCTGGGCATAGATCGCCTGATAGGCACCAACGGACCGGGACGGCCCAAGGGGATTGAGCATGGCCGAGGAATGGCAGTATCAGCTAAGGCTTTATCTGGACGACGCCCTCTCCGCCGCGGCGCGCGGCGCGGGCGAGGACCCGGCCTTGGCACCCCTCTCGGAGGTGCTGGGCAAGCACCAGGCGGCGCTGAAGTGCCAGTACGACGCCTTTGCCGACTACGTCAGCGCGGCCGAACGCGAAGGGCGCGAGAACTATCCGCTCTACGCCTGGACCAAGGCGACGATCGAAGACCCGGCGAAGAAGGCGAAGTACCTCAAGGCCTTCACGCTCTACGTCGGCGGCGACGAGGTCTACGACCGGGACAAGGCCGAGGCGCTGGAAGCGGAGCTCGCACCGCTGGTCGACGGCGAGCGGATCCTGCGCCTCGCCAAGCACGACACCAACCCCGCCAACAACCCGCAGATGCCGGAGAAGTACCGGCAATAAAGCCCGCACCGCGCTTAACGACGGTCGCTGCGGCGGCGCAACGGTGCCGCGATTGCGAGCCTGATCACACAACCTGCGAAGCCCAGCCCCCAAATAGCAGTTGAGGACCGTATAACCCTCAAAACGTCGGGGAGGACGGGAGCGGGCCATGGACGGGACGGACGGCAGGGAGTCCGAGGGCTTCTATCTCGGGACAGCGCCCTTTTCAGATTTTGCCCAGGTGGTGGATGCCAAGGTCTACCGGCCCTTGCCGGCCGGCTGGTGGCTGGGGCTGACCGACGTGGTCGGTTCGACCAAGGCCATCGAGGCCGGGCACTACAAGCGGGTCAACATGGCGGGCGCCACGGCGATCTCCGCCGTGATGAACGCCGTCGGCCACCGCAACTTCCCCTTCGTCTTCGGCGGCGACGGCGCCAGCCTGGCGGTGCCGGCAGAGGATGCCGAGGCCACCCGCGAGGCCCTGGCCCGCACCGCCCGCTGGGTCGAGGAGGAGCTGGGGCTCGAGCTGCGCACCGCGATGGTGCCGGTCGACGAGGTCCGCTCAGCCGGGCACGAGGTGCTGATGGCGCGTTTCGCCGCCTCCGACAACGTTTGCTACGCCATGTTCGCGGGCCACGGCCTGGCCTGGGCCGAAGAGCAAATGAAGCGCGATGCCTATGCCATCCCCATGGCGCCGCCCGGCGCGCGGCCGGACCTCACGGGTCTATCCTGCCGCTGGACGCCGATCGAGGAAACGCGCGGCTGCATCCTCTCGCTTCTGGTGG
>JANQFP010000246.1 GCA_028277795.1 Rhodospirillales bacterium
CCGCGACCGCACCATCTTGCCGGTGCGGTAGTCCACGTAATGGTGGCCCTGGGCCGGGCCGTCGATGCCGTAGGCCCAGTGCAGGCCGGTGTTGAACCACTGCGGCGAGTTGGGGGCCGCCATCTGGGTGCACAGCATGTGCCGCATCTCGTCGCAGTAGGCGCGGGCGTCCTGCTCGGAATCGAAATAGCCGCCCTTCCACCCCCAGTAGGTCCAGGTGCCGGCCATGCGGTCGAACACCTGCTTGGCGCTGACCTCGCCGCCGCTGCGCCGTTCCGCCGGCATCGACTTCATGGCCGCCCGGTCGGGGACGCTGCGCCACAGCCATGCCGGCACGTCGGCCTCCTCGACCGGCTTCAGCCGGGCCGGGACGCCGGCCTTGCGGAAGTACTTCTGGGCCAGCACGTCGCAGGCCACCTGCGACCACGCGGCCGGGATCTCGACCTCGTCACGCCGGAACACCACCGAGCCGTCGGGATTGCGGATCTCGCTGGTGGCGGCGCGGAACTCGATGGACTGGTACGGCGACTCCCCGTCGGACGTAAAATAGCGCGCGATACGCATGGGCCCCCTCCGGCTGACGGACTGTGTTTAATTTTGAGCACTCCGCCCGGCCGTGGTCTCGCCAGCCTATTGCGCCCGGCCAGGGCTTTGCACACGCCAGTGCTGTAATATTTTCAACATCTAGCGGTCGATGAAGTGCAATAGACAAAACTTAGCGTGATTGCCCCGCCTGTGTCAACGGGTAGTGTCCGATTGCCCATGGACCGCAATATGTTGGGTCGTGAGCCTTTGGGCAAAGGCGTGGCGTGACGACGGGCATGTTGCGGCCCGCGGGGCGCTTGGTTTTCCCTTGAAGCGGCGGCGGTGGCGCGGTTTGCTAAGTGGAGCGAGGGCTGGACACACCTCCCATGACCGACGCCGCGGAGCGCCCCGACGAGCCCCTGATCGCCGTACCCGAGGCGGGCACCATCGGGGCCGCCTGCGATTTGGTGCGGGCCATCTTCGACAACGCCCCGGACGGCATGATCACCGTCGATGCGGACGGCCGCATCGCCACCTGCAACCTGGCGGCGGCGCGCCTGTTCGGCTACCGGGCCGACGAGGTGGTGGGCGAGCCCCTGTCCATGCTGGTGCCCGAGCAGGACCGTGCCGGGGCCGGGGTGCGGGGCCTGCCGGTCGGGGCGCCGGGCCATGCCGCGGCCACGCCGGCGCGCGAGGTCACCGGCCGGCGCCGCGACGGCAGCACCTTTCCCCTGGACATGGCGGCCAGCAGCTTCCTGCTCGGCGCCGAGCGGTTCGGACTGGTGACGGTGCGCGACGTCACCCGGCGTCGGCTGACCGAGGACGCGTTGCAGGAGGCCGAGGAGCGCCTCGCCGACATGACCGCCAACCTGCCGGTGATCGTCTTCCAGCGGGTGATGCGCCCGGACGGCAGCGTCCATCACCCGTACGTCAGCCACAGCGTCGAGACCCTGCTCGGCCTGTCCGTGGACGAGGTGATGACCGACCCCGACGGGCTGCTGTCCAAGACCGGCGCCGCCGACCGGGAGCGGGTGCTGGCGGCGCTGCGGCGCTCGGCCGAGACCCTGGAGCTGATGGAGGAGGAGTACGCCGTCACCGGCAGCGCCGGGGCGGTGACCTGGATCCGCGCCGTGTCCCGTCCCCGCATCCTGGAGAACGGCGACGTCCTGTGGGACGGCGTCGCCGTCGACGTGACCAGCCAGAAGCGGGACACCGAGCGCCTCGCCCACCTGGCCTACCGGGACCCCCTCACCGGGGTGCTGACCCGGGTCGGCCTCAACGACCGCTTCGACCCGGCGCGGGCCCGGGCCGCCCAGGAGGGGACGCCGCTGGCGGTGCTGTCGGTGGGCCTGGACCGCATGGGCCTCATCAACGACACCCTGGGCCACGCCATCGGCGACGAGCTTCTTCGGGCGGTGGCCAAACGCATCCAGTCGCATCTCGACGACGACGACGCCCTGGCCCGGCCCGGCGGCAACACCTTCGCCGTGCTGGCCGGGGGCTGCCGCGACCGGGCCGCGGTGACGGCCAAGGCCGAGCGCATCCTCAACGGCTTCGCCACCCCCTTCCAGGTCCGCGAGCGCAGCCTGGAGGTGGCCGCCGCCGTCGGCGTGGCGCTGTACCCCAGGGACGGCGACGCCGCCGACGCGCTGCTGATGAACGCCGGCACGGCGCTGCGCCGGGCGCGCGAGCACGGGCCCGGCACCTGCCTGTGGTTCGCCGAGGAGATGAACTCCCGGGTGCTCCAGGTGCAGGTCCTGGAAAGCCGCCTGCGCCGCGCCCTGAAGAACGACGAGTTCGTGCCCTACTACCAGCCCCAGGTGGACATGCGCACCGGCATCGTGATCGGCATGGAGGCGGTGGCCCGCTGGTCCCACGCCCGCCTCGGCATGATCCCGCCCGAGGAGTTCATCGAGGTGGCCGAGGACGCCGGCCTGATCGGCGACCTGGGCGGCCGCATCCTGCGCCGCGCCTGCGCCCAGAACAGGGCGTGGCAGGACGCCGGCCTGGATCCGCCGCCGGTGGCGGTGAATGTCTCGGGCCGCCAGTTCGGCCGGCCGCGGACGGTGCTCAGGATGGTCGAGGAGGCCCTCGCCGACACCGGCCTCGATCCCGCCCAGTTGGAGGTGGAGCTGACGGAAAGCTCGCTGATGACCCGCCCGGCGGAGGCGGTGGACGTGCTCACCCGGCTGGCCGACATCGGCGTCTCCGCGGCCATCGACGACTTCGGCACCGGGTATTCGTCCCTCAGCCACCTCAAGCAGTTCCCCATCGCCAAGCTGAAGATCGACCGCTCCTTCGTCATGGACATCCTGGCCGACGGCAGCGACGCGGCCATCGTCGACGCCGTCATCGCCATGGCCCGCGCCCTCCACATGACGGTGGTCGCCGAGGGAGTCGAGGAGCGCGAGCAGTTCACCTACCTGCAGAGCCGCGGCTGCGACCACATGCAGGGCCTGCTGTTCAGCCCGCCGCTCACCGCCGACGAGATGGAGCTCCTGCTGCGCGAGGGCCGCCGGCTGACCCCCGAGCGGGGCGTGGCCATGCCGCGACCCGGCGGCCCATGAGCCGGCCGCGCACGCGGGGTCCGGTGCCCGCCCACGGTCGCGCGCCGGGGTGGCGGCGATGACCGCGCCGCCGAACATGTCCCGGCCGCAGCCCGGGGACGGCACCGTCCTCGCCGCCCGCGGACTGACCAAGGTCTACCGGACCGGCGATGTCACCGTCGACGCCCTGCGCGGCGTGGACCTGGATCTGCAGGCGTCCGAGCTGATCATCCTGCTGGGGCCCTCGGGCAGCGGCAAGTCGACGCTGCTCAACATCCTGGGCGGGCTCGACCGGCCCACCGGCGGGCAGGTGGTCTTCCTGGGGGAAGAGCTCACCGCCTTCGATGACGCCGCGCTCACCCGCTACCGGCGCGACCACGTGGGGTTCGTGTTCCAGTTCTACAACCTCATCCCCAGCCTGACCGCCGAGGAGAACGTCTCGCTGGTCACCGAGATCGCGAAAGACCCCCTGGCCCCCGCCGACGCCCTTGGCCTGGTCGGCCTCGGCGAACGCCGGCGGCATTTCCCGGCCCAGTTGTCCGGCGGCGAGCAGCAGCGGGTCGCCATCGCCCGCGCCATCGCCAAGCGTCCCGACGTGCTGATGTGCGACGAGCCCACCGGGGCGCTGGACAGCCAGACCGGCATCCTGGTGCTGGAGGCCATCGAACGGGTCAACCGGGAACTCGGCACCACCACGGCGCTGATCACCCACAACGCCGTCATCGCCGACATGGCCGACCGCGTCCTGTCATTCGCCGACGGCACCATCGCCGATGTCCGCACGAACCCGCACCGGCGCGCGGCGCGGGCCCTCGACTGGTAGACGCTCGTGCGCGCCCTGGACCGCAAGCTCGCGCGCGATCTTTGGCGTCTCCGAGGCCAGGTGATCGCCGTCGCCATGGTGGTCGCCTCGGGCGTCGGCGTCTTGGTGATGTCGCTGGGCGCCATGCGGGCCCTGGAAGAGACGGCGATGGCCTACTACGAGCGCTATCGCTTCGCCCACGTGTTCGCCACCGTCAAACGGGCCCCCGAAGGCCTGGCCGCGCGCATTGCCGCCCTGCCCGGCGTCCAGGCGGTGGAGACCCGCATCGTGGAGAGCGCCACCCTCGACATCCCCGGCTTCGCCGAGCCGGTCATCGGCCAGCTCGTTTCGATGCCCGAGCACGGCGAGCCACTGCTCAACCGGCTGGCCATGCGGACCGGGCGGCCGGTGGCCCCCGGGCGACCCGACGAGGTTGTGCTCGGCGAGCCTTTCGCCGAGGCCCACGGCCTCGGTCTCGGCGATCAGCTCGCCGCCATCATCAACGGCAAGAGACGGACCCTTCGCGTCGTCGGCACGGCGTTGTCGCCGGAGTTCGTCTACACCCTCGGCCCGGGCGCCTTGGTGCCCGACAACCAGCGTTTCGGCGTCCTGTGGATGGGCCGCGAGGCACTGGCGGCCGCGTTCGACCTGGACGGCGCTTTCAACGAGGTCTCGCTGACGTTGTTGCGGGGCACGTCGGCCGCCGATGTGATCCAGCGGCTGGACCGCATCATCGACCGTTACGGCGGCACCGGCGCCTACGACCGCGCCGACCAGGTTTCCAACTGGTTCCTGATGGCCGACATCGAGCAGCTCAAGACCATGTCCGGCATCCTGCCCACCATCTTCCTCACCGTCGCCGCCTTTCTCACCAACATGGTGCTGGCCCGTCTCATCGCCACCGAACGGAGCGAGATCGGGTTGTTGAAGGCGTTCGGCTACAGCGACGGCGCGGTGGCCTGGCATTACGCCAAGCTGGTCATGGCCATGTCCATCGTCGGCATCTTGCTGGGCTGGGGCGTCGGGGCCTGGCTGGGCCGCGTCAACGTCGAGACCTATGCCGAGTTCTACCGCTTTCCGCTGCTCTACTTCAGGCTCCAGCCCGACGCCTTCGTCACGGCGGCCCTGGTCAGCCTCGGCGCCGCCCTGTTCGGTGCCGTGGGGGCGGTGCGGCGGGCGGTGGCGTTGCCGCCGGCGGAGGCCATGGTGCCGCCGGCGCCCCCCAGCTACGGGGGTGACGGGCCGCTTGACGCGCTCCTCCAGCGGGCGCTGGACCAGCCGAGCCGGATCGTCGTCCGCCAGATCCTGCGTTGGCCGGTGCGCGCGTTCTTGACCAGTGCCGGCATCGCCATGTCGGTTGCGGTGCTGGTCATCGCCCTTCATTGGATAGACGCCATCGACCATATGGTCGAGGTGTTCTATTTCCGGGCCCAGCACCAGGACGTGACGGTGTCGCTGACCGACGCCCGGTCGAGCGACGTGACCCGGGGGTTCGCGCATCTTCCCGGGGTCCTCGCGGTCGAGCCGGTGAGGACAGTCGAGGCCCGCCTCAGGGCGGGCAACCGCTCCGAGCGCGAAGCCGTCCAGGGGGTGCTGCCGGAGGCGCACCTCAACCTGATTTACGATTCCGGCGGCCGGGTCCTGCGGGTGCCGCCGGAAGGCCTGGTGCTGTCCACCAAGATGGCCGAGATGCTCGGGGTCGGGTGGGGCGACACGGTGACGGTGGAGGTCCTGGAGGGGCGCCGCGCCGTGCGCCGCGTGCCCGTCGCCGACCTCTTCGAGACCTACATCGGGAAGCCTGCGTATATGGACATGGCGGCCCTCAACCGGCTGATGCGGGACCGGCCGGTCGTGAGCGGCGCCCACCTGCTGGTGGACGAGTCCCGCCAGGCGGAGCTGTTCGCTACCCTCAAGGAGGTGCCGGCGGTGTCCGCGGTCACCTTGCGCCGCGCGGCCGTGGACATGTTCTACCGGACCATCGGCGAGACCCTGATGATCTACGTGTTCATGTTCACGGGCTTCGCCTGCGCCCTTGCCTTCGGTGTGGTCTACAACGCGACGCGCATCGCGCTGTCGGAGCGTGGCCGGGAGCTGGCGACGCTCCGGGTCCTGGGCTTCCGGCGGTCCGAGATCTCCTACATCCTGCTGGGCGAGATCGGGTTGCTCACCTTGGCCGGCCTGCCGCTCGGCTGCCTCGCCGGGTTCGGCCTGGCGGCGCTGACGGTGCAAGCCTTCGACACCGAGCTCTACCGGGTGCCCTTGATCGTCGACGATTCGACCTACGGCATCGCCACCCTGATCTGCCTCGGGGCGGCGGCGGTCTCGGCCGCGCTGGTGCGTCGCCGGCTCGACCGGCTCGACCTGGTCGAGGTGCTGAAGACACGGGAGTGAGGGGAAACAAATGAGTGCGAAGGCGCGACGGCTGGTGCTGTGGACGGGGCTCGGGCTCGCCCTGGCGGCGGCGGTGGCCTATGCGTTGCGGCCCCAACCGGTCGCCGTGGACATGGCGACGGTGGCGCGCGGGCCGCTGATGGTGACCGTCGACGAGGAAGGCGAGACCCGGGTCAAGGACGTGTTCGTGCTGTCCGCCCCGATCACGGGCCGGGCGCTGCGCATCGACCTGGACGTGGGCGATGCCGTCGTCGCCGATCAGACGGTGGTGGCGGAGATCGAGCCCATCGACCCCGCCTTCCTCGACCTCCGCACCGAGGCCCAGGCCAAGGCGGCGGTGCGGGCCGCGGAGGCGGCGCGCGCGCTGGCCGACGCCGAGTTGGAGGAGGCGGAGGCCGAGTTCGACTTCGCGCGTGCCGACGTCGAGCGGGCGCGCGCGCTCATCCGCAATGAGACCATCTCCGAACGCGCCCTGGAGGAGGCGGAGCGGGCCTTCCGCACCACCAAGGCGGCGGTGGCGACGGCGCGCGCTGCGCTGCGCGTGCGCGACCACGAGCTGGAGCAGGCGCGGGCGCTGCTTCTTTCGCCTCTGGAAGCGGCGGAACGCCACGGCCCCTGCGAGTGCATCCCCATCCGCGCCCCGGTCGGCGGCAGTGTGCTCAAGGTGCTCCACGAAAGCGCGGGCGTCGTCGAGGCCGGCGAGCCGCTGGCGGAGATCGGGGATCCGGAGGACCTGGAGGTGGTCGTCGACCTGCTGTCCGCCGACGCGGTCAAGGTGGAGCCGGGCCAGCGCGTGATCATGGAGCAATGGGGCGGCGGCGTCGACCTGGAGGGCCGCGTGCGCCGGGTGGAGCCCACCGGCTTCACCAAGGTCTCGGCGCTGGGCATCGAGGAGCAGCGGGTCAACGTGATCATCGATTTCACCAACGCGGATGAGCGCGGGCGGCGCCTGGGGCACGGCTACCGGGTCGAGGCGCGGATCGTGCTGTGGGAGGGTGCCGACGTCCTCAAGCTCCCTTTGAGCGCCTTGTTCCGCGACGGCGACGCCTGGGCGGTGTTCGTCGTCGTCGACGGCCGGGCCGGGCTGCGCCACGTCCGTCTCGGCCGGCGCGGCGGCCTGGAGGCCGAGATCGCCGGCGGGCTGGAGGACGGCGAGTCGGTGATCCTGCATCCGGGCGACCGGGTCGTCGACGACGTACCCGTCGTCGCCCGGTCGTGACGCCGCCCGCGGGCTGGACGGCCCCGCCGGCAGGTGCCATATTTGCGCCGCCCGAGGAGGGGCGGGGAGGCGGCATGACCATCGGCACCCTGATCTACACCTGGCTGCGTGGCGAGCTGGTCGGCACCGACGAGTTCGGCAACCGCTACTACCGCAGCAAGGGGCGCGCGCTGCACGGCCGGGAGCGGCGCTGGACCGTGTTCAAGGGCCCGCCCGATCCGACCCGGGTGCCACCGGAATGGCATGCCTGGCTCCACCACACCGAGCCGGCGCCGCTCACCGAGCGCGCGGTGAAGGCCATGCCGTGGCAGAAGGAAACCCAACCCAACCCCACCGGCACGGCCGACGCCTACCTGCCCCAGGGCCACCCCCTGCGCGGCGGACGGCGGGCCCCGGCCACCGGCGACTACGAGCCGTGGGTGCCGGAATGAGTCCGGCATCCGGCGCGGGCGGGCCGGCCGACGCGGGCGAGTGGGGACCCCATGGCGCCTGAGACCCGCGAGACCCTGGTCGGCGCGGTAGTCGTGTTGGCGTTGTTCGTCGTCCTCGGGTTCTCCTACGGTGGCGGCAAGGCCGCCGCCCGCTCCGCCGCCACCGGTTACCTGGTGGAGGCCACCTTCAACCGCATCGACGGTCTCGCGGTCGGCGACGAGGTGCGCCTGGGCGGCGTCCGCATCGGCACCGTCGAGGACCAGGTCCTGGGTGGCGACTACCGGGCGACGGTGACCCTGCGCCTCGAGTCCCCGGTCCCGCTGCCGACGGACACGGCGGCCGCCATCCACACCGACGGCCTGTTCGGCTCCAAGTACGTGGAGCTGCAGCCGGGGGCCGAGGAGGACATGCTGGCCGACGGCGACGTCCTCCACTTCACCCAGGACGCGGTGATCGTCGGCGAGCTGCTGGAGCTGATCATCACCGAGGGCCGCAAGAAGCGCGCCTGGCAAGGGGGAGTCCAGTAGCCATGCGCCGCAACGTCATGGAGACCGTGCTCGGTGCCGTGGTCCTGCTGGTGGCCGCGGGGTTCGTCTATCTCGCCTACACCACGGCCGAGATCCGCGCCGTCGTCGGCTACGAGGTGACCGCGTCCTTCCTCAAGATCGGCGGCCTGGCCCGCGGCAGCGACGTGCGCATCAGCGGCATCAAGGTGGGCAGCGTGGTCGACCACCGGCTGGACGGCGATACCTTCGACGCCGTCGTCACCCTGTCCATCGCCCCCGGCGTCAAGCTGCCCGAGGACACGGTGGCGACCATCGCCAGCGAGGGCCTGCTCGGCGGCAAGTACGTGCGCCTGGAGCCGGGCGGCGCCGAGGCGGTCATTCCCCCCGGCGGCGCCATCACCAAGACCCGCGACTACAGGTCCCTGGAGGACCAGGTGGGCGAGATCATCTTCCTCGCCACGTCCGGCGAGAATTCCGAGAACTAGTGGTCTGGATGAGACATAAGGTACCCCTACGACGGCCTTCCGAGCCCCCCGGCGGCGTTGCGCGACGCTTGTGATGCTCCAGCATCACGGCGCGGCGCGCGCCTGGTCGGATGACCTCGGAAGGCCGTCGTATGGGGGCCATATGTCTCATCCAGACCACTAGGCGCGGTTCGGGATTGGTGGGACTCGCTTTCCCCTTCCCGTCACCCCCGGGCCCGACCCGGGGGTCCATGGATTGCCGGGCCCGACCCACTGCTGTCCGGTTTAGACGCGAGAGCGCCCGATGGTAGATATGCAAGAGAAAACGTTCAATCTTAACACGTCATGGCCGGGCTCCG
>JANQFP010000090.1 GCA_028277795.1 Rhodospirillales bacterium
TGGGCGACCCGTCCGACTTCTACGAGACGCCCAGGCTCGAGGTGCTGGCCAGCCAGGGCATGGCGTTCACCAGCGCCTACGCCAACCAGAACTGCGCCCCGACACGCACGGCGATCCTCTCCGGCGCCTACGCGCCGCGCTCGACCAACAACGTCTACCAGGTCGGCGACCTCAACCGCGGCGGCCCCGGCACGCTGCTGGTCGGCCCGGCGCAGGGCCTGCCCGGCGGGGACGACGCGCTGCCCAACAGCACCATCACCCACGCCGAGACGCTGCAGTCCGCCGGGTACACCACGGCCTACATCGGCAAGTTCCACGTGACCGACAACGCGGCGTCCATCACCGCCAGCCACGGCTTCGACCAGAACTTCGGCGGCGGCACCGCGGGCGGGCCCGGCGCGTACCACGCCTCCGGCGGGGTGTTCGGCGGCAGCATCACCGCCGGCCTCGACCCGTACGCGGCCAACTACACCCAGCAGTACGTCGACGACCACATCAAGCCCCACTACACCGCCGCGGAGCTGGCCGACGCGAACCAGCTGGCCGCCATCAACGGCCTGGTCGGCACCGCCAAGCACGTGACCGACGCCTCGGCCGACGCGGCGATCGACTTCATGGACGCGAACAAGAGCGGCTCGTTCTTCGTGCAGTACAGCTCGCACGCCGTGCACACGCCCATCGGCAACAACCAGGCCCGCGACGACCTGCTGCACAAGTACCAGAACAAGACGCCGGGCACGGAAGACACCAACGCCTCGTTCGGCGCGCTGATCGAGGGCCTGGACCAGTCGGTCGCCCGCCTGATCGACTACCTCGAGACCACGCCCGACCCCAGCAACCCGGGCCAGAACCTCGACGAGAACACGATCGTCATCTTCTACTCCGACAACGGCGGCCGGCAGAACCAGTCGAACAACAGCACGCTCAAGGGGCAGAAGGGCGAGCTGGACGAGGGCGGCCTCCGCGTGCCGATGATCGCGTGGTCGGGCAACCCGGCCCTGGTCGACGGCGGCACGGTCAACGACACGCCGGTGATGCCGATCGACTTCTACCGCACGTTCGCCAGCTACGCGGGCGCGACGCTGCCGGCGCAGGTCAACGACGGCGTGGACCTGTCCGGCATCATCGCCGACGCCACCGCGAACCTCGGCCGGGACGAGGTGTACTGGCACCTGCCGGGCTACCTGATCGACGGCGGCCGCAACCAGAGGCCGCAGTCCGTGGTGCGCGACGGCGACTGGAAGCTGCTCTACAACTACGAGGACCAGAGCTACGAGCTGTACAACCTGGCGACCGACATAAGCGAAAGCACCAACGTGGCGGCCACGAACGACGCGATCGTCGACGCGCTCAGCAACGACATCCTCACCTGGCTGGACGACGTGGACGCCCCGCTGGCCACGCTCGACAGCGGCACGCTGGAGCTGCTGATCACCGGCAAGGCGTACGCCAACGGCGTGATCACCAACTACAGCTTCCAGTCGGTCACGATCAACGCCGGCGAGGAGGTGCCGTTCATCGTCGACGAGTCACCGCTCGACGCGGACACCAACATGAACGGCGCCGTCGACGTGTTCGACTGGATCGACTTCAAGGGCGGGTTCGGCGCCGACATGACCGGCCTGACGCTGCTGCAATCGTTCCAGCTGGGCGACATCGACCACGACCTCGACAACGACATCCACGACTTCCTCGCCTTCAAGGCGAGCTACGACGCGGTGCACGGCGTCGGGGCGTTCGAGTCGATCGCCGGCATCCCCGAGCCCGGCACGCTCATGCT
>JANQFP010000156.1 GCA_028277795.1 Rhodospirillales bacterium
GTCGCTCCAGAATCGGCGCGACGAGCTTCGGGATGTCGTCGGCGCAGTACTGATTGTCCGCATCCGTGTTCACGATGACGTCGGCGCCGCGGGCGATGCAGGTTTCCAGACCGGTCATGAAGCTCCGTGCCAGGCCCATGTTGGTGATGTGGCGGACGACGTGGTCCGCGCCATACCGGCGCGCCACCTGGGCCGTCTCGTCGGTCGAGCCGTCGTCGACCACAAGCCACTCGACCACGTCGAAGCCCTCCAGGGACCGGGGCAGGTCCGCGAGAGTCTGGGGCAGGAACTCCTGCTCGTTGTAGCAGGGGATCTGGATGATCAACTTCACTGGCGGCTCCGGCGGGGGCACCCCGGCCGGCTCACGGCCGGCCGCATACTTCGGTCTCCCTGCCTCGCGTCCGGGCTAGTAGAACACAATCGACGAGGTCCGACCTAGCGCCGACCGGGATCCCGTCGGTGCTATGTTCCAGACCTTGAGCAGCGAAGTGGCAGCGACCGAAGCCGGGCGTGAGCGGTGGCGAAGCGCGGCCCGCCGCGCCGGCTGGCTGCTGGCTCTGGTGTCGATCGCCTGGGTGCTGCGGCCGATCCTCTCGAATGCGCGCGATCTGAGCGGCCGCATCGCGGCCGGCCCGCTGACCCTCACAATAGCGCTGAGCAGCGTCATCTACGGAGTGTTGTCGATCGCGCTCATGGCCACCGCCTGGTGGTGGCTCACCGGGGTCTACGGCACGAGAGGCCGGCCGAGAAGGGCGATCGCCGTGTGGGCCCGCACCTGGGTGGCCAAGTACTTTCCGGGGAACGTCGGGCACTACGTCGGCCGCCAGCTGCTGGCGGCGGAGATCGGCCAGCGCCAGGTGGTGGTGGTGGCGGCCAGCGCCCTGGAGGTCGTCGGCCAGCTCGCCGTAGGGGCGGCAATCGTCCTCTCGGGCGTCGGCGGCCGTTTCCGCTCCCTGCGCGGCGAGCCGCCGGCCGGATCCACGCTGAGCACCGGCCTGCTGCTCCTGGCGATCGTCGCGGCAGTCGTCGCGTGGCCGCTCATCGATTTCGGGTTGCGGCGGAGCCCGGTGATCCGGGACAGGCTCGGCGGCCTGCCGAAGCTCTCGAGTGTCCAGTTGGTCGCCAACCTGGGCCCGGCCCTCGTGCTCTACGCAGTGTCCTTCGTGGCCTTCGGTACCGTCCTCTGGGCGTTGGTCCAAGCCGGCTGGCTGAGCGCGGCGTCGCCGGTCGGTTGGGCCGAGGCCGTCTGGGTCTATACGGCCTCCTGGGCCGTGGGCTTCGTCGTCGTCGGCGCCCCGGCAGGCCTCGGGGTACGGGAAGCAACGATCACGCTGCTGCTGACCGATGCCATGGGCCGGAGTGACGCCGCCACCGCCGCCCTGGCCTTTCGCTTTGTCACTCTACTCGGCGATCTGGTTACCGCGGGAATCGGTTGGTGGGTCGGGCGCTCCGCGACCGGCCCCGGGGACCCGGCGGGCGAGCCACGGTGAGAGTCGCGCTACGCGATCTTCCGCATCCAGAAGCTGCCCCCACCGTACCGTGCGCCCAGCAGCTGCTCGAGAAGCTCGGGTAGGACGAAGTGGGCATAGGCACAGCCGAACACGACCTCGAATCCGCGCGAGTACATCAGGAGAGCTCGCAGCAGGTACTGCTC
>JANQFP010000032.1 GCA_028277795.1 Rhodospirillales bacterium
CCGATCGTGCCGTGGCGCCCGCCTACAACGTCCACATCGCGGCCGCCGGCTGGTTCGTGGTCGGCGTCGAGGCGACCGACCGACGCAACGACACGGGGCTCGCCGGACCCATGGTCGGGCAACTGGTGGAGCGCTACGGGCGGGCGCCGCGCCGTCTGCTGGCGGACGGCAAGCTGGCGACCCACGACGAGATCGTGGCGCTGGCCGATCACCCGCAGGGTCCGGTCGCGGTGTTCGCCCCGCCGCCCGAGGATCGCCAGGACATCACAGCCGACAGCCGCCGCAAGCGCGATTGGCGCCGGCGCAAGGAGCCCGCGGCGCTCAAGGCGTGGCGGGCCCGGATGGCGACGGCGGACGGCGACGCCGCGATGCGGCGGCGAAAACGCATCGAGACCCTCAACGGCATCCTCAAGAACCGGGGCATGGGGCGCATGCCGGTCCGCGGTCTGGCCAAGGTCCGATGCTGCGTCCTCCTCCAGGCGCTGGCCAACAACCTGATGCAGGCACACCGGCTGCGCCCCGTGGACCAGGCGCCATGACACCGCGACCGATCCACCCGCCGACACCGAAAACCACACCCCCGGCCACCGCCCGCACCCGTCAACCCAACCATCCCCGCCCCAGGCCCGGATTCCTTCACACGCTCCTGCGCGGGAGTGACGAGGCGGGTTGGATCGGCAGTGGGCAGCCCCGCGCGCCCTCAGCGGATGTCGGTCTTGTAGGACGGCACGTCGGCGTTGCGGGCTTCGGTGAAGTTGGCGAAATCCATGGTCACCGTCGCCAGCTCGACGCCGTTGAAATCGGCGTCGCGCACGTTGGCGTCGCGCATGATGGCGCCGCCGAGCAGGGCGCGGGTGAGGTCGGCCCCGGTCAGGTCCACGTTGGTGAAATTCACCGACATGAACTTGGCGAAACGCAGATCCGCATGGGCCAGCACCGCGTCCTCCATGTTGGCCAGGTCGAGCACCGCCACGTGGGTGCCGTCGGCGCTGCCCAGGGTGGCCCCCGTCAGGTTGGCGCCGATCAGGTTGGCCTCGTTGAGGTGGCTGTCCCGGAGATCGGCCTGGCGCAGGTCGGCCTCGCGCAGGTTGATGTCGATCCACAGGGCGTTGCGGATGGTGGCGCGGGCCAGGTTGCTGCCGATGACGCACGCCTTGCGCAGGTCGGTGAGGCTCAGGTTGGCGCCCTCCAGGTTGGCCTCGCGCAGCTCCACCTGGCGCAGGTCGGCGCCGGTGAGGTCGGCCCCGGCCAGGGTGCAGCGGAACATCTGCGCCGTGCGGGCGTGGCTGCCATCGGAGAACACGGCGCCGCGCAGGTCGGCGCCGCTGAGGTCCGCCTCGTCGAGCTTGGCCGACTTCAGGGACGCCTGCGGCAGCTTGGCCCCGCTGAGGTCGGCACCCCGGAGGTCGGCCGAATCCAGGCGGGCCCCGGTGAGGTCGGCGCCGCGCAGGTCGGCCTCGCGCAGGCGCTTGTGGCGCAGGTCGGCGCCGGCAAGGGACTCCCCGTCGACGGCGGCGAGCACCTCGCCGGTCGACTTTTTCTTGATTTCAATCATCGTGGTAACCCCCAATTCCTTACCTCTATTTTAGCAGATTCGCCGCCAACCGTCACCACGACCCCCGGCGGCGGGGGATGGTCTACACTGGGACCATGGAGTGGACCGACGACGCCATCGTGCTGTCGACCCGGCCCCATGGCGAGGCCGCCGCCGTGGCCCGCCTGCTGACCCGGGAGCATGGCGTGCACGCCGGCCTGGTGCGGGGCGGCGCCGGAAAGCGTTTGCGCGGGGTGCTGCAGCCGGGCAACCGGGTCCGCGCCACCTGGCGGGCGCGCCTGGCCGACCACCTGGGCACCTACGCGTGCGAGCCCACCGGGGCGGTGGCCGCGGCCCTGCTCGGCGATCCCCTGCGGCTGGCCGGCCTCAGCGCCGCCTGTGCGGTGGCCGCCGTCGCGCTGCCGGAACGGGAGGCCCATCCGGCCGTGTTCGCCGGCCTAGCCGCCCTGCTCGACGCCCTGGCCGGGGAGCAGTGGCCGTCCGCCTACGTCAAGTGGGAGCTGGGGTTGCTGGGCGAGCTGGGATTCGGGCTCGACCTCAGCCGTTGCGCGGCCACCGGCGGCAACGACCAGTTGGCCTACGTGTCGCCCAAGACCGGGCGGGCCGTGTCCCTGTCGGCCGGGGAGCCGTACCGGGAGAAGCTGCTGGCGCTGCCGCCGTTCCTGCTCGCCGAGGGCGCCACCGGAGACGGGGCGGCGGTGGCCGACGGCCTGCGGCTGACCGGCCACTTCCTCGACCGCCACGTCTTCGTCCACCGGGCCGGCGGCGTCCCGGCGGCCCGCCAGCGGCTGGTCGACCGCCTGCACCACACCCTTGTACCGCCCCGCCAATGAAACGACCCTCCGGGCCATTTCATGCGAAGGCGGTGGCGCTCAGGCGCCGCGCGGGCTTGCCGGCGCGCCAGGACGGCGCTTCGCTTCTCGGGTCAAAGGCGCGCCGGCATCACAGCTGCTCGCTGACCACCTCGACGTTCTCGTCGTCGATGGGATAGACGGAGAGGTCCAGGGAGTCCTTCAGGGGAACCATCCGCTCGCCCGCGGCCAGGGGCTCGTCGAAGGTCTCGCGCAGGCGCTGGGTCAGCACGTCGGTGTCCACCTTGGCCGAGGCGGACGCGTTGGCGATGATGCCGAACTCGACGCTCTCCAGGCGGCCGATGGTATCGCCTTCGCGCAGGCATTGGCGCAGCCGGGACGAGACCCCCTTGAGCACCTCGGCGCGCAGGGTGTCGTCCTCCTCCTCGGCGAGGGCCGCGACCGCGCCCAGCTTGACCAGGACCAGGGCCGACACCCGCCCCTCGCGCTTGCCCTGGGCCGCGGTGTGCATGAGCCGGTCCTTGAACAGGCTGACGTTGGGCAGGCCGGTGACCACGTCGTACAGCTCCGGCGAGCCGCCGGCGAAGGTGGCCAGGGTCTGGGTCAGGCGGTTGGCGATCATGCGGGTCAGGCCGGCGCTGACCTGGGCGCTGCCGGTGACCAGCTTGAAGAACACGTCCTTGTGGATGCGCAGGGCCACGACCTCGACATTGGCGCGGACGGTGGCCGTGCGCGGCGCCTCGCTGAGCAGGGCCAGCTCGCCCACCACCTGGCCCCGGCCCACCGTGGCCAGGGTGATCGGCCCCGACGGGGTGTCGACGATCACGTCGGCGTCGCCGGAAACGATGACGTAGGCCGTCTCGCCCACGTCGCCCTGGCGCATCAGCCGGGCGCCCGGCGCGAAGACCCGGCGTTCGCAGGCGAAGGCCAGCAGCTTCTGCTGCGCCGTATCGAGCCCGGCGAAGATGGGGATGCCGGAGATGACCCGCAGGTTCTGGTCCAGCCGCGGAGTCGTCTCCCCCGGCGGCGGCGCCTCGTCGGCGGGCAACGGGGCCGGCGCCTCCGGTACCTCGGGGGCCTCGGGTGCGGCCGGCGGGCGGTCGGCGGTCCTGTCCTCGATCCGCCCGTGCTCGGCCAGCAGGACGCGGTCGAACTGGCTTTCGTCCGACACCTCGTCGTCCACCCACAGGAGCCCGCCGTCGGCCATCTCCTCCTTGATGTTGGCGAAGATGCGGGCCTGGGTGGCGCTGTCCAGGGACGCCGTGGCCTCGTTGACCACCATCAGCTGCGGGTTCTTGAGCAGGCAGCGGGCGATGGCCAGCTTCTGGCGCTGAACGGCTGTCAGCCGGCGCCCGGCGATGCCCACGTCGAAGGTCGTGCCGGCCACGGTCACCGCCTCGCGCAGGCCCAGGTCCTCGATCACCTGGGCGGTCAGGGCGCCGATGCGGGCGGCCCCTTCCGACCGTTCGGCGGCGATCTTGCCGAACAGGATGTTCTCCTGGATGGTGCCCGACGCGTGGTACCGGTCGGCGTCGAAGAACTCGATGGCGCCGCGCAGGTGCGGCGGCAGCGATATGCGGAAGATGCGCCGCGCCTCCAGGATGCGGGCCTGGATCGGGGCGTCGATGTCGTCGATGTGGTGGCGGGCGTCGATCAGCTTGAACGGCAGGCTGAGGAGGCGGGCCCGATCCTCCTTGGCGAGCGCCGTCGCTCCCGACGCGTCGAAGGTCCTGACGGCGCGCTCCAGATCGGGCAGGTCGTCGGCGTCGACGAAGCTGAACTGCTCGAAGAACGGATGATCGGGCTCCAGGCGGCCGAACAGCTCGATCATCAGGGCGGCCATGGAGCGGCCGATATCGAGGAACGGGCCGGTCAGGTCCGCCTCGTCCAGCACCCACTGGACGTACTCGTGGTCGCCGATCCGATCGATCTCGAAATCGGTGCCGATGGGTTTGCCGAACAGCAGGTTCTCGGCCACCGTGGCGTTGGTGTTGAAGCGGTCCGCGTCGAGGGTCTCGACCAGGCCGGCCACGTCGGGGTCGGCCAGGCGGTCCCGCATCAGCGCCCGCGCCTCGAGGATGGCGGCGGCCAGGTCGGGGTCGGCGTGGGGGTCGATGACCGTGGCCAATCCCATTTGCAGGACGTCGTCCTCCAGGCCGGCGGCGCGCAGGGCGGCCTGCTGGCGCTGGGGCAGGGTGCCGTCGCCGCCCAGGTCGTCGGTGTCGATCCACTGGTCGTCCAGGTCGAAGGGAGTGTTGCCGGAGGCCTCGGCCTCGCGGCGCCATTTCTCGCGCTCGGGCCCGTCGTCGGCGCCGTTGCTGACGGGGCGGTGCTTCAGGCCGTAGAGCAGGCAGTCCGCGATTGTGCCGGAGCGGATGTAGGCCTCGCGGTCCACGTAGGCCAGGTAGGTGCCGATGGCGGCGTCGGAAAAGGCGGTGAAGTCGCGGCCGCCGGCCACGATGCGCCCGCGCGACGGCCGGATCTGCCGGGCCACCAGCTGGGCGATCCGCGACTTGCCGCCGCCGCCCGGCCCCACCAGGGCCACGTGGTCGCCGGTCTCCATGGAGAACGAGACGCCGTCCAGGGACGCATGCCCGCCGGGCTCCACCACCGCGACGTTGGACAGCACCAGCGGCGAGCCCAGGGGCTCCGGCGGCGTCTCCACCTCCCCGTCGGCGTCCGCCGCCTGCAGGTCCGGCAGCTCGAACTGCTCGATCAGCTGCTCGTACTTGATGCGGGCGTCCTCCTTGCGCTGGTAGAAGGTCAGCAGCTCCTTCCACGGCGCCGAAAGGTCCTTGTAGGCGGCCAGCACGGCGACCAGGGCGCCGAAGGAGAAGTCGGTGGTGATGACCAGGTAGCCGCCGATGGAGAAGAAGAAGAACGGCGTCAACTGGCCGAGGAAGTTGTTGAGGAACTTGATGAAGAACTTCTTCCGGTAGATGCGGTAGCGGACGTCGTAGATGCGGCCCAGGCGCTCGCTGAAGTCGGCCAGCTCGAAGAGGTTCGTGTTGTGGGCGCGGATCTCGCGCACCCCGGCCACCGTCTCGGCCAGCCGCTCGGACAGCTTGCGCACGTTGCGCACCCGTTCCTTGGCCAGCTCGTTCACCTGGCGCTGCAGCTTGGGGATGATGTAGGCCTGGATGGGATAGAGGGCGATGGCGGCGATGCCCATCACCGGGTCCTGGACGAACATGAAGATCAGGATGGTGAGCGCCGTCCCGCCCTGGAAGGCGGGCAGCGAGAAGGCGTCGCCGATGAACCCCCCGAGCGGCTCGGTCTCGGTGGTCACCATGGCCACCACCTCGCCCTCCGAGACGTCGCGGAACCGCGCCAGGGGGAAGCGCATCACCCGTTCGATGAGCTGGTAGCGCAGCCGCCGCAGCATGCGTTCGGCAACCACGCCGCGGTAGACGTTGATGAAGTACTTGAAGCCGCCGTTGACCAGGACCAGGGCCAGGAACACCCCGGACAGGATCATCAGGTAGGGAATCTGCTCGAACGACCGGCCGAGGAGCTCCCACTGGTAGCTCTGGCCGCCGATGGCCCGGTTGATGATCTCTTTCGGAAGCTGCAAGTACAGGTACAGGAACGGGAAAGAAATGGCGACGAAGATCAGCAGAAGGATTTGCTGATTCCGGCTGTAGCGGAAGATGTACCGAAATATGCTCCGTTCCATGATCCCCGTCCGACGATCGGGCGTCCCTTTGCGCGGGATTCGCGTTCCGCCGATGCCGGAGCGCCCCCTCGCCGCGCCCCTTTTGGGAAAACCCTAGCCCACAATTCTCACATCCGCCACGGTCTGCGTCGAGCCGCTTGCCCGATGGCCCCGCATCGCGCGGCGCAGTTCTCCTACCCTGTCGGCGGGACAACGCCGCGCAGACCATGGTGGATGTGAGAAATGCGGGCTA
>JANQFP010000169.1 GCA_028277795.1 Rhodospirillales bacterium
CGCTGATGTCAAAGCCCTCCGTGACCGCACGGGCGTGGGCATGATGGAATGCAAGAAGGCCCTCACCGAAGCCGGCGGCGACGCCGACAAGGCCGTCGAAATCCTGCGCGAACGGCTCAAGGACAAGATGGACGACCGCACCGACCGCGCCGCGGCCGAGGGCGCGATCGCCGTGGCGGTCTCGCCGGACGGCAAGTCGGTGGCCATGATCGAGGTCAACACCGAGACCGACTTCACCGCCAAGAACGCCGACTTCATCGCCGCCTGCAAGAAGATCGCCGACCTCGCCCTCGAGGGGCCCGACGGCGAGGTGCAAACCAACGACGCGATCACCGAGGTGATCGACGGCATCCGCATCACCACCAAGGAGAACGCCTCGTTCGCCCGCGGCCTGAAGGTCACCGCGCCCAACGGCGGGGCGGTCGGCGACTACCTCCACCACAACAACAAGCTCGGCGGCCTGGTCGTCTTTACCGGCGCGGTCGACGACGAGACCCGCATCGGGCTGGCCCAGCACGTGTGCAACATGGACGGCCTGATCCGCCCGGTGCCCGCCGCCATCGACCCCGGCTCCCTGCCCGCCGCCGACGTCGAGGCCAAGAAGGCCGAGTTCGTCGCCGAGGCCACCGCCACCGGCAAGCCCGCCGAGATCGCCGACAAGATCGCCACCGGCCGGATGAACAAGTGGATCGACGAGAACACCTTCGTCGGCCAGCTCTACATCAAGGACCCGGACAACAAGCTCGCCATCCGCGACGTGCTGCCCGCCGGCGTCGCCGTCGCCAGCTACACCCGCTACGCCGTCGGCACCGCGTAAACCCGGCGAGCGTCGCTTCAGCGACGCGGGGTAACACAACCACGCACCCCGCCCACTATGGCGGGGTTTTTATTTCGCGCCGCGGCTCCGCCGCGTTTCGAATCGATCAACCCCCTCGCCGCTCAAACATCCCCGTTCGATCCGCACGGCCCGACACATTTTTCGCCGATCGTGGCGATATCCCGCCATGCCCGGCCCGCTGGGGCGTCGTTTTCCTTAGGCTCGCAGGGCGCAAGGCCCTACAATGGTCCGCGACCCGCCACCGCGTCCCCCCGGGAGCACGAAGCATGAACACACCCAGGCTCACGTCCGCCGTCGCCTTGACCACGCTGCTCCTGCTCACCGCCGGCCCGGCGCAGGGCGAAGTGCGGCTCGGCCAGATGTCCTTCGACCACACGCCCGCCGAGCAGGCCTTCCGCTGGTGGTCCATCGCCACGCGGCAGAACGTCGTCATCAACTGGGACCGCATGGAGGCCGCCGGCTACGACCGCTCGACCCCGATCACCATCGAACTCAGCGGCGTCTCGTCGATCACGGCCCTCCGCCTGCTCATGATCGAGGCGTTCGACGACGGCGTCATCGCCGAGGTCCGCCCGCAGTACGTGCGCATCATCACCAAGGAACAGGCGGGCCTCGAGTCGGTCATCCGCATCTACGCGATCGGCGACCTGATGCACAAGGCGCCGAACTTCAAGGACGCGCCCGAGTTCGACCTGTCGCAGATCACCGCCGACAGCTCCCAGGGCGGCGGGGGCGGCATCTTCGAGGAGAGCGACAGCGACGAAGAACAGTTCGTCACCCGCACCCAGCGGGTCGAGGAGATCATGGACCTGATCCGCAACACGATCGAGCCCAACATCTGGCGGGTCAACGGCGGCGCCGACGCCAGCATCACCCACCTGCGCGGCATGCTCGTCATCCGCGCCCCCGAGTACGTCCACCGCCAGATCGGCGGCGGCCAGCCCCCGCGCCCCGCCCCCTCCGCGACCGCTGCGCCGCGCGTCCCCCGTTACGGCTCGGCCGGCTACGAGTACCGCACCGTTCGCAGTTATTCGCCCACCCGCGGCTACCACACCCAACGCCGCGTCTACGGCAAGTCCAACGGCGTCAGCGGCATCTCCCACTCCTACTAAGCCAAAACAAAACCCCGGCCGACCGGCCGGGGTTTTTAATCGCAGCAATCCGACCACGGGTTTCGAACGCGGCCGTGTCGACCGCCGCCCACCAATCTCGGGCCCCTTATAAAAACTATGTAGGATGTATCACGTGTCTGGGTGCGATCCTAGAGCGCAGATTCTGGATTGCACCGTGGGTGGTCTGGGTGTGATCCTGGAGCGCAATGGAATGTTTGGAATGTGTGGAATGTTGGGAGACCTGTAGGCTACGGAAGTCATGGGTGTGCGTGGTAATAGGGGCGAACGCACAGGTTTTGAAAATTGACATAGTTGAAATTAGAGGAGGTTACTAAGCTAGAAGGGGTAATTAATTAGGGAGGTT
>JANQFP010000208.1 GCA_028277795.1 Rhodospirillales bacterium
GCGACGGCGACGACAGCATCGGCCTCAACCGTACCTTCGGCGCCGACAACTCCATCGAGGAGATCGACGGCGGCGACGGCCACGACGTGGTGCGTGGTACCTGGGCCAGCGACACGCTGGATTTCAGCGAGACGACCCTGACCGGCATCGAGGAGATTCAGGGCGGCGGCGGCCACGACACCATCACCGGGACGTCGGAGAACGACGTCATCCGCGGTGGCGACGGCTGGGACGATCTGCGCGGCGGCGCCGGCGACGACACCTTCAAGGTTTCCGGCTCGGGCGATGACTACGACCGTTTCGACGGCGGCGAAGGCACCGACCGCATCGAAGGCAGCGCCGGCGACGACATGATCGGCCTCAACCGTACCTTCGGCGCCGACAACTCCATCGAGGAGATCGACGGCGGCGACGGCCACGACGTGGTGAGCGGTACCTGGGCCAGCGATACGCTGGACTTCAGCGAGACCACGCTGACCGACATCGAGGAGATCCAGGGCGGCGGCGGCCACGACACCATCACCGGGTCGTCGCAAGACGACAGGATCCGCGGCGGTGACGGCAACGACAACCTGATCGGCGGCGAGGGCGACGACACCTTCCTGGTGTCCGGCTCGGGCGACGACTACGACCGCTTCGACGGCGGCGCGGGCACCGACCGCATCGTCGGCAGCGACGGCGACGACATGATCGGCCTAAACCGTAACTTCGGCGCCGACGACTCCATCGAGGAGATCGACGGCGGCGACGGCCACGACGTGGTGCGCGGTACCTGGGCCAGCGACACCCTCGACTTCAGCGAGACGACCCTGACCGGCGTCGAGGAGATTCAGGGCGGTGGCGGCCATGACCACATCACCGGCTCGGCCGGCGACGACACCATCCGTGGTGGCGACGGCAATGATCGTCTGATCGGCGGCGAGGGCGACGATGCGTTCGTATTCGATATCCACGACGGCACCAACATCATCGAGGACTTCGACATCGGTGATGTGCTGCGCTTCGTCGGTGCCGACGGCGAAGACGTGACCATCGAGCAGGACTCGCAGAACCCCAACGACGCCGTCGTCTTGGTCGGCGGCACCAAGGTCAAGCTCGAGAACGTCGATGCCGAGAGCATCACCTACGACGAGGAGCGCGAGGGCTACACCATCAGCCAGGATGGCCCGGACAACGGCGGCGGCGACATCGAGCCGTAACGCCGCCGGCTCCGGTCCGCACCACTGCCGGATCAGGTGCCGGCGGTCTCCGGCGGCTGGCGGAAGTGGGCCCAGCGGTCCATGCCGCCGCGGTTCTCCAGGTAGTTGATGAGGGCGGAGACCGGCTTGCGGTCGAACCGGGTGCCGGCGTCGCCCAACAGGACCTCGGAGGCCCGCTCGAAGGTCATGGCGTCGCGGTAGGCGCGGGCGCTGGTCATGGCAACGAAGGCGTTGGTGACCGCCAGGATGCGCGCCGTCCGCAGGATGTCTTCCCCGGCCAGCTCCAGCGGCCCGGTGCCGTCCCAGGTCTCGCCCATCTGGCGGATGGTGTCCACCACCGGTCCCTCGAAGGGCACCCGTTCCAGCAGGTCGGCGCTGACCAGGTGGCTGCCGGCCAGCATCTGGCGCTCCTCCGGCGTCAGGTCACCGTCCTTGGTCAATACCTCGGGGGGCACGAAGATCTTGCCCAGGCTCATCAGGCTGCCGGCGATGTCCACGGTCCGAACCTCAAGGGCCGGAAGGTCCATCTCCTCGGCGATGCAGCGCGCGACCTCGGCGACCCGGGACGAGTGGTCGGCGGAGAACGGATCGCGCCGGTCGACCACGCTGACCAGGGTATCGATGAGCTGGCGCAGCATCTGCTCGCTGCGCCGGCGTTCGCGGGTCAGCTCGGTCATGTCGTCGAGCACCATGAGCACCGCCGGCGGGTGGTCCCGGTCGCCGCGCAGAGGGATGTGGTCGGAGCGGATCACCTCCACGTCTTCGCCTTCGCCGAAGGTGTGGAACTGGGACTCCCGGGCCGTGTCCACGTCCTCGTCCTCGGCGAAGGTCTTCAGCACCCGGTCGTTGACCTCGGCATAGGCCTTGGCCTTCACCGGGCCGACGACAGCGGCCATGGTCTTGCCCAGCATGTCGTCGGTGGTGATGCCGGCGTCGCGGGCGGCGGGCTCGTTGGCGAAGGTGTACTTGGTGTCACCGGCGACGGCGACGATGTGGGTGGGCTGGCTGTTGGTCACCACCCGCATGAACTTGCTGAGGTTGCCCATGCGCTCGGCGGCGACCCGGAAGTTCTCGGCCGCCTGGGTGGCCCGGAGCGAACTGCCGTGGCGCCACACGGCGACGATGGTGACGGTGACGCCGACGATGATCAGGATGAACACGACGAGCAGAGTCTGGAGCCGGGTATCGGTCTCGGCCAGGGCCTCGGCCCGCGAGATCTTGCGCACCAGAACCCACGGCAGGTTGGCCACCGGCCGCGAGGAGACCAGAACCTCGGTCCCCGCGTAGTCCCGCTTGATGGCGAAGCCGCCCGGCTTCTCCAGGGCGTAGGCCGCCGCCAGGTCGGGGGTGTCGGCGGCCAGCGCCCGCTTGAGGGTCGGCGTTCCATCGGCCAGGGGCGACAGGTACTCGACGGTGCCGCCGGCGGTGCGGACCAGCAGGGTCTCCGCCGTCTCCTCCACCGCCCCCGGCTGCTGCAGCCGCTCGAACAAGTTGCGGTCGACGATGCGCAGGCCGACCACGGCGCCGATGCCCTGGGCGCCCTCGCTGTCGTCCTGGACGGCGAACACCGGCAGCACGAAGCCGATGGTGGGCAGATTGCTGGGGCCCATGTGGATGTCGATGAACGCCGGCTCGCCCTCCAGCGCCCTGGCCGCGGCGGTGCGGATCTTTCCGGTCAGCGGCGGCATGGACGGGGTGCTGACGATGGGGCGGCCGCTGGCGTCGACCAGGCCCAGGCCGGCGGTGCCCACCGGCTCCACGTTGGCGTCGATCTCGCCCGCCGTGGCCGGCGGCTTGAAGCCGGCGCGCTCGGCCGTCGCCACCAGGAGGTTGCGCAGGTACGACGCCTGCGCCGCTTCGTCGGTGATCTCATCGGCGTCCCCTTCGGCCAACGCGAGCTCGGTCATGTAGAGCTGCAGGGAGGCGTTCTCGGCCAGTTCGCGCAGGGTGGCGTAGTTCTGCTCGATCCACTCGTTGACCGCGGCGGAGCGGCTGTCGGCGACGATGCCCAGGCGCACCTGCCACGCCTGCAGGTTCCGGGCCCGCTCGTCCTCGACGAACCGGAAGGCCCCGTAGACCGCGCCGGCGATGATGGCCACCAGGGCGACGGCGACACCGATGACCTTCAGATTGATCGGTCTGCGCGCCGCTTCCGCGGTGCCCTCCGTCTCCTCGCTCATGGGACCCCCTTTCGGCCGGCCGTCATTGATGCGGACGCCGTTAGGCGCGAATCTGGCCGCTTCGCCGGTGCGACGCAAGCGGGAATGCGGCGTCGATCACGTCCCGGTGAAAGGTGCGGCCGCCGCCTTGCCGACCCTCGCGGGTCGGTCCTATTGTTGGTGTCGTTATGAGCGCGGGCGCAGTGCCATGACCGGACACGGCGGAGGTTGGCGGACCTGGATCATCGCGGCGGTGGCGGCCGTCGCGGTCGCCGCCGTGCCCGGCGATTCGCTGGCGGCCAAGAAGTCCAAGCGCAAGGCCAAGCCGAGCTTCTTCAACAGCACCGAGGTCCGCTCAAAGAACATGAAGCCGTTCAAGAAATGGAACGGCGCCCTGAAGAAGTTCCTGGAGCAGAAGGCGAAGGAGGAGAAAGGGGGCTGCGAGGCCAACAAGTTCACCATCTGCCATTACCAGGAATGGATGGCCTACCTCGACACCCTGCGCGACAAGACGCCGCTGGAGCAGGTCTACGCCGTCAACAAGTACATGAACACACGGCGCTACATCACCGATCCCAAGAACTGGGGCAAGAAGGACTACTGGGCCACGCCGGTCCAGTTTCTGATCCGCTTCGGCGATTGCGAGGACTATTCCATCGCCAAGTTTATGTCATTGAAGATTCTCGGCTTTCCCGAGACGAAGATGCGCGTCGCCGCGGTCAAGGATCTCAATCTGAAGGTCGGCCACGCGGTGCTGGTGGTGTTCCTCGACGGCAAGACCTACCTGCTCGACAACCAGATCAAGAAGGTGGTCGAGACCAAGACCGTCACCCACTACGAGCCCGTGTTCTCCCTCAACACCGACTACTGGTGGCGCCACCGCAAGCCCAAGAAGCGGAAGAAGTGAGCCTGCGGGGCGGTCGGCTCTAAGCGCCTTCGACGCCGAGGCGGCGCATCTGCCGCCACAGGGTGGTGCGGTCGATGCCCAGGGCGCGCGCCGCCAGGGACCGGTTGCCCCCGGACCGGCGCAACGCGTCGGCGATCTCGGCGCGGCGTCGGCCGGCATCCTCCGATGGGACCGCGGCCAGGGGACGGGGGCCGCGCGAGCGGAACTCGCGGATATCCTGGGGCAGACTCTCCGGGACCACGGTGCCGTCGACGGCGCAGATGATGCCGTGCTCCACCGCGTTCTCCAGCTCCCGCACGTTTCCCGGCCAGGGGTAGTCCATCATCATGCGCATGGCGTCCGGGCTGAAGTCGCCGCCCTGCGGATAGCCCCTTTGGCCGAGCTTGGCGCAGAAATGCTCGAGCAGCAGAGGGAGGTCGCCGGGTCGCTGGCGCAAGGGCGGGACGAGCAGCGGGATGACGGCGAGCCGGTAGTAGAGGTCGGCGCGGAACCGTCCCGCATCCACCATTTCCCGGAGATTGCGGTTGGACGCGGTGATGACGCGGACGTCCACCTGCACGGGGGCGTCCGACCCCACCATCTCGAACTGCTGGTCCTGCACCGCCCGCAACAGCGTGGCCTGGAGATGCAAGGGGATCTCGCCGACCTCGTCGAGAAGCAGGGTTCCGCGGTGAGCGGCCTGGAAGCGGCCCGGACGGTCCTGGGTGGCGCCGGTGAAGGCGCCTTTGACGTGGCCGAACAGCTCGGATTCGATCAGCGATTCGGGGATGGCCGCGCAGTTGACCTCGACGAAGGGGTAGTTGGCGCGGGTGCTCAGGCGGTGGATCATGCGCGCGATCTCGGTCTTGCCGGTGCCCGATTCCCCCTGCAGCAGGACGGAGGCGCTGGTGGCGGCGATCTGCTCCACCCGGGCCACGATCTCCAACATGCGGGGGTCGTTGCTGACCATCTCCTGCCGGGCCCGGTTGAACACCGCCTCCAGCCGGCGCCGGTCGGTGCGGTCGTGGGTGATCACCAAGCGCAGGGGGCGGTCGTGGTCGGGAACCTCGACCAGGCCGCTATGGCATTCCAGGTCGCGCACGGTGCCGTCGGCGCCGACCCGCTCCTCGAAGCGCACGAAGTTGCCCGGAGGGCGCCGTTCGCCGCCGCAAGCCCGGTCCAACGCCGCTTGCAGGTCGCACGGGCCGACCGCGTTCAGGGTGCGAATCGGTTCGTTGGGGGGCGCACCGAACATTTCACCCGCCGCCGGATTCTGGTATAGAACCTGTCCCCGCTCGTCGGCGATAATGACTCCCTCATCCATGAAGGAAACAATCGCCTCCAAGAGGGGATAAAGGCTCAGCAGATCGAATCGCGGCATGGGGTTCTTTCCGGCGACGGCTCGCCACCCCGTTGTTGCACGGAGCGGCATGTTGCGCAACATGTTGCAGTCGGCAAGAGTACGGCGGATTCCTAGCTAAATCAAGGCGTTATGTTTTCTCGATTGAACCGGGGCGCCATGGGTTGCGTTGCAGCCGTCACGGCGTCAAAGAAAAAATGTTTTTAAAACAAAGGCTTAACATATGGCACAGGATTTGCTAATATTAGAGAAAGCTTGATAAAGCGTTTCGATTCAGCCAATCTTCGGGACGAAGGGGAGGAGCGATGGCAGAGCTGTTTTCGCCGGAATGGATGGCGAAATATATGGAGGAATGGAACAACGAGCCCGAGCTCGCCGCCGAGCTCGAGAAGATCGGGTTCAACTCCAACATCGCCTACGGGTTCGACAACGAGGACAAGCCGCGGGGCGTGCTCGTGGTCAAGAACGGCAAGGCCGTCGGTGGAGAGGCCTACGCCGATCAACCGCTCAATTGGGACCTCAGGGCGTCCAAGGGCGCCTGGGAGGGGTGGCTGACCAAGCCACCCGGGCTCATGGGTCTCGGCATGGCCTATACGTCACGCAAGCTCCGATTCAACGTCGGCGACTATGCCGGCATGATCAAGGATCCGCGCATGGCCGGCCCGTTCATCAAGAGCTTCGTCGTTATGGGGCGGGTCTGACCCATGCGGGTGAGAGCATGGCTGGCGGCGGTCTGTCTGACCCTGGTCCCGGCCGGGGCCCATGCGGCGGACTATCAGACGACCACGGTCATGGTCCAGGAGGTGGGCCAGCAGGCCACGGTCGGCGGGACGGTCATTCCCTACAAGGAGGTGACCCTGGCCGCCCAGATCCCGGGGCAGGTGATCCACCTGGCGGGCAGCGAGGGTGATCGCTTTCAGCTCGGCGCCGTGCTGGTCGCCATCGACGACGACGCCCTCCAGGCCCAGCGCCGTGCCGCCCTCGCCCAGATCTACAACGCCGAAGCGGCGCTCAGGAACGCCCACGTCCAGTACTCCCGGGAGCTGATCTCGCCGCGCATGAACAGTCCGACGACCATGCCCGGCATGGGGTCGCCCAATATGTTCGACCAATTCTTCACCCGCGGCTTCAGCGACTGGACGGGACGCAGCGACACCCGCTTCGAGCGCCATGCCAACCTCTATGCCCAGGGCAGCGGCGTCAACCAGGCGCAGAGCGCGTTGTTGCAGGCCCGCGCCCAGGTGGAGACCCTCGACGCCAAGATCCGCGATGCCCGCCTGCTGGCGCCTTTCGACGGCGTCATCGTGCAGAAGATGGTGGAGATCGGCGACACGGTGCAGCCGGGGCAGCCTTTGCTGCGCTTCGCCCATACGGAGTACCTGCGCATCCAGGCCGAGGTGCCGGTACGCCTGGTATCGGCGCTGCGCAAGGGCATGCTGGTGCCGGCGCGCCTGGACGTGCGCGGCGCCCTGGTGCAGGCGAGGGTGGCACGCATCTACCCGATGGCCGACGCGTCGCGCCACACGGTGACGGTGAAGTTCGATCTGCCGAGGGGTGTTCCCGGCGGCCCCGGCATGTACTCCGAGGTGCGCATTCCCGACCACACCATGCGGGCGCGCAGCCTGCCGGTGGTGCCGGAGACGGCGTTGGTGTGGCGGGGCAGCCTGCCGGGCGTGTTCGTCGTCACCAACGGCCGGCTGTCTTTGCGGCTGCTGCGTCTGGGCGTGCCGACCGGCACCGGCGTGGTCAGCGTGCTCGCCGGCCTGCGCGGGGGCGAGCAGATCGTGCTCAAACCGCCGCCGGGCCTCGCCTCGGGAGTCAAGAAGGCGAAATAATCCCGCGCCGCCGCTCAAGCGGCGGCACGCGGGGGGAATTCAGCGACGATGGCCGAGACCCAAACGCCGCACCAGCCCCAGGACCCGTCCGCCCACGCGCACGGCCACACCCTCGGGCTGGCCGGCCGTATGACCCGGGCCTTCATCCATTCGCCGCTGTCGCCTCTGCTGCTGCTGGCCAGCCTGTCGGTGGGCATTCTCGGCCTGCTGTTCACGCCGCGCCAGGAGGACCCGCAGATCTCGGTGCCGATGATCGACGTGTTCTTCGGCTACCCGGGCGCGTCGGCCGAGCAGGTGGCGAGCCTGGCGGTCGACCCCCTGGAGCGGATCATGAGCGAGATCCCGGGGGTCAAGCACGTCTACTCCGCCTCCCAGCGGGGCGGCGGCATGGTCACCGTGGAGTTCGACGTGGGCGAGGAGATGGAGCCTTCGCTGGTCAAGCTCTACGACAAGCTGATGTCCAACATGGACAAGGTGCCGCCCGGGGTCACCGAGCCCCTGGTCAAGCCCAAGGGGGTGGATGACGTCCCCGTCGTCACCCTGACCCTGTGGTCCCACGACCTGGACGACGCGGCCCTGCGCCTGATCGGCCTCGACGTGCTGCAGCGGCTCAAGGAGGTGCCCGACACCAGCCAGAGCTTCATCGTCGGCGGCCGGTCCGAGCAGATCCGGGTCGAGGTGTTCCCCGAGCGCTTGGCCGGCTACGGGGTCAGCGCCGGGCAACTGGCCCACACCATCTCCACCGCCAATGCGGAGCAGGGGGCCGGGTACGCGGAATCGGCGGGCGGCAGCTTCGAGCTCTACTCGGGCGCCTTCCTGACCCGCGCCGAGGACATCGAGCGCCTGGTGGTCGGCGTCCGCAACGGCGCCCCCATCTACGTGCGCGACGTGGCCCTGGTGCGCGAGGTCGCCGAGGAGACCCGGGCGCTGGTGCAGTACTACACCGGCAGGGCCTACGGGCAGGACTTCGAGAAGCGGTTCGACGTCAAGCCCCCGATCGAGGCCGGGGACGGCACGCCGGCGGTCACCATCGCCGTGGCCAAGAAGCCCGGCACCAACGGCGTCACCGTGGCCGCCGCCATCCTCGAGCAGGTGGAGCAGCTCAAGGGGCGCATCATCCCTGACAACGTCCAGATCGCCGTCACCCGCAACTATGGCGAGACCGCCAACGACAAGGTCAACGAGCTGATCTTCAAGCTGTTCATCGCCACCGGCGCGGTGACCCTGCTGATCTGGTTCTTCCTCGGCTTCCGCGCCGCGGTGGTGGTGCTGATCGTCATCCCGGTGGTCATCCTGGTCACCGTCTTCTCGGCCTGGCTGCTCGGCTACACCATCGACCGGGTGAGCCTGTTCGCCCTCATCTTCTCCATCGGCATCCTGGTCGACGACGCCATCGTGGTGATCGAGAACATCTACCGCCGCTGGCTGATCAAGGGCGAAGTGGACACCGAGACCTCGGTGGACGCCGTCCGCGAGGTGGGCAACCCCACCATCCTGGCCACCTTCACGGTCATCGCCGCGCTGCTGCCCATGGGCTTCGTCAGCGGCATGATGGGGCCGTACATGGAGCCCATCCCGGTGCTCGGCTCGGTGGCCATGCTGTTCTCGCTGTTCGCCGCCTTCATCTTCACCCCCTGGCTGGCCATCCGCATCCGTCCCAGCCTGGCCAAGCTCGACAAGGCCCAGGTCAAGGAGCACCGCCAGTCGGAGCGCCTGGACGGGGTGTTCCGGCGCATGTTGACGCCGCTGATCGATCACCGGGGCCGCCAGGTCATGCTGCGGGTCAGCATCTACGCCGTGTTCGCGCTGCTGTGCGCCATGTTCTACACCACCCACGTCACGGTGAAGATGCTGCCGTTCGACAACAAGCCCGAGTTCAACGTGGTGGTGAACATGCCCGACGGCACGGCGCTGCCGGAGACCGCCAACGTCATCCAGCGCCTGAGCGAGGAGGTCCTCGACATCCCGGAGGTGGTCGCCATCCAGACCTACGCCGGCACGGCCTCGCCCTTCAATTTCAACGGCCTGGTCCGCCACTACTACCTCAGGCAGGACTCCTGGCAAGGCGACATCCAGATCCAGCTCCTGCACAAGAACGACCGCGAGCGGAGCAGCCATCAGATCGCGTCGGCGGCGCGCGAGGCCCTGACGCCCATTGCCAGCGATCTGGGCGCCAAGATCCAAATCGTCGAGATGCCGCCGGGACCGCCGGTGCTGCAGACCATCGTGGCCGAGATCTACGGGCCCGACCAGCACACCCGGCGCAAGGTGGCGCGCGACATCACCGGCCTGTTCGAGGAGGCGCCGAGCGTCGTCGACGTCGACAATTACCTGCAGGACCCCTACGAGATCTGGCGCTTCGTAGTCGACCGCGAGAAGGCGGTCCGGCGCGGCGTGTCGGTGGAGGACGTCAACACCCAGCTCGGCATGGTCATGGGCGACTTCAAGCTCGGCGACGTCAAGGTCGGACGGGTCCTGGAGCCGCGCTACATCACCCTGCAGGCTCCCATGGCCCTGCGCAGCCAATTCTCGCGCATGGGCGAGCTGCCGATCCCGTCGTCCCAGGGCAACCTGATCCCGCTGGGCGAGCTCGGCCAGTTCGAGCGCATCACCCAGGATCCCATCGTATTCCACAAGGACCTGCGTCCCGTCGAGTACGTGACCGGCGACGTGGCCGGCCGCCTCGGTGCGCCCATCTACGGCATGCTGGAGGTCGAGGATCTCCTCGCGGATTACGTGGCGCCGGACGGTATCCGCGTGGAGACCGAGTACCTGGGACCGCCCAAGGACAGCTTCGCGTCGGCCTTCGAGTGGACCGGCGAATGGACGGTCACCTACGAGACCTTCCGCGACATGGGCCTGGCCTTCGCCGCCGCCATGGTCCTGATCTACATGCTGGTGGTGTGGGAGTTCGGCAACTTCCGGCTGCCGGGGATCATCATGGCGCCGATTCCGCTCACCTTGATCGGCATCATTCCGGGCCACTGGTTGTTCGACGCAGAGTTCACCGCAACCTCGATGATCGGGTTCATCGCCCTGGCCGGCATCATCGTGCGCAACTCCATCCTGTTGGTGGATTTCTCCAAGCAGGCGGTGGAGGCGGGCACCGATCTCAGGGAGGCGGTCATTCAATCCTGCCGTACCCGGACCCGGCCTATCCTGATCACCGCTTTCGCCCTGGTGCTGGGCTCGAGCGTCATCCTCACCGACCCCATCTTCGAAGGGATGGCCATCTCGCTGATGTTCGGGGTCATGGTCTCGACCCTGCTCACCCTCGTCATCATCCCGCTGGGCTGCGTCCGGGCCAGGAACTCCTTCGCCATTCCGCCTGCCGACCCGGCGGTCGCTGCTGCGGCGCCGGCCCCGGCCATGGCGGCCCCGGCCGCCGCGGGCGCCGCCGCGGCACCGGGCGCCGCAGCGTCGCCGACCGGTTTCGCCGATGAAGCCGGAAAGCCGGGCCGCCTGGCCAGGATCGGGCGGGCGGTGTTCATGGCGCCGGCCATTCTGCTCATGTTCCTGGGTGCCGCCCTGCAGACCATCTTCGGGCGGTTCCAGAAGTTCCCGCCGGTCCGCTGGATCACCATGATCGTCTACGGCCTGCGGGCGCTGCCGTATTTCGTCATGCTGTTCCTGCGCGAGACCTTCAAGAGCAAGGGCGGCGGAGACCGGGCGCCGCAGCCGGCCGCCGCCGCGCCGGCGCCTTCGGCCCCGCCAGCCGCCGCGGAGCCCGCGGCGCCGCAGCCACCCGCGCCGGCAGCGCCACCCGAACCGGAGCCGGCCCCGGAGCCGGTCGTGCCGTCGGAGCCCGTTCCGGAGCCCGCCGAGCTGGCTTCGGAGCCTGCGCCCGAGCCGGCCCCTCCGCCTGCCGCCTCGGAACCGGCGAGCCCGGTCCGGCCGGCCGAGAAGCCTGCCCGCAAACCGGTCGCCACGGAGCGCCGGACCATCAAGCCGAAACCGCCGGCGCCGCGGCCCGAGGCACCTTCGACGCCCGCCGCCACCGGCGATGCGGCCGAGGCCGGACGGGAGCGCGAGACCACGGCGGCGCCGGCGCCGGCCCGGCCCGGCAAACGCGCCATCCGGCCGCGCCCCATCGCTCCGAAGAAGGCCGCTGCGACGGGGCCTGCCGAGGCGGGGAAAGCCGAGCGGCCGGCCGCCAAGACCGCCAAAGCCCCTGGTAAGAAGCCCGCCGCCGACGAGAAACCATCGCCGACCGGCCGGCGTCCCGGCGAGCGCCGCGGCATTCGCCTCAGAATCAAGCCCGGCCAGGGAAAGAAGCCGGGACCGGAAGGGAGTCGGTGATGGAATTCAGATCGCTCACCTGTGCCGTGGCGTTCGTCGGCCTCGCCGGGCTGACCTGGGCCGGGACGGCGCTGGCGCAGGGCGCCGCGGTGCCGGCGCCGCCGGAAGGGCCGTACGCCTCGGGCGAATTGCCGCCCGTGCATACGACCGAGCCCGGCGGGGGCTTCCCGCCCCTCGACTACGATCCCAGGCGCGCCTCGGTGCCGCGACCGGCGTGGACCAAGCCCCGCGCTCCTTCGATGCAGCGGGTGATCCCGGCGTGGCGCCCGGTCGTGCCCCAGCCGCGGACGAGCCGGGAGCCGACCCCGCAGCGGGGAGAGCAGGCGCGGACGGCGACTCCGGCCGCACGGCCGTGGCCGGGACTGGTCCCCTACCGGATGCCGTCCGGGACCTTGCCTGCGACGCGTCCCTCCGCGTGGCCGGTGCCGCGGCCGGTAACGCCGCCGGCTCCGGCCGTGACGCGGCCGCAAGCGACCGCGCCCGCGCAGATCCCGAGTCCGGCGGCACCGGCAGGCGGGGCCATCAAGCCGGCCCGCCCGCCGGAATCGGCGCCCAAGGAGGCGCCGACGTACGCGCCCTTGCCGGAAGGCGAGGGCTCGGTGTGGCGTCCCCGCGGCGAGGACCGTGAGAGGGCGCCCTACCGTCCGTTCCGGCATGGAGCGTCGTCCTGGGGCGGCGCCGAATATGGCGCGTCGTCCGCCACGGACTCGCGTTGAACCAGGTGATCGGAAGTCCCATGACAAATTCCTTGGCGCGCCTCGTTCTCTCCGCCCTCGCCGTGGCCTCGCTGGCAGCCGGCGCGTGGGCCGGCAACCCGTGGCAGAGCCAGTCCGACTACTACGGCGGGGCGCAGCAGCAGGCTCCGTCGTGGTCGACGCCGGCGCCCTACACGGCCGATACCCTGCTTCAGCGGGCCCGCCCCTCGGTCCCGTCGGCGCCCGGGGTGCAGCCCTACGGAGCGCCGGGCGCGCCGCACCAGGCGCCGACAACCGGGTACTACCCGGCGCCGCAGCAGCAGTACCCGGGTACCGCGCCGCAGTATCCGGCGCCGGGCTACGGGGCCGCACCGTCGGACCAGCCGGTCTATGGCGGGCAACCTGGCGGCTATGGCCCGGGGGACTACGGAGGCGGCATCCCGCCGACCCAATTCCCCTCGGCGGCCAGCCCTTATGCGCCGGGAGGGCAGGTCTACGCACCGCCCCTGTCCGAATACCCGCCGCTCGACGATTCCGTGCCGCCGCGCGCCGGACCGCCGCCGGGGACCTACGCGCCGCCAGCCGGCTACGCGCCGCAGCAAACGGCCCCGACGTACGCGGCTCCGCCGGCCGGCTATGCGACCCAGCAGCCGGCACCAAGCTACGCAGCGCCGCCGGCCGGCTACGCGACACAGCCGACGACCACCTACGCGCCGGCGGGGACGCAGGCCGCGCCGGTGATCACATACCCTCAGGCAACCGTGGTGGCGCCGCAAGTCGGCTATCCGGCCTACGGAGTGCCGGGGCTGGGATACGGCGGCCTCGGCCATCCGGGTCTGGGCTACGGTCTCGGGTACGGCGGCCTGGGCTACGGTCTGGGCTATCCGGGGCTGGGATACGGCGGCCTCGGCCATCCGGGCCTGGGCTACGGTCTCGGGTACGGAGGCCTTGGCCACGGTCTCGGGTATGGAGGTCTGGGTTACGGGGGTCTGGGTTACGGGGGGCTCGGTTATCCGTGGTTGGGCGGATTTCCGGGGCTCACATGGTGATGGCCCGTGGCGGGTATCGTGTCGCCACGGGGCAGGACGGATACCGGGGGCGTTCCCTCCTTCCGGCGTCCGAAGTGGGAGAGGGAGCAAACATTGAGGAGTAAATCCATGAGGAAAACTCTCAAGGCACTCGCCGTGGCGGGTCTGTTCGGCGCCGCCAGCGCCCTGCCGATCGGCGACGCCAATGCGTTCATGTTCAGCAGCGGCCCCGGCGGCGACGGATTCAACTTCAGCATGGGCTCCGGCGGCTACGGCTGGGGCCGTGGCCACGGCTGGGGCGGCCCGTGGGGCGGCTACGGCGGCCCGTGGGGCGGCGGCTACGGCTGGGGCGGCCCGTGGGGCGGCTACGGCTATGGCGGCCCGTGGGGCGGCGGCTACGGCTACGGCGGCCCGTGGGGCGGCTACGGCTATGGCGGCCCGTGGGGCGGCTATGGCGGCGGCCCCTGGGGTGGTTGGTGGTAAACACCGGCTCTGGCTGGTCGGACGGCCCTTATTCGGCCGTCCGGCTGGCCGCCACCACACACACTTGAAAGGGTCCTGCCGAGGTTAGGTCGCGTGATGCGGCGGGGCCCGCGGTCCCACAGGGGAGGACGGATGCCGGGGGTTTTCCCTCCTTCCGGCATTCGAGGTGGGAGAGGGAACAGAGTTCGAGGAGTAGAGCCATGAGGAAAACTCTGAAGGCACTCGCCGTGGCGGGTCTGCTCGGTGCCGCAAGCGCCGTGCCGATCGGCGACGCCAAAGCGTTCATGTTTGGCGGCGACGGCATGCACTTCAGCATGGGCGACGGCTATGGGTATGGCCGTGGCTACGGCTGGGGTGGCCCTTGGGGTGGCTGGGGCGGCCCTTGGGGCGGTTACGGTCCCTATGGCTGGGGCGGTCCGTGGGGCGGCTACGGCCGGGGCGGCCCGTGGGGCTATGGCGGCCCGTGGGGCGGCTATGGCTGGGGCGGCCCTTGGGGCGGCTACGGTGGCGGTCCCTGGGGTGGTTGGTGGTAGGCACCGACCGCGGCTGGACGGGCGGCCCGTTCGCGAACCGTCCGGCCACCACCCCGCATGCTCGGCAGGCTCCCGCCGCCGGCACGATCGCGTGACGCGGCGGGTCGGGTGACGCCGCACCGGTTGCGGTGCGGTGTCATCCCCCTGCCCGGCAATAGAACAAAGGGAGTGAAGTCCATGCGGAAATACCTGTGGTTTCCCGCCGCAGTCTTCTTTCTCGCCGGCGCCGCCGGTGCCCAGGCGGGAAGCCCGTCGTTCACCGCGGACACCGTGCAGCGCCATCCCCAAGCCGGTGTGCAGCAGGGGCGCATCTTCGTCTCCGAGCTCGGGACGCGCATGGAGGGCAAGGACCAGCAGGGCCGCCAGGTGATCCAGATCACCCTGCCCAAGGAAGGCATCATGCGGGTGCTGTTCCCCGAAGAGGGGACCTACATGGAGGTCCAGGGGCCCAAGGCTCCGGCCCAGCCGATGCCCAAGCCGGACAACCCGTGCGCCATGGCGCCGCCGGAGAGCAAGTGCGAGCGGGTCGGCACCGAGACCCTGGGTGCGGTGGCGACCGAGCAGTATCGTTTGACCATCAAGGACGCCAAGGGGCCGGTGACCGTCTGGTGGGATCCCCAGCGCAAGCTTCCCCTGCGCCAGGAGAACCCCGACGGCAGTTCCGTACAGCAGACGCTTCGCGGCGAGACCCAGTACGAAGGCCGCCGGGTCGAGCACTGGGTGACGACCATGGTCACGCCGCAGGGACAGACCCATACCGTTCAGAGATGGGACGACCTGGAACTCAAGATTCCCGTGTACCAGCAGTTGGGTGAAGGCACGACCAGCGAGTTGCACAACATCCGGCTGGTCAGTCCCGACCCGGCGTGGTACCAGGTACCGCAGGGCTATCGGCGGGTGGAGCCCCAACAGCAGCAGCAACAGCAGCAGCCGCAGCAACAGCAGCGGCAGTGGGGCGCCCAGCCGCCCCCGCAACAGCCCAGGCAGCAGTGGCGCGGTCAGCCGCAGCAGCCGCAGCAGCAATGGGGGGGCCAGCGACCTGCCTGGCAGCGGTGATGATCACGGTCGTCGGCAATCTCAAGGGCGGGACGGGGAAGAGCACCGTCGCCTTCAACCTGGCCATCTGGCTGCTCGCCCGGGGGCGCAAGGTCGAGTTGTGCGACCTCGACCCCCAGGCGACGCTGCACGATGCCGCCGAGGTCCGCATGGAGGAGGGGTACGACCCGGGATTGAGCGTTCTCGACCGCATCCCCCAGAAGCCGCAAAGCGAGATCCTGGTGGACGTGGGCCTGTCCGACCAGGACGCCATGCAAAAAGCCATCGCGCGCGCCGGCCAGATCCTGATCCCGGTGGCGCCGAGCCAGGCCGACGTATGGTCCACCCAACGTTTTCTCGAGATTGTCGACGAGGTGGCGCCGAAACGGAAGCGGCCGCGCCTGGTCGCCTTCATCAACCGTGCCGATACCCATCCCGCGGCCCGCGAGAACGAGGAGGCGTCGACCGCCCTTCGTCTGCTGGACGGCCTGACCGTGCTCAGGCCGCGCCTGGCCCAGCGGATGGCCTTCCGCCGTTCGTTCAGTGAGGGCCTCGGCGTGTTTGAAATGGAACCTCGCGGCAAAGCCGCAAAGGAACTCGAGGCGCTGGCCATCGCCCTGTTCGGTCGCGGCCGTGGCAAGCAAAAAGACGAGGAATAATTAGGAGAACACAAGAAATGGCTACCATTCGTTGGCTGTTTACGAACCTGTTGATCGTCCTGGTGGTCGTGACCGGCATCCTCGGTGCCGCCTATTGGCGGGAGATCCGCCAATACCTGGTCGTCGTGGCCGACGAGTGGGGCATCGAGGCCACGGCCTTGCGCACCACCGGCCACGCAACGCCCCGTCCGGCCGCGCCGCCGCCGATGACGGCCGCGCCAGCCCCGGCCGCGCCGCCGGCGGCGGCGCCACAACCCGCCGCGGCGCCGCAACCGCCGGCCCCAGCCCCGGCCGCGCCGCCGAGCGCGGCAGCGCCGCCGCCCGCAGCGGCTCCGGCGCCGAGCCCTCCGGCCCCGCCGGCGGCCGCGCCGCAGCCGCCCGCCGCAGCGGCGCCGAGCCCCTTGATGCCACCTGCGGCACCCAGGCCGGGTGGTTACACACCGCCGCAGGGCACCTATGCCCCGCCGGCCCCCGCCTACCGGCCGGCGAGGCCGGCCGCCCCGCCGGCGGCGGCTCCGGCCCCCGCTGCCCCGCCGCAGGTGACGACCGCGCCGCCACCGTCGGCGCCGGCCCCGGCGGCCCAGGACACCGCCGACCTGCGCCAAGGCTGGATCGAGGCGCGACGCGCCTACTGGACACGGGATCTGGAGACGGCCGAAGAACGCTACCGGGCGTTGATCGCCCGCCACCCGGACCAGGTGGACCTCCTGGGCGAGCTGGGCAACGTGTACTTCGCCCAGGGTAAGATCAAGGAAGCGGCTTCGCAGTATTTCGAGACCGGGCTGCGGATGCTCGACGGGCCCAATCCGGCCCGCGCCGGCACCGTCCTCAGCCTGCTCGAGCGGCTCGATCCGGACAAGGCCAGTGAACTGCGCCAGCGCATGTTCGAGGCCATGCAGGGCCGCGGTCCGGCCCGCTGACCGCGGCCGGGACGCGACAAGGAACGCCGGCAGGGAGGCACCATGTCATGAACCTCATCCGCAACATCCTGGCGATCATCGGGGCTCTGGTCATCGTCGGCGCGGCCGTCGCCTATCCGACCGTCTCCCGCTTCCTCGAGTTCGACGAGGGGGCGATGGACACCTACGCCGAGATGATGACCAAGCTCCTGGAGACCGGCAATCCGGCGGAAGCCACCGTCTGGAAGATGAAGGTCGCCGACGGCATCACCTTCGAAGAGCTGGAAGAAACCATGCGCTTCGTCGCCAACGAGCACAACTTCATGAACGTGGGCGAGTTGCCGTTCTACCGGCAGATCGAGGCGATCTACGAGCAGACCCCGGGATTCGAGGGCAGGAAACGGCGGATCACCAAGTTCTACCTGTTCTGCGATGCGCTGGTGGGCGCCGACATGCTGGACTACAGCGACGCCTACTCGGCCTATATGCCGTGTCGAATCAGCGTCGTAGAAGATAAGGACGGAAACCTGTGGCTCTATTCCATGAACATGGACATGATGATCCACGGAGGCGACCCTTTGCCGCCTAAGCTCAAAGAGGACGCCATTCGGGTCAAGAAGGTCATGCTCGACATTATGAACCGTGCGGCGTCGGGCGACTTCTGACCCATCGTGTTGGGGGGAGGGAGATGACTGACGACATCGGAAGCACGACGGACTGCGGCAGGGAGACCAGGCCATGTTGACCGGCCCCGGTAAGACCCTGGCTGCCCGATTGGCCAGCCTGGAGGCCCAACTGAAGGCTGAGCATCCTGACCTCCTGGAGGCGGTGCCCACCTACAAGCGCATGGATCGGCTGCTCTATGGCATGGGCTTGATGAGCACCGACGAATCCCTGGCCACGCGCATTCCCTGGTGGCCGCTGATCGCGGTGCTCGGCACCTTCTCGTCGGGCAAGTCCACCTTCATCAACCACTACCTGGGCCTCAAGCTCCAGGCCACGGGCAACCAGGCGGTGGACGACAAGTTCACGGTGATCTGCTACGGCCCCGACGACGAGCACCGGGTGCTGCCGGGCACCGCCCTGGACGCGGACCCCCGCTTCCCGTTCTATGGAATGAGCGCCGAGATCGACAAGGTGGCGGCCGGCGAGGGCAAGCGCATCGACGCCTACCTGCAGCTCAAGACCGCCTGCAGCGAGGCGCTGAGAGGCAAGATCCTTATCGATTCCCCGGGATTCGACGCCGACGACCAGCGCCGCTCGACCCTGCGCCTGACCGATCACATCATCGACCTCTCCGACCTGGTCCTGGTGTTCTTCGATGCCCGCCATCCCGAGCCGGGGGCCATGCAGGACACCCTGGAGCATCTGGTCGCCGCCAACCTGAAGCGCCCGGATGCCAGCAAGTTCCTGTTCATCCTCAATCAGCTGGACACCACGGCGCAGGAGGACAACCCCGAGGACGTGGTGGCCGCGTGGCAGCGGGCGGTTGCCCAGGCCGGCCTGATGACGGGCCGCTTCTTCTGCATCTACAACGAGCAGGCCGCCGTCCCCATCCCCGACGAGGCCTTGCGCCGGCGCTTCGAGGGCAAGCGCGACGTGGACATGGACGAGATCTACCGGCGCATCCGGGACGTCGAGGTACAGCGCGCCTACCGCATCGTCAACGTCCTGGAGGCAGTGGGGGACGACCTGGAGAAGGACGTGGTTCCGGTCCTCAACGAAGTCCTGTCACGGTGGCGCAAGAGGGTGCTGATGGTCGACGGCATCGCCTTCGTGGTGGCGGCGTTGGTGACCGTCGGCGTGGGCTTCGCCGTCGGCGGGGAGGCGGTGGGCACGGCGTGGCAGTGGCTGCTGGACGTGCATCCGCTTGGCCTGGCGGTGGCCCTGGCCCTGGTGTTCACGGCCATGGCCGGCGTCCATTTCGCGGTGCGCAACGTGCTGGCCCGCATGATGGCGCGGGATTTGCCCGAGTCCTATGGCCCGGTGGAGCTGAACCTGCGTGAGGCCTTCATCAAGAACACCCGGTACTTCCGGGCCCTGTACCGTCAACATCCCGTCGGTTGGGGCCGCCGCACCATGCGGCGGCTGCGTGAGATCGTCGACGCGGCCGACCGGCACGTGCAGCGATTGAACGACATGTATACCGACCCCTCGGGCCACCGGGCAAAGGCCGAAACCGAAGCGCCCGCGACGTCGGCGCCCCCGGAGGAGGAGCCGGCGGCCACCAAGAGCGGTCCGTTCTTAACCAAGGCGGCGGGCGGCAAGAGCGGCTGACCGCCGTCGAGTCCGGCCCGCCGGGGTCAGTCCGACCGTTCCTCGCGGACCACCAGGACCGACACCTTGGAATGGCGGACCACGTGGCCGGCGTTGGGGCCGAGCAGGTAGTCGCTCATCTCCGGCCGGTGCGAGCCCATGACGATGAGGTCGGCGCCGATGCGCTCGGCGACGTCGACGATCACCGCGTAGGGGGTGCCCCACTCGAGGATGCGGTGCGCGTTCACGTCCTTGGGCACCCGCTCCTCCATGAAGGCATCCAGGTCGCGGTCCAGGGTCTCGGTGAGCCGGGTCAGAGTGTCTTCCTGCAGGTACATGCCGACCAGACTCATGGGCAGGTTGGGCACCACCGTCAGCACGTGCAGGGTCGAGCCGAAGGCCCGGCACAGCTCCAGCGCCGTGGGCAGCGCCTTGCGCCAGGACGCCTCGTCGTGCAGGTCGACGCTCAGCAGGATGGTCTTGTACATGCGGGGTCCTCCTCGGGCCGGGGCCGGGAGCGGTTACTTGTACCCTCTCAGCTCGTCGATGTACTCGGGCAGGAACAGGGAGATCTCGGGCACGTAGGTGATCAGGATCAGGAACAGAACCAGGATTCCCGCCCACGGCAGGGCGGCCCGTAGCACCCAGAGCAAACTTCGCCCGGTGATGCCGGCGGCGACGAACAGATTAAGGCCCACCGGCGGCGTCACCATGCCGATCTCCATGTTCACCACCATGATGATGCCCAGGTGGACGGGATCGATGCCCAGCTGGACGGCGATGGGCAGCAGGATCGGGGCCATGATCAGCAGGATCGCCGACGGCTCCATGAAATCGCCGGCGAGGATCAGGATGACGTTGAGGACGATGAGGAACCCCCAGGCGGGCAGACCCCAGCCGATGATGGCCTCGGCGATCAAGTGGGGAATGCGCTCGGTCGTCAGCACATGGGCGAACAGCATCGCGTTGGCGATGATGAACAGCAGCATGATGGCGACTTTGGACGCGTCGAGGATGACCCTGTGGACGTCGGGATCGCCGGCGCTCCGCACCAGCGCAACGCCCATGCCGCCGACATTGCGCATTGCGGCCGTGGCGAGGGGCTCGTCGGGGCGACGCCATGGCACCCCTTTCATGGGGCCGATGTCCCTGTAGCCGAAGATGGACACGCAGTAGGCATAGAACGCCGACACCGCGGCCGCCTCGGTGGGGCTGGCGATGCCGCCGTAGATGGCGCCGAGGACGATGATGATCAGGAAGATGCCCCCCGACGCGGCGAAGGCCGAGACGAAGACCTCGCGGAACCCGGCCCACGGCTGGGCCGGCAGGTTCTTGACCCGGGCCGCGATATAGATGGCGACCATCAGCATCAGGCCCATGATGATGCCGGGGATGAAGCCGGCCATGAACATGCGCGCCGCCGAGACCTCGGTGGCGGCGGCGTAGACCAGCATGACGATGGACGGGGGAATGAGGATGCCCAGGGTACCCGCGTTGGAGATCACGCCGACGGCGAACCGCTCCGGGTAACCGGCGCGGACCATGCCTGCGATGACGATGGAGCCGATGGCGGCCACGGTGGCCGGCGACGAGCCCGACACGGCGGCGAACAGCATGCTGGCCAGCACCGAGGCCATGGCCAGGCCGCCGCGCACCATGCCGACGACGGAGATGGCGAAGCGGATGAGCCGTCGGGCCACGCCGCCGGTGGACAGGAAGGCCGACGACAGGATGAAGAACGGGATGGCCAGCAGGGTGTAGTGCTCGGACAGGTTCTCGAAGAACTTGAGCGCCACGGAGGCCAGGGAATCGGGGGAGAAGAACAGGATGGTGACGACGCTGGACAGGCCCAGGGCGATTGAGATGGGCATGCCCAGGAACATGCACCCGAACAGGATGATGAACAGCGCAGCGGTGGTCATCGCAGATGCCCGCCCTCTGTTCGGGCGTGGACCGCCGGCATACGCGTCTCGTTGATCGCGGAAACCAAACCCGGTTCGGTGCCGATACAGGCGCACACGCCCATCGGACGACGGCCTCCCCCCTTATACCCCTGCTTCTCTTGTTGGTCTGTCTTGTCTATTGATTGGACGCGACGGCCGCGTCGATCAGGTCCTTTCCGATCTCGGCTTCGAACTCCTTCCACACCGGCATCAGCGCTTGGCGCCAGACGTCCCGTTCGGCCTCGTTCAGCGTCATGACTGTGACTTGCCCCGACTCGGCGATCTCGCGGCGATTGGCGATGGCCTTTTCCTGCGCCAGCCGGCGGACCTCGGCGGTGACCTCGGCCAGGATGTTCTCCAGCTCGGTGCGGATGTCGGGTGGCAGGCTGTTCCAGAAGTTGGAGCTGGTGACCACCATGTAGCCCAGGTACGTGTGGCCCACCTCGGTGAAATACCTGTGCACGGTGTGCAGCTTGCGCGAGTAGATGTTGGACCACGCGTTCTCCTGGCCCTTGACCAGTCCTTCGCGCACCGCGTCGTAGACCTGCTTGAACGCCATGGGGAAGGTGTTGACCCCGATGCGGGACCACTGGGCATGGAACACCGACGAGGGTTCGATGCGGAAGGTCAGGCCGCGGGCGTCCTCGGGCCGTCGCAGCGGTTGGTTGGCCGAGATCACACGGGGGCCGTTGTCCCAGTAGGCCAGGCCCTTGATTCCGCGCTCCTCCATGGAATCGAGCAGGGCGCGGCCGGGCGGGCTGGCCTGGAAGCGGTGCAGGGCCTCCATGTCCTTGAACAGGAAGGGCAGGTCGAAGATCTGCAGCTTCTTGGTATAGGTGCGGAACTTGGCCAGGGACGGGGCCGCCATCTCCGCGTCGCCCAGCAGCAGGGCCAGCAGCACTTGGTTGTCATTGAACTTGATGGACCGGGGATAGACCTCCACCCGCACGCGCCCCGCCAGCCGCTGCTCCACCAGGGTCTTGAACAGGGTGGCGCCCTCTCCCTTGGGAGTCCGTTCGCCGACCACGTGGGCGAAGCGTATGAGAATCTCGTCGGCCGCCACCGGCTGGACGGCGACCAGCAGGAGACCGATGGCTGCGACGGCTGATCTCAACAACGACATCGGGTGCACTCCCCGTTTTCGAGGGACGCGCCGGCCTCCACCGGCCGCGACGTTATTTGAACCCCTTCAGGTGGTCGATGTACTCGGGCAGGAACAAGGAGACCTGCGGCACGTAGGTGACGATGATCAGGAACACGAGCAGGATCGCCAGCCACGGCAACGCTGCCCGCATGGCCCACAACAGGCTGTGCCCGGTGATGCCGGCGATGACGAACAGGTTCAGTCCCACCGGCGGCGTGATCATGCCGATCTCCATGTTGACCACCATGATGATGCCCAGGTGGATCGGGTCGATGCCCAGGGTCACGGCGATGGGGAACAGGATGGGGGCCATGATGAGCAGGATGGCCGACGGCTCCATGAAGTTGCCGGCGGCCAGCAGCAGCAGGTTGACCACGATCAGAAAGCCCCAAGCCGGCAGGCCCCACTGGACGATGGCCTCGGTGATCAGGTGCGGGATGCGCTCGCTGGTCAGCACGTGGGCGAACAGCATGGCGTTGGCGATGATGAACAGCAGCATGATGCTGACCTTGGCCCCGTCCATCACCACCTTCTGGACTTCCGCGCTGGCAAAGCTCTTGGGCAGGGCGACCAGAATCTGGCCCGCGTTGCGGACCGCCACCTTGCCCCACGGCTCGCCGTCGTGGCGCCACGGCACCTCCTTGAGGGGACCCATGTCCCGGTAGCCGAACACGGCCACCAGGTAAGCGTAGACGGCGGAAATGGCCGCCGCCTCGGTGGGGCTGGCGACACCGCCGTAGATGGTGCCCAGCACGATGACGATGAGCAGAATGCCGCCCGTGGCGCTGAACGCCGATGCGAAGACCTCGCCGAAGCCGACGAACGGCTGCGCGGGCAGGTTCTTGAACCGCGCCACGATGTAGATGGCGATCATCAGCATCAGGCCCATGGTGATGCCGGGGATGAAGCCAGCCATGAACATCCGCGCCGCAGACACCTCGGTGGCGGCGGCGTAGACCAGCATGACGATGGACGGCGGAATAAGAATGCCCAGGGTGCCGGCATTGGCGATAACGCCGGCGGCGACGGACTCCGGATAGCCGGCGCGGACCATGCCCACGATGACGATGGAGCCGATGGCGGCCACCGTGGCTGGTGACGAGCCCGACACGGCGGCGAACAGCATGCAGGCGACCACCGAGGCCATGGCCAAGCCGCCACGCACCATGCCGACCACGGATATGGCGAAACGGATCAGCCGCCGCGCCACCCCGCCCGTGGACAGGAAGGCCGACGACAGGATGAAGAAGGGGATGGCCAGGAGCGTGTAGTGCTCGGACAGGTTCTCGAAGAGCTTCAGCGCGATGGACGCTAGGGAATCCTCCGAGAACACGAGGATGGTGAAGACACTGGACAGGCCGAGCGCGATGGCGATGGGCATGCCCACGATCATGCAGGCGAACAGGCTGATGAACAGGGCGGCCGTAGTCATTGCTGGGCCTGACCGCCTTTGCCCTCGGCAGCCCTGCCCTCCTCCGCCTCCTTGAGGGCGTCGGCCGCCTCGTCAGCCAGGTTGAAGCCGGTCGCCGTGCCCTTTCCCAGTGCCCATAGGAGCTGCAGGAACCGGATGGACAACAGAATGAATCCGATTAACAGAATGGAGTGGGCGACCCACGTGGGGATATCGATGTCTTCCAGCGGGATGCCAATGCGGTACATCTTGTCCAGGTAGACCCAGCCGCCATAGAGGAATAGGCCGCAATAGATAAGGCACAGAACGACGGCGAACATGCTGACCACCCGCCGGGTACCCGGCGGCAGGAGCTTGACCACGGCGTCGACGCCGATGTGCGACCCCACCTTGATCCCATAGGAGGCCCCAAAGAGAACCATCCACGCCGAGAGGTGCAGGGTGGCTTCCTGAATCCAGATGAATCCGGTGTTGAAGCCGAAGCGCATCACCACTTCGACAAACACCATGAGCGTGAGGACGACGAGGAGGAGGGAAATGATTCCCTCCTCCAGTCGACCAATGAACCGGGCAGTCATGTCGGGTTGCTACGCCGCGGTGTGGTCCACGATCAGCTGCCGGCGTTCGAAGCGACGGCGGCCTCGATCATCTCCTTGCCGACTTCGTCCTCGAACTTCGACCATACCGGCCGCATGGCCTTGATCCATTCCTGCCGCTCGGCATCGGTGAGCTGCAGGATTTTCGAGCGGCCGGACTCGGCAATGCGCTTCTTGTCGTTGATCGCCTTCTGCAGGGCCACCTGGTTGCCGAACGCCACCGCTTCGTCCATGGCCTCCTGGATCTGGGCCCGGACGTCCGATGGCAGGCTTTTCCAGAACTCGGTGGAGGTCACGATCAGGTAGTCGATGACCCCGTGGTTGGACTCGGTGATGTACTCCTGAACCTCGAAGAACTTCTTTGAGTAGATGTTCGACCACGTGTTCTCCTGGCCGTCGATGGCCTTGGTCTGCAGCAGGGTGAACACCTCCGAGAAGGGCTTCTTCAGCGGCGTGGCGTTGATCGCTTCGAACTGCGCGGCCAGCACGTGGGAGGCCTGGATGCGGAACTTGAGGCCGGCGGCATCGCCGGGTACGCGCAACGGCTTGCTGGCCGAAAGCTGCTTGGTCCCGTTGTGGAGATAACCAAGGCCGATGAGGCCGCGGCGCTCCATGGATTTCAACAGGCTCTTGCCGGCTGGGCTCTTCTGGAATCGGTCGACGGCGTCGATGTCCTTGAACAGGAACGGCAGGTCGAAGATCTGAAGCTTCTTGGTGTACTTGCCGAACTTCGACAAGGACGGCGCGGCGAGGTGCACGTCACCGAGCAGCATGGCTTCGAGCACCTTGTTGTCGCCATAGAGCTGCGAGTTGGGGAAGACCTCGACTTTCACCTTGCCGCCCAGGCGCTGGTCTACAAGGTCTCTGAACTTATTGGCCATCTGGCCTTTCGGCGTGTTCTCGGCGACGACGTGCGAGAACTTGATGACGATGGGATCGGCGGCCTTCGCCAACGGCGCGGCAAGAAGCAGCGCGGCGAGGGCAACGCCCGCGGTCAGAATACGCATCAGTGTGTCTCCCTAGCTTGGACCTTAAGCTCCGGGGCCGGTCGGCTCCGGGCACCTCCCGGTTTCGAGTTGTTGTGGCCCCGGACGTCCCCGTGGCCCCTATTAACAGGGATCGCGACCCCTTTGGCAAGGAATTCAAAGAAATCGGTTCGTTCGGCCGGCAAGGCGCGCGCGGTTCCGGGGCGCGGACAGCCGCGAAAGGTTCATCGCTTTCTGCTACAATACCGGGTTAGGGGGGCGGCCGTCCGGATGCCGCCAGCGTGATCAGCGGAGGGCATCATGAGCAAGAAGGCGGACCCGACGAAGCCGGGCAAGGGGAAGGCGAAAAAGGCCGACAAGCCGGAACCGCAGCAGCCCGCGCAGCCGACCCTTCGCGTCGTCGAAGACGCGGCGCCGGAACCCCACTACGATCGACCGATCGAGGAGATCCGGGGCGAGACAAAGGCCAAGCTCAAGAACCAATTCTACGAAGCGGAACTGGCCCGCCTGCAGGAAGAACTCGTCAAGCTGCAGGAATGGATCAAGCACAAGGGCCTGAAGGTGGTGGTCATCTTCGAGGGCCGCGATGCCGCCGGCAAGGGCGGCGTCATCAAGCGCATCATGCTCAGGCTCAACCCGCGCATCTGTCGCGTCGTCGCCCTCGGCACGCCGACCGAGCGGGAGAAGACCCAGTGGTACTTCCAGCGCTATGTACCCCATCTGCCGGCGGCCGGGGAAATGGTCCTGTTCGACCGCTCCTGGTACAACCGGGCCGGGGTCGAGCGGGTGATGGGCTTCTGCACGCAGGAGGAACACCGGGAGTTCCTGCGCTCCTGCCCGGAGTTCGAGCGCATGCTGGTCCGTTCGGGCATCACCCTCATCAAGTACTGGTTCTCGGTCAGCGACGAGGAGCAGGAACGCCGCTTCCAGGGGCGCATCACCAATCCGGTCAAGCGCTGGAAACTCAGCCCCATGGACCTGGAATCCCGCAAGCAGTGGCTGGAGTACTCGAAGGCCAAGGACGAGATGTTCGCCCACACGGACATCAAACAGGCGCCGTGGTATGTGGTCGAGGCCGACCAGAAGAAGCGGGCGCGGCTCAACTGCATCCGCCACCTGTTAAGCATGATCCCTTACGAGGACCTGACGCCCGAACCCATCGAGCTGCCGCCGCGGCAGCCCGACAGGGGCTACGTCCGACCGCCCATGGACGATCAGACCTTCGTGCCCGACGAATACGAAGACTAAGGAAACCGGCTGTCAGGCCGACTCGAGGTCACGCGGCGAGACGAACCCCTCGAGGCGGCAGCTGCCCGGAGCGAGGGCCGCCCAGTCCCCGGTCTCGCAGGTCAGCACGGCCAGGGCCCCGGTCGGGTACTTGTCGGTCATGCGTTGGTGGGCCGCCCCGTCGCCGCGGCCGGCCAGCGCCGTGGCCAGGATCTCGAGGCCGGGGTTGTGGCCAATCATCATCACCGACGGCACGGATGGGTCCAGGGTCTGCAGGCGGCGCAGGAGGTCGCCGGCGTCGGCCTCGTAGAGATCCCGTTCCACGTGGGTGGCGACGCCGCCACCCAATGCGCCTTCGATCAGCGCCAAGGTGTCGCGGGTCCGCCGCGCTGCCGAGCACAGGACCATGTGGGGCCGCAATCCATGGCGACGCAGGTGCTCGGCCATCAGCTTGCCGGCGCGGCGGCCGCGCTTGGCCAGCGGGCGGTCGAAGTCGTCCAGCGACAGGTCCTTCCACGAGGACTTGGCATGACGCAGCAGATAGATGGTCTTCAGCGTCGGTGCGGCGGGCTTTTTGGCGGACCGCTTCGCGTCTTTCTTGCCTGCCTTCCCCTCGGTGCCGGCCTTGGGCCCGGGGTCGGCCATCATGAGGTCGGCGAGCCCGGCCCGGCGCGGCGGGGCAGGACGGAATCGGGCCCGCTGTCGCGGAGCTCGACGAAGTTGGATGCCGGGCCGACGATCTTCGGGTCGGGCGTCATCGCCACGGCAGGGTTCTTGTCCGGATAGGGAAGGGCCGTCAGCAGGTGCCGCATGCAATTGAGGCGGGCCCGCTTCTTGTCGTCCGACTTGACGATGGTCCACGGGGCGTCGGTGGTGTCGGTGTGGAAGAGCATGGCCTGCTTGGCCGCCGTGTAGTCGTCCCACTTGTCGAGGGACTGCTTGTCGATGGGGCTGAGCTTCCACTGTTTCAGGGGGTCCGTGCGCCGGGACGCGAAACGCCGCGACTGCTCGGCGCGGCTTACCGAGAACCAGTACTTGAACAGGAGAGTGCCGCTGTTCACCAGCATGCGCTCGAACTGCGGCGCCTGGCGCAGGAACTCCAGGTACTCGGTGTCGGTGCAGAACCCCATGACGATCTCGACCCCGGCGCGGTTGTACCAGGAGCGGTCGAACAGGACGATCTCGCCCTTCGAGGGCAGGTGGGTCACGTAGCGCTGGAAGTACCACTGGCCGCGCTCGCGCTCGGTGGGCTTCTCCAGGGCCACAACCTGGGCGCCGCGGGGATTGAGGTGCTCCATGAACCGCTTGATGGTGCCTCCCTTGCCGGCGGCGTCGCGGCCCTCGAAGATGAGCAGCACCTTCTGCCCGGTGTCGCGCACCCAGCTCTGCACCTTCAGGAGCTCGGTCTGCAGCTCCATCTTGGTGCCCTCGTACTCCCGGCGCCGCATCTTAATGCGGTAGGGGTAGTCGGGGTCGAGGATGCGCTTGCGCAGCGGGATGGCCGGGTCGTCCAGGGCGTCCGGGTGCGCCGGCGACGGATCGGCGGTTTCCGCCACGTCCGCGAGGTCGGCAGGGTCGCGTTGATCGGGCTCGGTTTCCGGCATGGCACGATCGAATGGCAAATGGGTGTCGGAGGTGATTTCGACCCTACCACAAGATCATGACAGGAACTATCACGGTCCCGGCCGCGGGCCCGTCGATGGCCTGGAACCCGCCGCCCGTGGTGTGGTAACGCAGGAGACGGCCCCGAGGTCGGGCCGGGCACGGGCAGGGAGCGGCGGGGCATGGACGACTGGTGGCGCGGCGCCGTCCTCTATCAGATCTATCCGCGCAGCTTCCTCGACACCAATGGCGACGGCATCGGGGATCTGCCGGGCATCGCGGAAAAGCTGGACTACGTGGCCGATCTCGGCGTCGACGGGGTCTGGATCTCGCCCTTCTTCCCTTCGCCGATGAAGGACTTCGGCTACGACGTGGCCGATTTCCGGGGCGTCGACCCGATGTTCGGCAGCCTCGACGATTTCGACCGGCTCCTCGACCGTGCCCACGGGCTCGGGCTCAAGGTGATCATTGATCAGGTCTACTCCCACACGTCGGACCGGCACCCCTGGTTTCAGGCCAGCCGGCAGGGCCGCGACAACCCGTTCGCCGACTGGTACGTGTGGGCCGACCCCAAGGTGGACGGCACGCCGCCCAACAACTGGCTGGCCATCTTCGGCGGCGTCGCTTGGGAGTGGGAGCCGCGAAGACGCCAGTACTACCTGCACAACTTCCTGCGCGAGCAGCCGGACCTCAACCTGCACAACCCGGCGGTCCAGGAGGCCATCCTGGACACGGCGCGGTTCTGGCTCGACCGCGGGGTCGACGGATTCCGCCTCGATGTCGCCAACTTCTTCCTGCACGATCCGCACTTGCGCGACAATCCGCCTTATGCTCACCCCAACCCCATCAAGCCCTATTGGCTGCAACGGCAGGTATTCAACCGCTCGCGGCCGGAGACCTTGGACTTCGTGGCCCGCCTGCGGGCGGTGCTGGACGCCTATCCGGGCACCATGACCGTGGCGGAGATCGCCAGCGACCGGCCGGTGGAGACCATGGTCGAGTACACGGACGGCCCGGACCGCTTCCACACCGCGTACAGCTTCGTTCTCCTCCGCCAATCCTTCGGCGCCGAGCACATCCGCCGGTCGGTGGAGGCCATGCGCGGCGAGACGTCCCACACCTGGCCGTCGTGGGCGTTCAGCAACCACGACGTGGAGCGGGTGGTCTCGCGCTGGGCGGCCGAGCCGTCGCCGGCGTTCGCCCGCCTGATGGTGGCCGTGCTGACCAGCCTTCGCGGCACCGCGTTCCTCTACCAGGGCGAGGAGCTGGGCCTGCCCCAGGCGGCGGTCCCCTACGAGCGTCTGCGCGATCCGGAGGGCCTCACGTTCTGGCCCGAGCACAAGGGCCGGGACGGGGCCCGCACGCCGCTGCCGTGGCGGGCCGACGGCGCCCACGCCGGTTTCTCCGATGCCGAGCCTTGGCTGCCGATGGACCCGGCCCACCGGCCGCTGGCGGTCGACCGTCAGGACGCCGATCCCGGGTCGGTGCTCAACTTCACCCGCCGGTTCCTGCGCTGGCGCAAAGGCCACCCGGCCCTCATCCGCGGGGCCATCCACTTCCTCGATGGCGCGGAGCCGCTGCTCGCCTTCGAACGGCAGGGACCCGACGGCCGCATCCTGTGCGCCTTCAACCTGGGTCCCGAACCGCTGGCGGCGGCGCTGCCGCTGTCCGGCGTCGCGACCCCTTTGGCCGACGCCGGCCTGCCCGGGCGCCTGCACGGCAATCGGCTCGACCTGCCCGGATACGGCGGCGTCTTCGCCGCGTTGGACGGTTGAGGGAGGACGGCGCGTGACAGCCCCGTCCCCTTGGTCGCCGCGGCCGCCCCGCCGCCCCCTGTGGCCGTGGCTGGTCGGGTTCGCGGTGGCGGTGGCGGCGCTGGTGGCCCTGTTGGCGAGCCTGTTTCCCGAGGCCCTGGCAGAAGACGTCTCGCGGGCCGAGTTGGTGCGATCGCTGCTCATCCTGGCCCTGATCGCCAGCGGGGTCATCGTCCATTGGCGGACCCGGCCGGGGCAGGCGCTGCGGCATCTGGGTCTGTGGACGGCCATCGGCGGCGTCGTTTTCCTCGGCTACAGCTTCCGCCACGAGGCGGGGTTCCTGAAGGACCGGATGCTGGGCGAGCTGGTTCCCCACCACGGCGCCGTCACCGGAGACGCCGTCACCCTGGTCAAGCGCGCCGACGGCCATTTCGTGGTCGCGGCGGAGGTGGACGGGGTTTCGGTGCGGTTCATGGTCGATACCGGGGCCAGCGACGTGGTGCTCAGCCCGGCCGACGCGCGCCGCCTGGGGTTCGATGTCGACGGTCTGGCGTTCACGCGCCGCTACCGGACGGCCAACGGCACCGTGTGGGGCGCGCCGGTCGTGCTCCGCCGCGTGGCCATCGGCCCCATCGCCCTGTCGGACGTCCGTGCCTCGGTCAACGGTGCGCCCATGGAACTGTCGCTGCTCGGCATGAGTTTCCTGGACCGTTTGTCGGGTTACGAAGTGGCCGGTGATCGTCTTACCCTTAGGCCCTAACCCTTTGTTGCTGAGGCTTTGCGGGGTCCTCGGGCGTCCAGGCGGGATCGCTCTGGCGGGGAATTCGATTAAAGCGTGCGGCTATTTCTGCTAGACTCTTAGGTTGCGCAGAGGTTGAGTGTGAGGTGGGTACGTAGCGGCAATTTGGATCAACGTTGGTGTGGGGAGCAGCGATATGTCTGATAGTGTCTACAAAGTCATTACGCTGGTCGGCAGCAGCCCGACCTCGTGGGAGGACGCGACGAAGAACGCCGTCGCCGAAGCCGCCAAGCACCTGCGGGACCTGCGTATTGCCGAGGTCGATAACCTCGACGTGCATCTCGAGAACAACGAAATCGCCATGTTCCGGGCCAAGGTGAAGGTCTCGTTCAAGTACGAGGGTACCGGCTGAGGCTGCGCCGCGCGTTCGCCGCGCGCCATCCCGTGAATGGGCGAGGGGACCGCGAGGTCCCCTCGTGCCATGCGGGCGGAGACCTGGGGCCGCACCGGGAACCGAGACGGCGGATTCGGGACGATCGATGAGCGAAAGAGCCGTTTTCAGGTTGTTCATCGCCGGCGATACGCCGCAATCGCGGAACGCAGTGGCCACCCTGCGACGCATCGGCGAAACCGAGCTTGCCGGCAACTGCCAACTGGAGATCATCGATGTCCTCGAGGACCCCTGGGCGGCCGAGCGGGAGAAGGTGCTGGCGACCCCCGCCCTGATCAAGCTCGCGCCGCCTCCGGCGCGGCGACTGGTTGGCGACATGGCCGATATCCCGGGCCTGCTGTGGACCCTGGACATCGGGATTCCGGCGGCGGAAGGCGCCGACAGGGGGGCATCACGGCGGTCGCGGGGGACAACGTGACGGCGAATTTTGGACGGCGGCGTCGCCGATGCCGTGATAAACTTCCGTGTTCGACAGGAGGCATGGACGATGATCGTTGAATTGCGGACGGTGTTGGCCGCGGCCCTTCTCGCCGGGCTGCTCGGAGTGGCCGCGGCGGATGCCGCGGGGCGCTTCCCGCCCGAGGTGGAGGCCAGTCTGGAGCGCGCCGACGCCCTCATCAAGATCGAGCAACTGGAAGAGGCTCTGGCCGTTCTGAAGTCCATAGAGACCGAGGACTCCGCGGTCGACGCCCGCATCGAGACCCTGCTCGGCAAGATTTATCTGCGCATCGCCAAGCCGGCGAAGGCCCTCGACCTGTTCGAGCATGCCAGCTTCAACACCCTCGACGATGCCGAGCCCCACCTGGGCATGGCCCAGGCCGCAATGGCGATGGGCAACCTGAAGCGGGCGCGGCGCCAGGCGAACATGGCCCTGCGGACCGATCCCGACTTGACCGAGGCGCACCTGGTGATCGCCCTCATCGACGACCGCAGCGGCAAAGTCGAGGAGGCGCACGGCCGTTTCCTCGAGTTGCGGCGCCACCAGCCGGACAACGAGGAAGTGGTGGTGGCCTACGGCCGGTTCCTGGCCGAGCGCGAGGGACTGGGCGAGGCGTCGCGGCTGCTCACCGGCTATATCGACCGGCATCCCTTCGCCCCCGAGGCCAGTGACCTGCTGGGTCAGCTCTACTGGCGGGCCGGCGGTCGCGTCGAGGACGCGCTGAGGTACCGGGCCGCCGCCGCCAAGGCGTTCGAACTCCAAGGGAACCACTACCGGGCGGAGGGCCTGCGCGATTGGCTCGCCGCCAACGATCCCAGCGGCCGCTTCAGCGGCCAGCCCGCGCCGGAGCCGAAAAAGACGACCCCGCCGCCGGCGAAACCCGAAGCCAAGCCGCCGGCCGCGCCGACGCCGCCGCAGCCGGTGACCCAGCCGCCGCGGCCGGCGCCGGCCCCGCCGCCGAAGACGCAGACGGCGAAGGTGCAACCGAAGGACCCGGTTCCGCCGCCAGGGGTGCAGAGCCCCAGGGCACGGCCGGACAGGCCGGCCCGGCCCGCTCCGCAGGTCACTCCGAAACCGGCCCCGGCGCCGCAGCCGGTGGCCGCGGTCATGCCGCGCCACACGGTCCTCAAGCGGCCGGAGCCATTGCCTCTCAGGCCCGGTTCCAAGTTCAAGAGCGGCAGCGGCTTCGTGGTCGACGGCGGGCGCCGGGTGGTCACCAACCGGCACGTCATCGACGGCATGAGCCGGGTGGTGGTGCGCAGCGGCACCGGCGAGGTCCGCCACGCCAAGGTCGCCGCCATCGCGCCCAACGACGACCTGGCCGTCCTTGATCTGGCCAAGGCGTTCCCTGCCTCCTATGCGGTGCCGTTTTCGGCCATGTCCGATCCGTCGCCCGGGCGGGCGGCGGTGGTGATGGGGTATCCGATGATGGGCATCCTGGGATCGCGCCAACCGTCGCTCACCGAGGGCATCGTCAGCAAGTCGAGCGGCATGGGCGACGACCCCAACACCTTCTTCATCACGTCCAAGATGAACAAGGGCAACAGCGGCGGCCCCATCTTCGACCGGCGCGGCAACCTGATCGGCGTCGCCGTGGCCAAGCTCGACGCCCTCGACGTCTACGAAAAGAAGGGCTACATGCCCGAGGACGTCAACGTGGGGATCAAGGCCAACCGCGTCCTGCGTTTCCTCAAGCGGCCGGCCAAGCCGAGAGAGGGCCAGGCCGTGGCCGACGCCGCGCTGGAGGACCTCTATCAGGGCATGTTGGCACGGGTGGTGCTGGTGGTCGGCGAAGTGAAATGATTCGTCCGTCTCGGCTGATGCCGCCGCTTCTCGCGGTGGGCCTTCTGTTGTCGGCGCCGGCCGTGGCGGCCTGGTCGGCCGGCGTCGGCGAATGGATCTTCGGCCCCGACATGTCGGAGCGGGAAGCCTGCCTGCGGGCCGAAAGCAAGGCCAAGGAATCGGCCCTGCGCAAGGTCACCGGCGAGGCCATGTCGTCGGAGGACCTGATGGTCTGCCGGGAGCAGGGGGACGACGCCCAGTGCCGCATGAACCGTATCACCTGGAGCATGATCGACGGCAACATCCGGGACGTGCGGAACGTCCGCAAGGAACGCCGTCCCGGGCCCCAGGGGGCGCTGTTGTGCCGGGTCAGCCTGGAGGTCAACGTGGACGTCGGTCAGGGGCGTCCCGACCCCAACTTCGATATGGCGGTGCGGCTCAACCGCCGCACCCTGCGCCACGGGGACCCCATGGAGATCGAGGTGATCCCGACCCAGCCCATGTACGTCAGCGTGTTCCAATGGCTGCCCTACGAGAAGGCCGAGCGCCAGATCATGCGCATCTTTCCCAATCCCTACGACCAGAGGAACCTGTTCCAGGGACGGGCGACCGTTCCCACCGCGGCCGGCCGGCAGGCCTACGACCTCTACGTGGGCTTTCCCCAGGGCTTGGCCGACTCCAGGACCATGGTCGACGAGTACCTGATGGTGATCGGCACCAAGGATCAGGTCCGTTTCCGCGAGACCTATTCGCTGCACGAGTTCACCGCCCGCCTTCTGGAGATTCCCCGCCAGGAATGGCGGCGGGTGCGCAAGGCCTACAACGTGGTGAGGTCGGAATGAGGACGCGAACCGGCGCCGCCATCGGCATCGCCGCCCTGTGCGGACTGATCGCCGCCTGCGAGAAACCCACCTACCACGATCAGGGCCTCGAGGAGCAGGGCCTGGAGAACCCCTTCTCCAAGGTGGTCTTCCAGGTCCACGACGCATACAAGGCCAACCCGCCGGAGTGCGTCGCCGTGCTGCCCTTCGAGATCGGGCCCGGCGAGGAGGAGGCAGATCCGGAGGCGGCACCCGAGGCGGAAGGCGAGGGATCCGCCGAGCCCGCGGCCGAGCCGCCCACCGAGGTCGCCACCGACGAGCAGGGAAATCCGTTGACCGGCGACGTGACAGCCGAGGAGGCGGAGGCGGTGCGCCGCGCCTTCTATGCCCACCTGTCGCCCCAGGGCAAGCGGGACGTGGAGATCCCCCGCATCGATTTCGTCCTCAACCGGATTCCCGATGAGCACCGGCAAGACCTGGTGACCGTGGCCTCCAATCTGAACTGCGATTCGGTGATCGTGGGGCGGGTCACCGAGTACGGCGCCCAGTTCGTCGGCGTCTATTCGCGGATCGGCGTCGGCGCGGACCTGAAGATGGTGCGGGCCGAGGACGGCGCCGTGCTGTGGGAGGGCCGGCATCTGGCGCAGAGTCATGGGGGCTCGGTGCCGCTGTCGCCCATAGGGCTGGCCATGGGCATCCTCTCGGCGGCGTTCAACCTGGACGAGGAACAGGAGCTGCGGGTGGTCGACGACCTGACCCGGCGCCTGGTGAAGACCATCCCCGACGACCGGCTGTCGGTCCTCGATACCCCGTTCACCACGGTCAAGGTGATGCCCCGCCGCGGCGACGAGGGTGCCAAGGTGGCGGGAGCCGGCGCCGGCGCCGGCGGCGACGCCGCCCAGCCGGCTCCGGCCGACGTTGCCGGCGACGTCGGGGTCGGCCTGACCACCGTGGCCGACACGGTGGTGCTCAGCTCCGAGCACCTGGGGCCGGTGGAGGACGCGGCGGCCGCCCGGGCCTTCATCGAGTCGCTGGCCGCCGAGCCCAGGGAGCAAAGGGTGTCGGCCCTGGTCGAGGCGGCCGAGTCCTACCGGTTCGACGACGAGGGCACCGAGCTGGTGCACCGCACGCTCATCGAATGGGCGCCGGACGACCCGTCCCATTCCATGCGCTTCGCCGAGCACCTGGTCGGCAAGGGCGATTACGACGGCGCGCTTCAGGTGGCCGAGCAGTCCCTGGCCGCCCATCGGGACGACCACGCCATGCATTACCTCAAGGCGCGGGTGCAGATCAAACTGGGCCAGCTCGACGCCGCCGACCAGTCCATCGTCCAGGCCGTCGCCCTGTCCGACAACGAGCCCAGTTACCTGAACGGCCTGGGCTACGTGAACTCGCTGAGGGGCAATGCCGAGCGGGCGCTGGCCGCCTATCGCATGGCCCTTGATCGCGACCCCGCCAACGGCTACGCCTACTACAACATGGGCGTGACTCTTTATAATCTCGAAGACATTCCGGGCGCCGCGGAAGCGTTCTATGGTGCCGGTCTGGCCTATCTGAAGACCGGGGACTACGGTCAGGCGGAAAAGGCCCTGGAGGATCTCAAAGACCTCGCCGCCCAGGGGATTGATGCGGGCGAGGAAATCAAGACTCTGGAAGACGCCCTGGAGTCGCTGACAAGAGGGGTGAGCTGAGATGAAGACCTTCGATCAGATTTCCGGACCGGCCGCGCTGGTCGGAACCATCGTGCTGGCCGCCGGGCTCATGGCCGGCTGCGCGACCCCGCCACCGGGATCGCCCGAGCAGAAGGCGGAGGCGGTGGAGGAGAGCGTGGTCGACATGCCGGAGTGGTTCGTGTCCCTGCCGACGGACGAAAACCACGTCTATTCGGCCGGCACGTCCACCTCGTCCAATCTGCAGCTCGCCAAGGACAAGGCGGTCATGAGCGCCAAGCGGACCCTGGCGGATTCGCTGAACGGCAGGCTCAGCAGCAAGATGAAGAGCTTCCTCTCGGAAAGCACGGTCGGCGAGGACACCGAGGCCATCGAGGAGGTCGAGCGGGTCACCACCAACCTGATCACCGAGACCAACGTGTCGGGCTACAGCGTCAAGCAGTCCAAGTTCCTGTCTCAGGGCAAGATGTTCCGCGCTTACGTGCTGCTCGAGTACCCGGTCGGCAAGGCCAACCGCATCCTGGTCGACCAGGTGAAGAAAAACCGGGTGCTCAGCGCGCGTTTGCGCAGCTCCAAGGCGTTCAAGGACCTGGAGGACGAGATCAAGGCGGCCCGCCAGCGTTGAGGCGGTCCGGCGGGGGAGGATGAGATGGTGAAACGTCGTTCGTATCGGTGGGCGATCGCAGTGCCGGTGCTGCTGTGCCTGGCGGCCGGAGTGGCGCCGGCGGACGAACCCAAGTGGCTGATCACGCCGGAGGAGGTGGCCCAGGTCACGCGCGGCGGAAGCTACGACTTCAAGACCCTGGTGTCGGCCGAAGAGGGGCCGGGGCCCGAGATCGTGCTCAAGAACCCCAGGGCCCTGTCGCGGGTGGTCTCACCCGTCGACATCCACGTCAAGTTCGAGCCCGGCGACAGCGGCGAGCCACCCGACATGGGCAGTCTCGAGGTCACCCTGGTGGGCTTCATCGACATCGACATCACCGACCGCGTGCGCGAGTACGTCAAGGGGAACGATCTGGGCATCCAGGCGGCGCCCCTGCCCAGCGGCCGCCACCGCATCCGGATGGCCATCAAGGATGTGAAGGGCAACCCCAACGAGCGCGACGTGGTGGTCCGGGTCGTCGACGAATGAGCATCCGCCGTCCATATCGTCTACCCAAGTGGGCAGTGGCTGCACCGCTGCTGGTAGCGGCGATGGCCGTGGCCGGCTGCGAGAACCCGGACCAGGCGGCCCGCCAGGTCGACCAGTTGGCCGAGGGCATCAAGCAGATCGGGCGCGCGCTGGCGGTGAAGAATCCGCAAGTGGAGCCGACCAAGAAAGAGGTGGAGGGGCGCGAGTTCCGGGTCGACGTGTCGGAGAAGTGGGAGGGCGAATACACCATCCGCGTGGTCGACACCGCCTCGGTCATCTTCCGCCCGGACTCCGAGGCGGTCCAGGAGCCCCGCCGCAAGGCCATGGAGAAAGCCATCGCCGAAACCTGCCCCTATGGCGTCAAGAAGGTGCGCAAGGAGCGGACCCAGGCCGCCAACACCATGATCGCCACCGTCCAGTGCCTGCGATCCGACGAGCCCCAGATCGCCCGCCGGCCCGGTCTCGGCGACACCGCGGCCCGCGGCCGGAAGTTGTCGGAGAAGGCTTTGGCGCTGGACTACCCGAAAGGCGAGAAGCGTGCCGACGACATCGCGGTGATCATCGGCAACGCCGACTACACCACCGAAGGCAAGGACATCCCCGACGTGGTGCCGGCCTATGCCGATGCCGAGAGCTTCAAGATGTACGCCCAGAGCACCCTCGGCATCAGCAAGGACAACATCATCTTCATGAGGGACGCCACGCAGGCCGACCTGATCTCCACCTTCGGCAGCGAGGACGACCACCGGGGCCAGCTCTTCAACTGGGTGGAGCCGGACGTCTCCAACGTGTGGGTGTACTACTCGGGCCACGGGGCGCCCGGCGACAAGACCGGCGACAGCTACCTGGTCCCGGCCGACGCCCAGGCGACCATGATCCAACTCAACGGCTATCCGCTCAGGCGGCTCTACCGCAACCTGAGCAAGCTCCCCGCGAAGTCGGTGACGGTGGTCTTGGAGGCGTGTTTCTCGGGCGCCAGCGCCGGCGGCTCGGTGATCAGCAACGCCTCGCCCATCTACCTCAAGGCCAAGGAGACCGGGGTCCCGGCCAACGTCACCGTGGTCGCCGCCGGCACCGCCAACCAGATCGCCTCGTGGGAAGAGGACAAGTCCAACGGCCTGTTCACCAAATACTTCCTCAAGGGCATGGCCGGCGAGGCCGACGAAAGCCCCTACGGCGACGGCAACGGGACGGTGGCGTGGTCCGAGCTGGAGGCCTTCCTCAAGCGCACGCTGACCCGATCGGCGCGGCGTATCTACGGTCGCGATCAGACGGCGCAAATCGTCGTCGCCGGCCATTGACCGCGTCCGCGGCCGGGGCGGCCCGGCACCTATGACCCAGCGGAGGAGCAGGCCGGGGCGGCCCGTGGCGGCGGGATTGTGGCCGGTCGCGGCGACCCTGCTGTCGCTGGTGCTGTCGGTCCATGCCGGCCAGGCCGCCGGGGGACCCATGCCGCCGCGGCCCTACTACGTCACGCCTTGGGCCTTCGTGCCGGTGGCATCGGCGTCGCCCAATCTATCGCGTGCCCTGTTCGCCTACGAGCGCCGCATCGACCGGCGCGCAAAGCCGACCGAGGTGCGGCGCTACAAACGCCTGTTCAAGGCGGTCTTCGAGCGGGTGCGCATGGACTACGTGATCGCCGCCGACCCGGCCAAGCTGGTCGCCGCCGCCATCGGCGGCATGGACCAGGCGGTGGCCGGCGGCGGCGACAGATCGGCGCGGGCGGTGATGGAGGCGGGCCTGGCGGCCATGCTGACCTCCCTGGACCCCCATTCCGAGTACCTCAGCCCCGAAGACCTGCGGGATATCCGCGCCCAGAGCCGCGGCCGCTTCGCCGGCCTCGGCGTGGAGATCACCCTGGACGGCGGGCTGGTGCGGGTGATCTCGCCCATAGACGGCACCCCGGCCCACCGGGCCGGCATCCGCGCCGGCGACCGCATCACCCACCTGGACGGACAGCCGGTGCGCGGACTGACCCTGGCCCAGGCCGTCAAACGCATGCGCGGACGCAAGGGCACGGCCATCCGTCTCACCGTGCAACGGCCCGGGCAGCCGCCCTTCGACGTCACCGTGGTCCGCGACATCGTCAACGTCCGCGCCGTCCGCTCCCGCCTCGAAGGCCAGGTCGGCTACCTGCGGGTGACCGTGTTCAATCAGGCGACCGCGCCCAAGGTGATGCAGGCCGTCGAAGGTTTTCGCCGCCAGGCCGGCCCCCGCCTGCGGGGCCTGGTGCTCGACCTGCGCAGCAACCCGGGGGGCCTTCTCGATCAGGCCGTCGCCGTGGCCGACACCTTCCTGCCCGGCGGCGTCATCGTCAGCGCTCGTGCCCGGCGCGCCGCCGACAACCAGCAGTACCGGTCGGTGCGTGGCGACCTTACCGGCGGCCTGCCGCTGGTGGTACTGGTCAACGGCGGCTCGGCGTCGTCGGCCGAGATCGTCGCCGCGGCCCTGCAGGACCACCGGCGGGCGGCCATCCTGGGCAGCCGCTCCTTCGGCAAGGGCTCGGTGCAGACCGTGTTCCCGGTGGGCGGTCATGGCGCCGTGCGCCTGACCACCGCCATCTACTACACGCCCGCGGACCGGGCCCTGCAGAAGACGGGCATCGTGCCCGACGTGATCATCGCCACCGAGGCCGAGGCCGACCGCAAGCGCGAGTCCGACCTGCCGGGCGCCCTGCCGGCCGCCGGCAACGCCCACGCGGCCTCGCGCGTCACCATTTCCGAGGACCGCTGTCCGGCGGTGGGCGCCGATGCGGACCGGGTGCTCGGCTGCGCCCTGGCGTACCTGCGTGCGCCCAGCCCCGCCGCGTTCATCGACGCGGTCAACCGTCGGTAATCTGCGATCGGAGTGGCCGGCTCAGCCCGAGGCGCCGTCGGGGGCCTCGTCGCCCTCGTCGGCCACGTCCGCCTCCGGCACCGGGGTGGCGGGCCGGCACGGGGCGGGTGCCCGCGGGGGTGGCGCAGCCGCCTTGTCGGCGCGCCGCGAGCTGGGATGGATGCGGAGCACAGGGCCGGCACAGGGTTCGGGGGGTTTGGTGTCGTTCATCAGAAATCAATCCACGGTCGGTATGGGTTTCGTTCGCTTATCCGGTTGTGTTTGAAGATGGCGCCGTCGGCGTTCCGGTTCAACCCGCGCCGCCGCTTGACAGGGGGCGGCCGGGCCGATTCGATGAAAGGCGGCGGGCCAAGGGCACGGGTCCACGGGCGCCTGCGAGGGGGCACGAAATGAGCCGCGAGCTGATTTTCGTCATCGCCGGGTTCCTGGTTCTGATCGCCTATCACGGGCGGCTCTACTACATGCTGCGGCGGCGCCCGTTCACCACCTCCATCGGGATCGCCAACTACATGCGCGCGCTGTGGGTGCGCAACGTGGTCACCGAACGCAAGGAGATCCTGGCCGTCCAGACCCTGCGCAACCTGACCATGGCGGCCAACTTCCTGGCCTCCACCGCCATCATCATCGGGCTGGCCATCCTCAATGTGGCCCTCGGCCGCGAGGAGCGGCCGGGCGATTCCCTGATGCTGTGGCAGTTCGAGATGACCGCCGGGGAGATCTGGACGGCCAAGCTGCTGGTCCTGTCCGGCGCCTTCTTCTTCTGTTTTTTCAACTTCATGCTGTCGGTGCGGTACTACAACCACGCGGCCTTCTTCGTCGGCGTACCCCATTCCGAGGAGGCGAGCTGGGCCCTGCACAAGCCGGGGCTGCTCATCGACCTGGCCGAGCACGACGAGGAGGCGCCGACCCTGCGGCCGGTGGCCGACACCGTCAACCGTGGCGCCGCCCACTACACACTGGGCATGCGCGGTTATTACCTGGTGGTGCCTCTGGCTTTGTGGCTGTTCGGGTCGGTTTGGTTCCTGGTCGGGGCCATCGGACTGGTCGGGGTGCTGTACCGCGTGGACAGCGCCGGCTGACGAGCGGGAGCCCCTCATTTGCGTCGCCGTGCCGAACGGTGTTGACTGCCCGGTCGTTCGTCCGTTGAATGGCGCCCGTGCCGGACGCGGACACCCCGGAGGGCCCGGAAGACCGCGCACGGGGGGAAGGGAAGGACGTCCGCATGGGTGAAGTACAAGGCCTGCGGATGCTGTTGAAGCAGCATCCGTTCTTCAAGGGTTTGGATGCAGAGACCTACGAGCTGCTCGACGGCTGTGGCGCCAACGAGGTCTTCAACGAAGGCGACATGGTGTTCCGCGAGGGACAGCCGGCCGACAAGCTCTACCTGATCCGGGTCGGCGAGGTCGACCTCCAGCATGGCGGGCCCGGCGGCGATATCACCCCCATCCAGACCCTGCGCGACGGCGACGTCCTCGGCTGGTCGTGGCTGGTGCCGCCGTATTCCTGGCGGTTCAGCGCCCAGGCCAAGAAGCGGACACGGCTGATCAGCCTGGACGCCAACTGCCTGCGCAACAAATGCGACGAGAACCACGACGTCGGCTACGCCATCGCCATGCGCATCGCCACCGTGGTCCTCGACCGGCTGACGGCGCTCCGCCTCAAGATGGTCAAGGGAGAGCGTTTGGGCCAGTAGGCGCAACGACGCCGGTCGCCGCGAGGCAAAACCGACCATGGGGCGCACGGCCGGCCCCGGCGGCGCCATCCACGTTTTCGTCCTGACCTACAACAGCATCGGCCTGTTCGCCGAGTTCTTCGATCCCGACCGCTTTCCCGGCATCGCGCTGCACATCGTCGACAACGGCCGCCAGCCGGTGCCGGCCGGCCTGGCCGACCGCGTGGTCCATGTCACCGCCCGGAACATCGGGTGCGCCGGCGGCGTCAACCTGATCGCCGACATCGGATTCCGCTTCATGGACCAGGAGCGCATCGTCATCACCCAGGACGACGCCTCCTACGGGCCGGCCGACCTCGAGGCGCTGATGGCCGAGACGGCGCCCGGGCGGGTCGCCGGCCTGTTCGGCCCGTTTTTCGAGTTCTCCTGCTTCGGCCTGCACCGGGACACCTTCGCCACCGTCGGCCGTTTCGACGAGAACTGCATTTACGGCTACAGCGAGGATACGGACTACAAGCACCGGTGCGCCCTGCTCGGCATCGACGTGGTGTCCCTGGGGCGCAGCGTCGAGGGCGGCAACCGCAGCGCCACCCTCAAGAAGGACCCGGGCCTCGACCGCATCGCCTACAACCAGGCCTACATCCGATTGAAATGGGGCGAAAGCCGCCATCCGCTGGAGGCGGCGCGGCACAACATGCAGCCGCCGTTCACCTACGATCACCCGTTCAACATGGAGCAGATCCCGCCCACCTTCGTGCCCCTGTCCAACCGCATCAAGGAGGTGTACGGCGAGGTCACGGAGCTGCCCAGCGAGACCGAGTACGGGCGTTTCCTCGAGGCCAATGGCCAGGGAGGCGAAGACGGCCCCGGCTGACCCCGTGTCCCTGGTCCTGTGCGGCGCCCTGGCGATGAGGGGAGGCGGGCCTGTTCATCGTCCTGCAACATTTCCCTGGTATGGTCGGCGCGGCGAAGAAGGGGAGTCCGGGCCGTTCCAAACCGCCTTGCCGGGCTGTTCGTGTTGCTGGTGCTGGCCGCGTTGGCGGCACCGGCCGGTTCGGCGTGGGCGGGCGAGTCCCGCGACAGCCTGATCGCCGAAGGGGCGCGTCTGATGGCCGGCCAGGCCTGGGCCGACTTGCTCGCGGGCAACACCCTCAAGGGCCGCGGCTGGGCTACCTACTATGCCCCCGACGGACGCAAGGTCAGCACCTACAAGGGCTGGCGGGTGGAGCGCCGGTGGTGGATGGACGATGCGGGCCGCTTCTGCCAGACTCGGGCCGTGGACGGCGCCGAGACCTGCGAGGCCGACATCTACCGTGTCGGCGACCGATTCGTGGTGTTCGCCGACGACGGCTCGCCCCGCGCCTGGTTCCGTCTCGTCGACGGCAATCCCGAGAACCTGTAGCCCGCTGATACCGGCGCGCCTTCGAGCCCACTCGCGAAGCGCCGTCATGGCGCGCCGGAAAGCCCGCGCGGCGGTATGATTGTCGGCCCAGGGCACGATGCTTATACTCGGAGCCGTAAACCAAGCCGGGAAGACAATGGCGGGCAAGCCCTATCGCGTGAATGGCGCCTGGGACAGCGAGGCCGGCGTTTGGATCGCCACCAGCGAAGACGTGCCGGGATTGTGCTGCGAGGCGGCGACCTTCGACGAACTGGTCGAAGTCGTGGTCGCGTTGGTGCCCGAGCTCCTGGTCGCCAACAACGCGGGACCGCCGCCCGGTGTTTCCGAAATCCCCGTCGAAGTCATCGCCGAACGCCGGACCGTGGCCCGCCTCGTCGCCTGATCGCGAGCCTTTACCGCGACCTCGCGGAAATACTCCGGAGAAGCGGCTGCCGGCCGCTGCGGCAAGGCAAGGGAAGCCACGAGATCTGGAGTAGCCCGATCTCCGGCCGGACGTTCAGCGTGCCCGTGACTCTGAAGTCCCGTCACCTCGCCAACGCGATCCTCAAACAGGCGGGGCTCCCGAAGGGGCTCTGAATATCATTCCGCCGCCATGCGGCGGTCCAGGTCGTCGGCGAGGGTGCGCAGGGCGGGGGCGACCTCGACCGGGTAGGGCGGCGCGGTGTCCAGGCGGCGCAAAGGCTCGGGCAGGCGGGCGAGTTGGTTCGCCGCGTGGGCGCGGGACTCTTCGAGCGACGGCAGGGGGGCGACCGCGTCACCGGCGACCAGCACCGGGCGCACAAGGGCCTCGCCGTCCCGGTCGTCGTCCTCGACGGTGAGCACGTCCCCGGTCATGCGGCCGTCGGCGGCATAGGTGCGGTACACCTGCTTGCGGCCGGGCCAGGTGGCCTTGCCCTCGGAGCGCTTGCGCCGGGCGATGCCGGCGTATTCCTGCAGCTTGTAGGCGCAGTCCAGGGCCGGCGCGTCCTCCGACGTGGCCAGCGAGGTGCCGACCCCGAAGCCGCCGATGGGCACGTCGTCGGCGACGAAGCGTCGGATGAGATCCTCGTCGATGCCGCCGCTGGCGAACACGTTGACCTCGTCCAGGCCGGCGTCGTCGAGGATGCGCCGGACCGTCCGCGCGTGGGCCGCCAGATCGCCCGAATCGATGCGTACGCCTTTCACCTGGATGCCGTCGGCGGCCAGGCGCCGGGCCAGGGCCACCGCCTTGCGGGCGCCGGTCTCGGTGTCGTAGGTGTCGATCAGCAGCACCACCGCGTCGGGCCGCGAGCGGGCGAAGTGCTCGAAGGCGTCGGTCTCGTCGTCGTGGGCCTGGACGAAGGAATGGGCCATGGTGCCGAAGATCGGGATCCCGAACCGGGGCTCGGCCATCACCGTGGCGGTGCCGGCGAATCCGGCCAGATAGGCGGCGCGGGCCGCATACAGACCGGCCTCGCCCCCGTGGGCCCGGCGCAGGCCGAAGTCGATGAGGGTGCGCCCCTCGGCCGCCAGCACCATGCGCGCCGCCTTGGCGGCGATGAGGCTCTGCAAATGCACGATGTTGATGAGCCGGGTCTCCACCAGTTGCGCCAGCGGCATGGGCGCGGTGACCCGGAACAAAGGCTCGTCGGCGAACAGCACCGTGCCTTCGGGCACCGCGTGAAGGTCGCCGGTGAAGGTGAGACCGGCCAGGTAGTCCACCAGGTTGGCGCGGAAGCGTCCGCTGGCCGCCAGCCACTCCAGCTCGTCCTCGGCGAAGCGGAAGCCGCGCAGGAAATCCACCGCCTGCTCCAGGCCGGCGGCGACCAGGAACCCGCGGCGCGGTGGGAGCTTGCGGGCGAAGAACTCGAACACCGCGGTCTCCGTCATGCCGTGGTCCAGGTAGGCCTGGAGCATGTTGAGCTGATAGAGGTCGGTGAGCAGCGGGCTGGTATGCAGGTCCATAACCGGCGTTCCTGTCGTCTCCCCCTTGACCGCGCTGCCGTCCGCCGCGACCCCATTCAAGAGCAATCCCTTCCCTGAAATCAAATGGAAGGTTGCGCCCTCCGGCGGCCATCTCTCCGGTGAACGGGCGGGCGCGATAGGGTACGGTCAAACCCGCCGTTGGTCCGAGGCAGGAAGGAGGGACAAGCATGGCCGAGCAAACGGGTTTGGTGGCCGCGTATGTCTTGGATGGCCAGGGGGGCGGCCGCAAGGTTGGCTGGCCGGAAATCGACGTCTGGACACCCGCGGAGGGGACCCTGTGGGTCCACCTGCAAGGGACCGAGGAGGACACCCGGGCATGGCTGCGCGGGCCGAGCGGCCTCGATCCGCTGGTCGCCGACGCCCTGCTGGCCGAGGAAACGCGGCCGCGCGCCCTGGCCGTGGGGGACGGGCTGGTGGTCAACCTGCGCGGCGTCAACCTCAACCCCGGGGCCGATCCCGAGGACATGGTGTCACTCCGCCTGTGGGTCGACGCGCACCGCGTCGTCACCGTGCGGCTGCGCTACCTGATGGCCCTTCAGGACGTGCGCGAAAGCCTGGCCGCCGGCCGCGGGCCCAAGGATACGGGCGACGTCCTGGCCGACATCTCGACCCGCCTGGTGGAGCGCATGGGGCCGGTCATCGGCACCCTCGACGATCGGACCGACGACCTGGAAGAACAGATGATCGGCGCCGAACGCCGCGAGATCCGCCAAGAGCTGGCCGGTATCCGCCACGAGGCCATCGTCCTGCGCCGCTATCTGGCACCGCAGCGCGACGTCATGGGCGGGCTGCTGGTGGAGCAGCAGCCGTGGATCGGGGCCCGCCACCGGGCGCGGCTGCGCGAGGCCATGGATCGGGTCACCCGTTACGTCGAGGACCTGGACGCCATCCGCGAGCGGGCCGGCGTCATCCAGGACGAGCTGGTCAACCGGCTGGCCGAACAGATGAACAAGACCATGTACCACCTCACCGTGGTGGCCACCATCATGCTGCCGCTGGGATTCGTGACCGGGTTGCTGGGCATCAACGTCGGCGGCATCCCGGGGGCGGAGAACGAGTGGGCGTTTGCCGAGGTGTGCGCCATTTTGGCGGCCATGGTGGCGGTGCAGGTGGCTTTGTTCAAACGATTGAAGTGGATTTGAGGGGCGGCGCGCCGGCTCCACCACGGCGCGAGTGTCAAATCCGTCGACACCGAATCGATGTGCGCGCGCGCAAATCGGGGGCGGAGTCCGGGATTCTTTACAGTCGAAACGGTATCGTCACCGGCGGTCGTCGTTAAGGTATTGAAATCCAAGAATTCAGCGGCCTTGGCGCGAAAATTGCTTCGGTGAAGAGCGGACAACGCCTGGGCTTTTCGACCATCGCCCTTGGGAAACGCCGGGGTCGTGGGCGCAACGCGAGGGTCACAGGGAAGACGGATTGGAGCGTATCCCCTTGACGGACAACCTGACATCTGTAGATGGATGGCACGCCAGGGTGTTGCGGACGGACCAGTCGGTAGGCTGATCATGGCATCTCCGGGAAGACGACCGTTTGCCGCAACCGTGTCTGCCTTGATCTTGGCCGCCGCGTTGTTTGGTGTGGATATCCGGCCAGCCGAGGCGACAGTCGTTCATCTCGTCGACGGCGACGGCTTCCTGATCGGCGCCCAGGACGTGGAGGTCGGCGGCGAGCTTTACAATGTCGAGTTCCTGGACGGGGTTTGCGACGACCTGTTCGGGGTTTGCGTCAGTTCCAGTCCGTTCACCTTCACCACCAAGCCCGATGCGACCCTTGCCGCGCAGGCTCTGCTTGACACTGTCTTCATCAACGGGGTCGTGATCGGAACCCAAACCTTCAATTTCGACTCGGAACCCGAGTTCACCCGCGGGTGCACGGACACCGATCGGTGTGAAACCCTCGTCCCGTGGTTGGGGGGATCGGGCCGCTTGGTGGTTGTCATCGCGGCCAATGCCAATCCGTTTTTCGATGACCCGCCGCATTACGGGTCTGGGGATCACACCCGCGACGGGGACCTTCCCCACGGAACCGACACATCGGTTTCTGCACATCTGACCTACGCGCGGTTCACGTCGGTGAACCAGGTTCCCGAGCCGGCGACGCTGCTGCTGTTTGGCGTCGGTCTCGCGGGCTTGGGATTGATGAGGCGGCGCCAAACGGCGTAGACCGCGTCGATACCGTTGCCGCGGGGCGACGGCTCTTGCGATCCGGACCGCATCCCGGTCCTGGCATTTCGCCCTCACCTGCACCACCTGAAGAAGTATCGATCGCGGCCGGCGCGCCGGCGCGCGCGGCCGCAACCAGGACCGCGAAGGAGGTGCGTCATGGCGTCGTTGGATGATCTTCTGGCCCTGGACGGGGTGGTCGCCGCCGGGGAGTTCGGCCGCGACGGGAGCCTCAAGGACCACAAGGCAAACATGGACATGTCGCCCGAGCTGGCCGCGGGGACGGCTCAGTTCTGCGCCAGCGTGACCATGCTGTTCGACGTGCTGGCCGGAGCCTACGGCCACATCGCCCGCATGAACTGGTTGCCGCAGAGGGGCTGGGCATTCTCGGGCGGTGACTGGACGGTGGCCGTCGGCGGCAACAAGGGCGTGTTCGTGAAAACCGCCGAGGCCGACTTCAACCGTCTGTTCGAGGTGCTGGTCGGCCCGCGCTGAGGCTTGGCTGCGGCGGTCTTTCTAATCGTCGCCGAAGCGCTGCGGCATGCCGAGCAGCCGGAGCAGTTGCGCCAAGTCGCTCTTGTCCTGGATCAGCTCCTGGAGGAGCTGGTCGAGGGACATGGAACCCCATGCCACGGCCCGCTTGACCAGGTACGGGGTCGGACTGTGGGGCTCGGTCTGCAACAGGTACTCGGCCGCCTCGGCGAGCCGCCGGTAGGCGTCGTCCCGGTCCGTGATGGGGCCCGAGGCGGTGGGCGCCGGGGCCGTCTCGGCGGTCTTGCCGGCCTTGTCGGGTGGGGGGGAGTCGTCCATGGTCGAATCCTCCGGGGTCGGCGTCGGCTCGGGCACGGGCTCGCCGCGGTCCTTGAGGAACGAGGCGACCAGTTGCGCCGACTCGTTCAGCGCCGCGCGGAACTGAAGCAGGCTGGGCGCGGCGGGGCCGCACCGTTGGTCGAGCCAGGCCTCCAGGGCCGCCGCCTCCTGCTCGGCGGCGCGGGCCCGCTGCATGGCGTCCTGGAGCACCGGCTTGGGCGTAAGGGCGACGCTGGTCATGAAGCGCGCCCGGGTGACCTTGTCCTCGTCCTCGCCGCGGCGGTCGCCCTTGGGCATCAGGGCCAGGTTCTCGCGCCGCAAGGCGTCGTCCCAGTCGGCGTAGCGGTAGGGCAGGGCGTCGCCACTGGCCGGCTCGGTCAGCGGCACCAGGCGGACGGTCAGGGGCAGCTTCTCGTTGACCCAGTGGAACGGCGCCAGGCGGAAGTCCAGGTCGTCGTCCTCGATTTCCGGATAACAGGTGTCCCAGAAGGTCTCGGACAGGGTCCGCAACACCCGCAGGCCGGCGACGGCGCCGGCGAAGCCGTGCAGGTGGATCAGGGCCTCCAAGAGCCAGGCGGCGATCTGCAGGTCCTTGCTGCGGGTGGCGAGCGCGTCGAGGCAGCCGTCGCGCACGGCCCCCCAGTCCGCCCGTTTCAGGGACGTCTGCCACACGCCCTGGGGCAGGTTGGGGTCGTCCTCGCGGGCGTCCTCGCGGATGCGGTCATAGGTCCCTTCGTAGCGGAGCGACTCGCCCGCCGGCTGGTCGCCGGGCAGCGGTGCGGCTAGGGCCGCGACGTCGATGCCCAGATCGTCGTCGTCGGCCATGATCGACGCAGCGCTTTCGCCCATGGCGCCCTCCATCACCCGGTCACTTCTCGGCCGTCATCAGACTCGGCGCCCGGCGCGGGAAGGTGGGCATCTGCAAATGCTTGACCCGCTCGCCCTCCTTGGGCGTCGTGGTCAGGCCGAGCCAGATGAACACCTTGGTCTCGCTGACCTCCTCGTTGCGCTGCACGGCGTCGGGGTCGACCCACTTGACGGTGGAGGTGGGGACCGCGAAGCGCAAGGTGTGCGGCGTGGTATCGACGCCGCGCGCGAAGTCGCCGGCCTGGCCGCGATGACGCTCCAGCAGCCGCAGCATGGACCAGGCGTTGTCGTATTCCCAGACCACCGTGCGTTCGTTCTCGATGCGCATGCCGGCGTCGGGTCCGGTCACCGGCGTGGCCGGCGAGTCCTTGGCCCAGCGCAGGGACACCCGCACCGGATCGCCGAACCGCCACGTTCCGTCCAGCTTGACGTCGGAAATCAGGAACCGCTTGCTGCCCAGGTCCAGGGCCCATTCGATGATCTGGTTGCTGCCCACGTCGGCGGCCCGGTTCACGCGGAAGTCCACCTTGGTGTTGTAGAGCGGCTCGATCCCGGCCAGATCGGCCGCCAGCACCGGCGCCAGGAAATCGCGCACCTTGGCCATGTCCCTGAGGAAGCCGATGGCGGCGCGACCGGGGGCGCCGAGGACCGGGTTGTCCTCGAGCAGCTTCTCCACTGCGTCGGCCTCGCGGTCGAAGGTCAGGTAGAAGGTCCGGATGTCCTGGGGATCGGCGTCGCGGATGGTCTCGCCGGGGCCCACGTCGGCGAAGGGATAGCGGTCGGCCAGGGTGTCGTTGAACAGGTCGGCGATGCGGGCGTAGCGCACCTCGACGCGCTCGCCGGCCAGGTCGCGGCAGCGGTCCAGCAGGGCGGCGTGCAGGGCGTTGCGCCGGGCGAGGAAGAAGTCGCCGCTGGGTTTGCGGTCGCCGGCGGACAGGGTCTCGTGGCAGTTGGCCGCGGTGGTCTCGAACATGTCGAAGCGGATGAACTTCTCCAGCTTGACCACCGAGCTGCCGGTCTGGCGGTTGGCGTACTTGTTGAGCTCCTCGAAGATGCGCCGCCATTTGCCGACCACGAAGGCCACCGACCGGTCGCGGCGGAAATGGCTGCCGGCGAGGAAGGCGATCAGGGGTTCGGCATAGTCCCGGAGCAGCACGTCGACCCGGTCCCGCTGGAGGTCCAGGTAATGCAGGACCTCGGTGTCGTCGTGGGCCTGGAAGGCGAAGAACACCGGCGGCTCGCGGCCGTCCCACAGCTCCAGGCTCTCCGCCGGCAGGTAGAGATGCTCGCCGTTGAGCAGGCGGTCCACCCGCTCCAGCAGGTCGGCGGCATGGGCCAGCGAGACCGCGTGCAGGGCCTGGTAGGACTCGGGCATCTGCAACTGCTCGAGCACGGTCAGCAACTGGGTCAGCACCCCCGAGGCCTTGCGGAAGTCGCGGATCTCGCGGGCCAGATCCTCTTCGGCCTGGACGTGCCAGGTGCTGAGCGCCACCCGCTGGCTCTGGGAGCCGGCGATCTCGGTGGCCATGTTGGTCTCCAGCCGGGCCAGGGCCAGGTCGCGCACCCGCGCCTGCAGGGGGAAAGGGAAGACGTCCAGGTGCTCGGCCATGAAGGCGTCGAACTCCTCGAAGAAGACGACCGCCGCATCCAGGCGCCGCGGCGACCACACCAGGCGCTTGACCGGACTGTAGGTGGGGTCGATGGGCTGGGGCAGCTTGACGGTCATGAAGTCCTGGGCGAACAGGCGCGACAGGGCCAGGCGCAGGCCGACCAGCGGCTCGGCCGCGCGCATGCGCACCCGGCCCTCCTCGCGGGCCAGCAGCGGGCCGGTCAGGCCGGCCTTGTACGCCCCCAGCTTCTGCTTGAAACGCTCGAACTCGCTCTGGCCCTGGGCCACCAGCTCGGTGCTCAGCTCGGGGCCGAGGAAGGCGGAGTCGGCGACCCGGGCCATGGCCTTGCCGAAGGCGACTCCCGGGTTGAACACGTCGCCGGCGATCCATGCCACGTCGGGGCTGCCGAGCAGCTTTTCCGTGCGCTCGATGGCGTCCAGGGACTCGCGCAGGGCGACCGCCTCCAGCTCCAGCGAGCGGGCCGGCTCCTCCAGCGCCCGCAGCTTCTGGGTGAGGCCGTAGAGCTGGCGGGAGATGGCGCCCGAATAGAACAGGCGCCCATAGAGCCGCCAAGTGGTGTCGCGCACCCGTGCCGTGGCCCTGCCGCCGAAGCGCTCGATCTCGAACCGGCGCTGGGCCACCGAGTGCAGGGCGCGGCGGAAGAACTCCGGATACTCGAAAATGCCGGGCGGCAGCTCGATGTCGAACAGGAAGCGCGACAGCTCGGCCACGTCCCTAAGGTCCTGGGTGTCGCCGAGGCCGTTGTAGCGGGCCACGTTGGCCTCCAGGTTCTCGATCTCGTCGAGCAGCCGGACCAGGGCCTGGAACTCGGCCATGTCGTCCAGGCCCTCCAGGGCCGCGGCCTCGTCCGCGCCGGCCTCCACCGGGGCCGCCAGCAGGGTGCGGGTGCGCACCACCAGCTCGTTGTACATGGCGCGCATGATGATGTTCTCGAAACCGCCGGCGATGAAGCGGCCGATGTGGTCGTCCAGATCGCTGAACCAGGACGACGGGATGAACACCGACGTCAGGCTCTTGGTGCGCACGTGGGCCATGACGTCGAGCAGGCGGCGGGCGCTGCTCTCCTGGAGGAAGGTCAGCTTGGCCGCGCCGTCGCCGTCGCCGGCCACCTCGGCGGCGCGGCGCTCCTGGTCGCGGAGGCGGGCCACGTCGTCGCCGATGCCTTCGAGCACCGGCTGCAGGGAGCGGATGTCGGCGGTCAGCCCGTCGTAGGCGAACCACAGGCCGAGGCCGAAGATGAGCACCGAGGCGGCCAGCGCCGACTGGGCGGCGAGCACGGCGCGGTTGCGCGACAGCAGCGTGCGGCTGGCCGGCCGGGCCAGCCCGTGCTCGGGGAACACCTTGTCCTCGAACAGATGGGTGACCAGGGTCGGCCGGGCGCCGGAGCGGACGAATCCGGAACCCAGGCCGAGGGCCGCCTCCGGCGCGGCGAACAGGTCGCCGGGCTTGCGGTGCTCCGGCGCCGTGCTGACGTCGGCGCCCACGTCGCCGGAGAAGTAGAGCCCGCGGAAGAAGAAGGACTCGTGGTAGACGGTGGGCCGGAAGATCTGGTCCAGATAGACGCCCAGCGGCGCGCGGATGCTGCGGAAGCGGCCCGGGAACAGGAACATGCCGTCGCCGTCGGCGGGGTCTTGGCCGGCGGCGCCGATCTCCATCTGGGCCTGGAACAGGCCGCCGGCCATGGTCTCGAAGGCCTCGTCGATCCAGGCCGGCGAGTAGGCGGCGGCCAGGGCGTAGGGGCTGGACCAGCCGAACATCTCGTCCTGGCGCTCCGCCGGCAGCTCCCGCCAGAAGCTGCGGAAGCCGGGCACGGCGTCGCACTTGGTGACCAGCACGTAGACGGGGAAGCAGACGCCCAAGGTCTTCTGCATCTGCCAGAGCTTGCGGTTGATGATGTCGGCCTTGACCGTCAGGTCGTCCCGCGACAGGGCGTCGGGCCCTAGGAGGTCGGTGGCCGGGATGGCCAGGACCACGCCGTCCACGGGCCGCTGGGGACGGAACCGCTGCAGCAGGCGCAGGAACGACCGCCACTCCTTCTCCTCCGACGTGTTCTGCTCGCGCTGCAGGATGTAGTCGCCGGAGATGTCGAGCACGATGCCGCGGTCGAAGAACCACCAGTTGCAGCCGCGCCGGCTGCCTTTCTCCGGCTCCAGGGGCCGACCCAGGGGCAGGTTGAGGGCGACCCCGTGCAGGGCCGCCGTCTTGCCGGCGCCGGCCTCGCCGATCATGGCGAACCAGGGGATCTGGTAGCGGTAGCCCCGTCCCGAGACATGCCGGCGCAGCACCCGCATGGCGGTGCGGAAAGACCGCCGCAGGGACTTGACGCTGGCCCCCGACGCGGCCTCGGACTCCGAGACCGAGGCGGTCACCTCGGGGGACTCTTCCGGCGGCCCCTCGGCGCCGGCCGCGGCCAGGGCCTCCAGCTCGGCGGCGCGGGCCCGCCGTGCCGCCCGGCGCACCATCAGCACCAGGCCCAGCAGCACCAGCAGCGCCAGCACCACGGCGGCGATGCCGATGTACAGCAGGTAGGGGCCCAAGGTGTCGATCAGGAAGTCCATGGGTGCACCAGGCTCTCCCGCGCCGTCACAGGATGCGGGCGACGGTGGCCGCGATGTCGGCGGTCAGGTCGCGCCACAGGATGTGGGAGACCAGCAGATAGCTGGCGAAGAACAGCACCAGCAGGGCCACCCAGCGGCGCATGTGGGGCAGCTTCTTGGCCTCGCCCTCGGCCAGGCGGTGGCCGTAGGCTTCGGCGAACATGTGGGCCGGGGCCTCGGCGCCGGGCTGGCGGCGGGTGACGAAATAGAACAGCTGGCGCCGGTAGCCTTCCAGGCGCCCGCCGTCCTCGGTGTCCCGGTAACGGCCACGGAAGCCGAGGGTCAAAGCCATCAGGTAGACGGCGCCCAGCTCGGCGAACACCGGGTCGCGGCTTTCCAGCACGTCCTCCAGCTTGGTGAAGAAGCGCTCGCCGGCCACGTAGCTCTGGAACAGGCGGGTCTCCAGGAGGTTGTCCTTCCAGGCGTTCCTGCCGTCCCACTCCAGGTCGTGGAGGAAGATCTCGTCGGCCACGGCGGCCATCACGTACTGGGCCTCGCGATAGAGCGCCGTGCCGTAGGCGCCGCCGCGGCGGGCCGCCTCGATGGCGCCGTTCTCCAGGTGGGCGAGGAGGCGCTGGCTGACCGCGGTGGCGCCGGTGACGGGGGTGCCCTCGGGCGCCCGCGGCTCGTCGTCGGAATAGGCCCAGTCGCCCCTGCGGGCGCGGCCCTTGAGGTCGACGATCTCGGCGTAGAACGAGCGGAACTGCTCGAGCAGGAAGGTTTGGCCCAGGCGCGGCGCCGACCCGTCCATCACGGCCGCCCCGCGCCGGCGCCGTCGGCGGCCACGTACAGGACCACCTCGGTCGGCGCCCGCTCGCCCTTGAGGTCACCCCGGTTGAGGATGAGCAGGGTCTCGTCCCCCTTGATGAAGGCCGGGTCCCCCTCGACGGCGAACAGCACGACCCCGCGGGTGGGCATCAGGCCCAAGGTCTCGTCCATGTCGATGACCCGGCGGCCGGGGCCGAGGATGCGGCGGTCCCCCATGGACTGGATGAAGGGATCGGAGCCGATCAGGCTTTCCTCGATCCAGGTGGTGGTGTCCTTCTCGCTGGCGCCGCTGCGGGTGCGGGCGCCGATGACCAGCCGCTCGCTCACCCACTCGTTGCGGAGCTGCAGGTGGAAGCCGCCCTCGACGCGGGAGAAGGGGACGGCGAAATAGGCCTCGCGCACGCTGTCGATCATGCGCTGGGCGAACTCCAGCGGCCGCGCGAAGGTGCCGCGCAGGTCGTTGTGGTTGTAAGGCGGCAGGGCCGGCGGCACCATGCCGCCGCCGAGGGCGGCCAGGTGGCCGACCACCGAGCACAGGCCCAGGTAGACCGTGTAGGGGTGGGCGGCGCCGGTGCCGATGACCGCCTCGAACCGGGGCAGGGCGGCGACCAGGCTGCGGATAGTGCCCTGGGTCTCGGCCACCATGGCGCCGGCGGCGGCGGCCGGCGACTGCAGCCGCTCCGACAGGTACACGGCCTTCTCACGCAGGGCGTGGGCGAGGTCGGCGCAGCGCCGGCCGAGGGCCGAGTCCGTAGTCACCGCCAGGCACGGCGGCACGAAGTCGCTCAGGCCCAGGGCCTCGTTGCGGTAGGCGATCTCGGCCAGGGGGAAGCTCACGTACTTCTCCGGCGGCTTGTCGCCGAGGATGAGTCCGATGCGGGGGCGCAGGCGGGGGATGCGCAGGTCCGCCTCGCCGGTGTTGGCGTCGGCCACTGCCGGGCCCTCCGCCGAATCGTACCGGGGTAGCTCGCCCTTGCCCGGGCTATCCGACTTGAGCACCGGCACCACCAGGTGCACCAGCATGGGGCGCGCCTGGATGTCGTCGAGATGCGGCGTCAGGTCCAGCTCCAGGTCGGCCCCGTTGGCGCCGCCGGAGACCAGCAGGGCGTCGGGCATGACGGCCACCAGGTCGGTGACCCGGAAGGTGCCGTCGACCAGCAGCGACGGATCGATGGCCAGCCGCTGGACACCCCAGTGGAAGGGGGCGGCGGCGCCCAGGTGATAGGCCAGCAGGGCCTCGCTGCGCAGGGACCATTGCTGGAAGTGCTGCGGCGCCAGCAGCATGCCTTCGTGCCATTGGATGGCGTCGGGCGGCAGGAAATCGCTCACCACCGATCCCCCATCCGGCGGTGGTGCCAAGCACCGGGAAGAGATGACTCAAGGACTCTCAAGAATAGCCCCAACACCGGCAAAAGGATTCCTCCGCCCCCCTGCAAACCAGACCACCGACAAGAGACCACACCCCACAAGCATCCGGATAATTCCCGCAAATGATTTTTTATTCGTTAACGGATTCTATTGTAAAGCCCTTTTCTCCCAGGCGAATCAGCACGTTGTCGATCTGATCGAGACGGGCGCGGTGGTCGCCGTCGGTGTAGTAGTTGGCGAACACGAAGCTGCCCACGGCGGTGGCGGCGTTGTGCGGCATGGGCGTCGGGTCGACCCGCTGGCCGGGCACCAGCTCCCATTCCAGGGCCTCGTAGCCGGAGGGGAAGTCGCGGCGGAACTGGTCGCGCTGGCGGAACCATTGGCGGGCCGGCAGCTCGCCCAAGCGGTCCATCATGTCCTCGTCGTAGATGATCAGCACGTCGACGGCCACCGGGTTGTCCTCGTTGGCCCACGGCGACACCTGGATCTGGATCTCCTTGGTCTTGAAGGCAGTGACCTCGAACACCGGCACCGGCACCGGGATGATGCCGCCGCAACCCGCCACCGCCAGGAGCAGCGCGGCGGCGGCCAGGGTGGCCAGCCGGCGAGCCCAGGAGCGGGGCCGGGGCGCGGCGCTGTTAACCATGTTTCGCCCCACATGTTGTGGGCGCGCCACACCGCCGCCACGAATATTTGTCCTTACGCGCAACCGTTTCACAGTATTGTTCACCATACCTTTCAGTAAACGGCCGAACGAGTCCTGGTGGAATCCATAACGCGAAAAATGGTCATCGAGAGGTTCGTTGCGGACTCCGTAGGACTCGTTCCCAATTCTCAGATTCAACATTGAATCACGACTTAGCATATTGTTGACACAAAAAGGAATCGCCGTCTATGTTTTATGGTCGCTGACGGACGGACGGTCCTTGACGGCCATGGCGGGCGAATCGATCCATACGGTACGGCACGGGGACGCCGGGCTCTTCGGAGTCGGAGTGGCCGGCTCGCCGTTCGCGCATCCCATCGCGCCGGCGGCGGGCGAGGGTGTCGTTATGACCGAGCCGGTGCGCGGCGGCGGGGCCTGGCGCGACGCCGTGGCGCCGATGACCGCGCCGGTCATTGCGCTGACCCGCGGCCTGGTGGTGGCGGTGTCCGCCGGTCTGGTGGTCGCCGGGCTCAGCCTGTTCTGCGCCGGGCTCCTGGTCGGCCTCAGCCTGGGCCACGGACTGGTGGCGGCCAGCGGCGCCGGGGGGGGCGGCATGCGGCTCACCGGCCCGACCGTGACCGCGGCCGCAGGCATGGGCGCCACCATGGCCGAGGCGGCGGCCCCGGCCGGCGTGGACGCGCCGCCGCCGGTCGTCGACCGGCCGCCGGACCCTGCGCCGGTGGCGAGCACCGCCCCGGCACCGGTGGCGCCGGCGCCGGCCGTGCCCGAGGAGAACGACCCGGTGCCGGCGGCCGAGCCAGCCGCGCCCGCGCCGGACCCTCAACCCTTGGTGCGACCGACGCTCCGACCCAAGCCCGCGCCGTCGGCGGGTGCCTATGCGGTCCAGGTCGGTGCCTTCCTGGTGCCGGGCAACGCCGAGGCGGCGAGCCGTGCCCTGGCGGCCAAGGGCCTCGACGCCTACCGCGTGCAGCGCACCGACCGGCGGGGGCGGACCTGGCACCTGGTGCGCGTCGGCCGGTTCGGTGGGCGCGGGCACGCCGTGGCCCTGGCCGGACGCCTGGGAGATCAGGGCACGCCCGGGTTCGTGGTCGCCCTGAAAGACGCCGGCGGCTGACGGCTCCCCACAATTTGTGTTCGGGTTCGGTAAAAGCCGCACCATCTCGCACGTCCTACTAGAACGAGCATATTGGCGCCTGGCCTTGCTCCATATATAGTGCCCATAGGCCGACGGGTGGCCCCATCGGGGCTGCGCGGCCGGCACGGGCACAACGGCGGCAGAGGCCATGGCGGACGTGGAGCCCCGGATCCGGGTGGTCCCGGGCCGGGCGGAGTGGATGGGCAAGGGCGTCTGCGGCCGCGCCGGCGGGCGGGTGGTGGCGTCGCGGGACGTGCGCCTGCCCCTGGCCAAGCCGGCGCGCGAGCCGGAGCGGCGCCGCGAACGCATCATCATCACCGCCGACGTCGTTCCGGGCCGCGCCCGCTGACCCATTATCCTTGGGCGCGCCCGACCGGACTATGCTAGCGTCACCCCGGATTGCCCCGGACGGATCGGTGCGGCCATGACCCAATCGCGCGGTGGCGACGGCGCCGCGAGACCGCCGAAGGGCCGGCTCGTCCGCGGATCGCTGCAGTTCAACATCCTGATCATCTTCATCAGCCTGCTGGTGGCCATGACCGTCAGCGTGGCTTGGTACACCTATCAGAAGCAGTCCGAGGCGATCCTCGATCTGTCCGAGGACATCATCCACCAGGTCAGCGCCACCGCCATCGAGAAGACCGTCCGCTACCTGGAACCGCTGCGCCAGGCGGCGGAGACCACGGCCGCCGTCGCCGGCCGCGCCGCCTTCCTCGACCGCCGGCCGGAGCTGGTCGCCTACCTGGTCCGGACCCTGGCCGTGCACGACCACTTCTACAGCCTCTACGTGGGCTACGCCGACGGCGATTTCCTGCAGGTCATCACCCTGCCGGAGGGCCTGCAGCGGTTCCGCCCCGACGACATGGCCGTGCCGCCGGGCGCCGTCCGCGTGGTGCGGCTCCTCGACCGGGACGGCGAGGACGCCGTCGAGACCTGGACCTACGTGGACGCCGACGGCCGCACCCTGGCCGTCGGGGAATCGTCCGAGGTGGTGTTCGACCCGCGGGTGCGCCCGTGGTACCAGGGCGCCGAGCAATCAGACGGGGCCTTCTGGAGCGACCTTTACGTCTTCTTCAGCCTCGGCAAGCCGGGGCTGACCGCATCCAGCCCGGTGCGCGGCGCCGCTGGCGGCATCGAGGGCGTGGTCGGCGCCGACGTGGCGCTGGACGCCCTGTCGGCCTTCCTCGCCGGCCAGCACATCGGGCAGTCGGGCGCGGCGTTCATCATCAACTCCCGCGACGAGCTGGTCGCCTTTCCCGATCCGGCGCGGGTGGTCGCCACCGACGGCGGCCGGCCGCGGCCCGTGGTCATCGACGAGCTCGGCGAGGCCGGCCTGTCGGCGGCGGTGGCGGCGCGCCGGGAGGGCGGCGCCGCGCGCGCCATCGTCGAGGCCGACGGCATCAGCTTCATCTCCGCCTTCACCGCCTTTCCGCCGTCCTTCGGCAAGGACTGGACCATCGGCGTCGTGGTGCCGGTGGACGACTTCGTCGGCACCGTCAAGGAGACCAACCAGACCAGCCTCGCCATTTCGCTGGTGGTGCTGCTGGTCGGCATCGTCGTCATCGTCGTCGTCTCGCGCTGGATCTCCCGGCCCATCCGCAACCTGGCCGGGGAGGCGCGCAAGATCCGCGACCTGGACCTGGACGGCACCATCGAGGTGCCGTCCCACGTGGCCGAGGTCCGCGAGCTGGCCGAATCCATGGGCGCCATGAAGACCGCCGTCCAGGCCCTGGGCAAGTTCGTGCCCAAGGGCCTGGTGCAGGAGCTGATGGACAGCGGCGTCGAGATCGAGCTCGGCGGCCGCAACCGCGAGCTGACGGTGATGTTCACCGACATCGACGGCTTCGCCACCATCTCCGAGCACATGGCGCCCGAGGCCCTGATGCTGCAGGTCTCCGACTACTTCGAGGAGCTGACCGTGGTCCTGCGCGACCACCGGGCCACCATCGACAAGTACATCGGCGATTCGATCATGGCCTTCTGGGGGGCGCCCGCCGCCAACCTCGATCACGCCGGCGACGCCTGCATGGCCGTTCTGTTCGCCGACCGGCGGACCCAGGCGTTGAACGCGCAATGGCGCGGCACCGGCAAGCCGTCCTTCGTCACCCGGTTCGGCCTGCATTGCGGCGAGACCGTGGTCGGCACCCTCGGCTCCTCGGAGCGCATGAGCTACACGGTGCTCGGCGACACCGTGAACCTGGCCTACCGGCTCGAAGGCCTCAACAAGACCTACGGAACCCGCATCTGCGTCAGCCAGGACATCCACGGCCGGGTCGAGGACCGCTTCCTCCTGCGGCCGCTGGACATCGTGGCGGTGAAGGGCCGCCAGCAGGGGACCTTCGTCTACGAGCTGCTGGGCGCCCGCGAAGGCGACCCGGACGTGGTCGCGCGGGCCCCCGACTACCGGCGGTGCCGCATGACGGAGGAGGGAATCGACGCTTACCTCGGCCGCCGCTGGGGCAAGGCCATCGCCGTGTTCACCGACCTGGCCGACGCCTTTCCCGACGACGGCCTGCCCGGCGTCTACCTGCCGCGGCTCAACGCCTACCGGACCCATCCGCCGCCGGATGACTGGAGAGGCATTTGACACCGGCGCGCCTTTGAACCGACTCGCGAAGCGCCGTCATGGCGCGCCGGGAAGCCCGCGCGGCGCTTGAGCGCCACCGCCTTCGCGTGAAGTGGCCCGGAGGGTCATTTCATCAGCGGGGCGGTATGGTGCGGGGTCGGTGCCGCCGGTCTGTCGTGTCATAAATCTGTCGTGTGCGGAGTCTGTCGCGTGGCCAGTCAGTCGCGTCGGCGCGTGACTCGGGCAGGTATGCGTCCGGCCGCCCCGGCGTCTGTCGCGCCGCATCTCTGTCGCGTCGGGTCGACCCGTCGTCGCGAAGATTTCATGGGCGCGGGCGAGAGAAAGGGAGGGTGTGTTTTCCTCGGTCGAAGGAAAACCCAATAATGGCCTGGGGCGGGGTCGGGCCCGCGAGCCGGACCGCCGGATTCGAAAGAAGTGCCTGATTCGACGGTGATTCACCGATTTGTCCCCAACGCGGGCGGCGAGTGCCGATTCAGGATCTGCCAACCTCGGCTGTCCTTCAACCCATCATGTTGGGGCCTTTATGGTTAACGGACTTCAGTCTTATTCCGTGAAAAAAACTATTTTTTTCGGGACTCGTTCCTGATAACCTCTGTCAACGACCCATAATAATGCCTCCACTTACTTGTGGAGTCGTTGAGTCCAGATAGAGCAGGGTAAATGGCGGAAAGTATCCAACACAAACTCGACCGGGTTCGCCCGCCGCGGGTGCAGATCACCTACGACGTCGAGATCGGCGGCGCCATCGTGATGAAGGAGCTTCCCTTCGTCGTCGGCATCCTGGCCGATCTCTCCGGCATGCCGGCCGAGCCCCTTCCCAAGCTCAAGGAGCGCAAGTTCGTCGAGATCGACCGCGACAACTTCAACGACGTGCTGGCCTCGGCCGCGCCGCGCCTGGCCTTCCGGGTGGACAACAAGCTCACCGAGGACGACACCCAGCTCAACGTCGAGCTCCACTTCAACAACATCGACGATTTCGAGCCGGTCAGCGTGCTCAAGCAGGTCGAGCCCCTGCGCCAGTTGTTCGAGGCGCGCCTGCGTCTGCGCGACCTGCTGGCCAAGCTCGACGGCAACGACGACCTGGATGCGCTCCTGCGCGAGGTCATCGAGAGCACGGATCAGCAGGCCGAGCTGCGCAAGGCGATCGAGGCGGCCGCGCCCCAGGAAGAAGGCGGCGGCAAGGGCAAGGGCAAGAAGTAGCCGGGGCGGGCGGCACGTCAATCGGCGCCGTCGGCCGGTCCCGAGGGCGTCGGACGCAGCGACTCGCAGGCCCGTGAGTGACTGAGGCGGGACGCCGCCTGAGGGAGTTGCCAGGAGGACACCGATGGCTGAGGAAAAACCGGAAAGCGGCGCCGCAGAAGGCGAAGACCTGCCGATTCTGGAAAGGATCATCCGCAAGGGCAAGATGGCCCGGGACGAGTCCCAGGAGGACTACGCCCGCGACCTGATCGGCGAGTTCGTCAAGGAGGTACTGGCCGAGGGGGCCACCGTCAGCGCCGACGCCGTGGCCGCCATCAACGACCGCATCGCCCAGATCGATGACCTGCTCAGCGCCCAGCTCAACGAGATCCTGCACGCGCCCGAGTTCCAGCGTCTGGAGGCGTCCTGGCGCGGCCTGCACTACCTGGTGATGAACACCGAGACGTCGACCCGCCTCAAGCTGCGCCTGCTCAACGCCAGCCGCGGTGACCTTCAGAAGGACCTGGAGAAGGCGGTCGAGTTCGATCAGAGCGCGCTGTTCAAGATGGTCTACGAGGAGGAGTACGGCACCTTCGGCGGCAACCCTTACAGCATGCTCATGGGTGACTTCGAGTTCAGCCGCCACCCGCAGGACATGGCCTTCCTCGACAAGCTGGCCGAGGTCGCGGCGGCGGCCCATGCGCCCTTCATCGCCGCGGCGCATCCCCGCCTGTTCGACATGGACTCGTTCCTCGAGTTGGCCGGGCCGCGGGATCTGGCCAAGATCTTCGAGAGCGCCGAGCTCATCAAGTGGCGCTCCTTCCGCGACAGCGAGGATTCGCGGTACGTGGCGCTGGCCATGCCCCACATCCTGCTGCGCCTGCCGTTCGGCCCCGACACGGTGCCGCTGGAGGAGTTCAATTTCGTCGAGGACGTGGACGGCAAGGACCACAGCAAGTACCTGTGGGGCAACGCCGCCTATGCCATGGCCCAGCGCATCACCAATGCGTTCGCGCTGTATGGCTGGACGGCGGCCATCCGCGGCGTCGAGGGGGGCGGTCTGGTGGAGGGTCTGCCGGCCCACACCTTCCCCACCGACGACGGCGACATCGCGCTCAAGTGCCCGACCGAGATCGCCATCACCGACCGCCGCGAGAAGGAGCTCAACGACCTGGGCTTCATCGCCCTGTGCCACTGCAAGGGCACCGACTACGCGGCCTTCTTCGGCGGCCAGACGGCCAACAAGCCCAAGGTCTACAACACCGACCAGGCCAACGCCAACGCGCGCCTGTCGGCCATGTTGCCGTATCTGCTCAACGCCTCGCGCTTCGCCCACTACATCAAGGCCATGATGCGCGACAAGATCGGCTCGTTCATGACCGCCGGCAACGTGTCGCGGTTCCTCAACACTTGGCTCACCGAGTACGTGCTGCTGGACGACGACGCGCCCCAGTCCATCAAGGCCCAGTACCCGTTGCGCGAGGGCCGCATCGACGTCACCGAGATTCCCGGCAAGCCCGGCTGCTACAACGCCACGGTGTTCCTCAAGCCCCACTTCCAGTTGGAGGAGCTGACCGCGTCGATCCGGCTGGTCGCCGAGCTGCCGCCGCCGGCGGCGTAAGGGCGGCGCGCGGGACGCGGCAACGGTAACGCAAGCGAGGTTCGGAGAGAGAAATGGACGCAATCGTCTTGGATTTCGGGAGCGGCGACGATGCGGTCGAGGGCGAATGCCAGCTCGAAGGCGAGGTCGGCAAGATCATGTGCCTCAGCTTCTCCCACGGGGTGACCATGCCCATGAGTTGGGACGTGGCCAACATGAAGCGGACCATCGGCAAGAGCCAGCACAACGACTTCACCATCACCAAGAAGGTGGACATCGCATCGCCGAAGCTGAATTTCTACGCCTCGGTCGGACGGGAGTTCGCCGAGGTCAAGGTCCGGGTCTACCAGGCCGACGGCGAGGACGACTTCGTGCTCTATCAGGAGTTCGCCCTCACCGAGGCGGTGATGTCGGAGATGAGCACCGAAGGCGGTGGCGAGGATTCGGCGGTGGAGACCATCAACTTCAACTTCACCAAGATCAAGTGGCTGTACAAGAAGCAGCTCGCCGACGTGGGCCAGGAGGGCCAGTCGGCCTACGAGTTCGATCTGAAGGCGGCCAAGGGCGCCGCGGCCTAGCGGGGCTGTGGGGCCCGTGGTAGCCGCCGGCAAGGACGGAGCCCCCGCGCCGCTGTTCGACCGCTTGGTCGATCTGCACCCCGAAGTGCCGGGGGAGCCCCGTCCGTTCCGCACACTTTCCCGAGACCAGCTCCGCGACTCCGTGCGCCGCGAGGTCGAAAGGCTGCTCAACACCCGGGCGCCGTTGACCCAGGAAGAGCTGGCCGGCCGGGCGCGCACGGTCATCGACTACGGCCTGCCCGACTTCGGCACCTTCTCGGTGACCAGCGGCGAGGATCGCTACCGGCTCGGCGTCTCCATCGCCGAGACCATCGAGATCTACGAGCCGCGGCTCCGCGAGGTGGCGGCCGAGGTGGACACGGTGCGCCGGGCCGAGGGCGTCCTGGCGGTCAACATCGAGGCCCAGATCGTGGTCGGGCGCATCATCGAGCCGGTGTCGTTCCCGGTGCTCATCCGTCAGGGGCGGGACGGGACCGCCGGCGAGCCGGAAGCGGTGGCGGCCGGCCATGAGGGGTAGCTTCCAGGGCACCCTGCTCGACTACTACCAGCGCGAGCTCAGTTTCCTGCGCGAGATCGGCGCGGCGTTTGCCCGCAACTACCCCAAGATCGCTTCGCGCCTGCAGATCGGCCACGACGAGAGCCCCGATCCCCACGTGGAGCGGCTCATCGAATCCTTCGCCTTCCTGACCGGGCGGGTGCAGCTCGGCATCGACTCCGAGTTCCCGCTGATCCCGACGGCGCTGCTGGGCATCCTCTATCCGCATCTGCTGGAGCCGGTGCCGTCCATGGTCGTGGCCCGCATCGAGGCCGACCCCACCCAGGGCGAGCTGACCAGCGGCTTCCTCATCCCCCGCCATACGGCGCTGTTCACCGAGACCGAGCAGGGCGAGACCTGCCGCTTCCGCACCGGGACCGACGTCACCCTGTGGCCCCTGGCGGTGACGGAGGCGGCCATCGAATCGGCCGACCAGTACGACTTCCTCGACGACACCGACATCGCCACGGTGCTGCGCATCCGCGTCGCCGCCCAGGGCGGCGCCACCCTTGCCGACATGGGCGTCGAACGGCTCCAATTCTACATTAACGCCGACCTGGAACGTGCCGGTTCCGTTTACGAAATCCTGTTCTCCAACGTGGCGGACGTGGTCGTGCTGCCGGACTACGCGGGTCCGCCGCGGGCCCTGTCGGGGGACGCGTTGCGGCCGGTGGGCTTCGCCGCCGACGAGGCCCTGCTGCCCCATCCCGGCCAGGCCCATCCAGCCTACCGGCTGGTCCAGGAGTACTTCGCCTTCCCGGAGAAGTACCTGTTCTTCGACGTCGCCGAACTGTCCGGCCACGGCGCCGAGGCCGGGCTCGACATCCTGTTCCTGCTGAAGCAGACGCCGGACCGCCGCCTCACGGTGACCGCCGACACCTTCCTGCTTGGGTGCACGCCGGTCATCAACCTGTTTCCCCGGACCAGCGAGCCCATCCGGCTCGACCACACCCAGACCGAATACCGGCTGATCCCCGACTCGCGGTGGGAGCGGATCACCGAGATCCACTCCATAGAGCGCGTCTCGGCCTCGGCCGACGCCCGCGACGAGGCCCTGGCCTATGCGCCGTTCTTCTCCTTCGACCACGCCACCGAGGGCAACGGCAGCACGGCGTTCTGGTACGCCAACCGGCACAACACAGAGCGGGCCGACCTGCCGGGGACCTACATGACCCTGTCCTTCGTCGACCTGGAGTTCCGGCCCGCCATGCCGGCCGACCAGACGGTGTACGCCCACACCCTGTGCACCAACCGGGGGCTGGCCGACCAGGTGCCGCCGGGGGCCCTGCTGCAGATGGAGGAGGCGGCGCCGGTGGCCCGCATCTCGTGCCTGCGCAAGCCCACCGGGCAGATCCACGCGCCCCTCGGCGGGCCGGCCCTGTGGCGCCTGATCTCGCACCTGTCGGTCAACCATCTGTCCCTGGCCGGCGGCCCCGACAGCCTGGAGGCGTTGCGCGAGATCCTGCGGCTCTACACCCTGTCCACCCACCCGGCCACCGAGCAGCAGATCCGCGGCATCCGCAGCCTGGAGGCGCGTCCCGTCGTGCGGCGGCGGGGGACGGACGCCTGGCGCGGCTTCGTCCGCGGCACCGAGGTCACCATGACCCTGGACGAGCGCTTCTTCGTCGGCGGCAGCGCCTTCCTGCTGGGCGCCGTGCTGAGCCGGTTCTTCGCCCTCTACGCGTCCATCAACTCGTTCAGCCAGCTCGTGGTCCGTAACGCCCAACGCGAAGGGATCTGGAAGCAATGGCCGCCGGTCGGTGGCGAACAGGCCGTCCTGTAGAGGACGTCCTTTTCGCCGAGCCCTATCGTTTCGACGTCTTCCAGGCGGTCAGCCTGCTCGAGGCCCGCGACCCCGACGCCGTGCCGGTGGGCGAGGGCACCGACCCGGCGCGGGAGGCGGTGCGCTTCCGCTCCGGCGCCGGCCTCGGTTTCCCGGCCAGCCAGATCGCCGCCCTCGACCGCCCGGCCGCCGGTGAGCACACCGCCCCCATGGCGGTGAGCTTCATGGGCTTCACCGGGTACGCGGGCCCGTTGCCCGCCTCCTTCGCCGAGCTCATCCAGGCCCGCGCCTCCAAACGGGACTACGCGCTCAGGGACTTCCTGGACCTGTTCGTCCACCGGCTCACATCCCTCATGGTGCGGGGGCGCAAGAAGCACCGCATCGGCCTCGACCGCCGCCACCCGGACCAGACCCATTTCGCCGACTACCTGTTCGCCCTGATGGGGCTGGGCACCGGCGCCCTGCGCCAACGCATGGCGGTGCGCGACCGGGCGTTGCTGGCCTTCGCCGGCCTGCTCAGCCAGCGGCCCCGCTCGGCCGTGGGGCTGGAGATCCTGCTCGGCCGGTATTTCCGCGTCCCCGTCCGGGTCCGCCAGTTCCTCGGCCGCTGGCTCGACATCAGCGAGGACGAGTGGACGGTGCTGGGCCGGGAGGGGCGCAACCGGCGCCTCGGTCAGGGCGCCGTCCTCGGCACCCGGACCTGGGTCCAGAACGACCTGTTCGAGCTCCGCGTGGGGCCGCTTTCCCTGGACCGCTTCCTCGACTTCCTGCCCGACAGGCCCGGGTTCGCCGGCCTGTGTGACCTGACCCGATTCTACGGCGGCACCGAGACCGACTTCGTCGTCCGCCTGGAGATCGAGGCGGCCCAGGTCCCGCCCCTGCGCCTGTCGGCTGCCGATGGCGTGGCGCGGCTGGGCTGGACCACCTGGCTCAAGACCGCCGAGTGGGCCGAGAACGATTCCCAGGTCAGGCTGCGGCCGCCCTTCGGAGTGTCCGCCTCGGTCCCATGAGCAGCGACATCCGATCCCTGATCACCCGCCTCAACCCGCTGTGCCGGCGGGCCCTGGAGGAGGCGGCGGAGCTGTGCGTGGCGCAGACCCATTTCAACGTCGAGATCGAGCACCTGCTGATCAAACTGGCCGAGACCCCGGGCACCGACCTGGACCTGATCCTGCGCCACTTCGACGTCGATCCGGCACGCGTGCAGAAACAGCTCACCGACGCCCTGAAGGGCTTCAAGCGGGGCAACAGCCGCACCCCCGCCCTGTCACCGCATATCCCGAGGCTGCTGGAGGCGGCGTGGGTGCGCGCCTCGCTGGACCGCAACGAGACCGCCGTACGCTCCGGCGTGATCCTGCTGGCGCTGCTGGAGAACGACGTGCTGCGCGGCCTGCTGGTGGAGGCGGTGCCGGCCTTGCTGGCGGTGCCGGCCGGCCGCCTGGCCGGCGAGCTCGACCCCATCGCCCGCAGTTCCGTCGAGTCGGGCCTGGCCAAGACGGCGCCGGCCCGCGAGGTGGGCGGCGGGGTCGCCGGCGAGGCCCTGGCGACCTACACGGTGAACCTGACGGCGGAGGCGCGCGAGGGCCGCATCGACCCGGTGGTGGGCCGCGAGTCCGAGGTCCGGCAGATCATCGACATCCTCATGCGGCGGCGTCAGAACAACCCCATCCTCACCGGCGAGGCGGGGGTCGGCAAGACGGCCGTGGTGGAGGGCTTCGCCGCCCGCGTGGCGGCCGGGGACGTGCCGCCGGCCCTGGCCGGGGTCGAGGTGTGCGCCCTCGACGTGGGCGCCCTGCAAGCCGGCGCCGGGGTCCGCGGCGAGTTCGAGAACCGGCTGAAGTCGGTCATCGACGAGGTCAAGGCGGCCGCCGTCCCGGTGATCCTGTTCGTCGACGAGGCCCACACCCTGATCGGCGCCGGCGGGCCGGCCGGGCAGGGCGACGCGGCAAACCTGCTCAAGCCGGCCCTGGCCCGCGGCGAGCTGCGCACCATCGCTGCCACCACCTGGGGCGAGTACAAGAAGTACTTCGAGAAGGACCCGGCGCTCACCCGCCGCTTCCAGGTGGTCAAGATCGCCGAGCCCGACGAAGCCGCGGCCACCGCCATGCTGCGCGGCCTGGCGGCCAAGCTGGAGGCCCACCACAACGTGCGCATCCTGGACGAGGCCCTGCACGAGGCGGCGCGGCTGTCGGCCCGCTACGTGGCCGGCCGCCAGTTGCCCGACAAGGCGGTGAGCGTCCTCGACACGGCGTGTGCCCGCGTCGCCATGGCCCGCAGCGGCCCGCCGCCGGAACTGGAAGACGTGCGCCGCCGGGCCGAGGCCATCGACGCCGAACTGGCCGCCCTCAGGCGCGAGCAGGAGGCCGGCCGCGACCACGCGGCGCGGCTCGACGAGCTGGCCGACGAGCGCGGCCGTCTCGACGAACGCCGCGTCCAGTTGGAAGGCCGCTGGCAGCAGGAGCTGGACGCGGTGAACCGGGTGGTGGACCTGGAGGCGCGTCTGGCGACGGCGGCGCCGGGCGCGGACGCCGACCGCCTGGCCCGGGAGCTGGATGGGGTGCGCCTGGAGTTGGAGGTGCTGCAGGGAAGCGACCCCATGGTGCCGGCGTGCGTGGACGGCGCCGTGGTCGCGTCAGTCATCTCGGCATGGACCGGGGTGCCGGTGGGCAAGATGGTGTCCGACGAGATCACGTCGGTGCTCGGCCTGCGCGAGCGCATGGCGGGGCGCATCGTCGGCCAGCCTCAGGCCCTCGACGCCATCGCCCGGCGCATCCAGACGTCGCGCGCCGACCTGGCCGAGCCCGGCAAGCCGACCGGGGTCTTCCTGCTGGTCGGGCCGAGCGGGGTCGGCAAGACGGAAACGGCGCTGACCCTGGCCGACCTGCTGTACGGGGGCGAGCGGGCCATGGTCACCATCAACATGTCGGAATACCAGGAGGCCCACTCGGTCTCCGGCCTCAAGGGCGCGCCGCCGGGATACGTGGGCTACGGCACCGGCGGCGTGCTCACCGAGGCGGTGCGCCGCACGCCTTACACCGTGGTCCTGCTGGACGAGGTGGAGAAGGCCCACGCGGACGTCATGGAGCTGTTCTACCAGGTGTTCGACAAGGGCGTGCTGGAGGACGCCGAGGGGACGGTGGTCGATTTCCGCAACACGGTGATCCTGCTCACCTCCAACCTGGGCACGGCGGCCATCGCCGAGGCCTGCGCCGGCGGCCGGCGGCCCGACGCCGAGGACCTGCTGGACCGGGTGCGCCCGGAGCTCATCACCCACTTCAAGCCGGCCCTGCTCGGCCGCCTGGTGGTCGTGCCCTACTACCCCCTGGGAGACGACCAAATCCGCGACATCGTGCGCCTCAAGCTGACCCGGGTGCAGGAGCGCTTCTGGGACCACCGGCGGGCCGAGCTCACGTATGACCCGGCGCTGGTGGAGGCCATCGCCGGGCGCTGCACCGAGATCGACAGCGGCGCCCGTACCATCGACCACATCCTCACCCACACGCTGCTGCCGGAGCTGTCGGTGGAGGTTCTCGACCGCATGGCCCGTGGCGAGGACATGGGCACCGTCCACGTGAGCCTCGGCGCCGACGGCCGCTTCACGTACGATTTTGAAACGGTTCGGCACGGCGCCGGGCCGTGACCGGCACGCCGGGGCGGGTCCGGAGACGCCGCCGATCGCGGGACGGCGCAGTCCGGCGGGGCGTGTTCAGGCTTTCGGCGGACCGAAAGGTTCGATAACGACGTCGGCATAAGGCCCCGAGGTCTTGCCGTCGTCCCGCCATGGGCTTCCCTCGGGGAGGGCGTCCGCGAAGACGCGGACCGTGTAGGTCCCCTTCGCGGGATCGACGGCAATGATACCGAAGCCATCGTCGAGTGCCGACACCGGCACGTCCAGAATCTTCGCCGCCTCGCGAAGATCCGGCACGTGATCCGGTGATTCAATGGTCATCAAGACCGTGAGACGCTCTGCCTGGGCCGTCATCTATTGCCGTTGATCGCAGTGGCGATCCAACCGTTGGTCCCGCCGGCCCCTACACGAAGGGGCCGGCCTGCATGGCCGCGTACAAATCAAGGATACCATATCCATAGTCGGCGTCCCAACCCGTCGCGCCCCCGGGACCTTGGGCCGTCTGGCGCAGAATGTCGAACAGGCCGGCCGGCGGCAACTGGCTGGGTCGCCGGTTGGTCCGCAGCGCGGCGACGCAACCCGCCGCTACGGGGCATGCCGTCGATGTTCCACCGTCGGGGCTGCCCTCGCCATAGGCCTCCGAGCCGACGAAATGGGTGTAGGCCGAGAGATCGGGCTTCTCATTGTGCCATGCACCGGGACCTTGCGACGAATACCCGACGCGGTCGCTGTTGACGTCGTTTCCGGCGACGGTCAGCACGTCGGGATGGGAGTTGGCGCCGGTGATCTGTCCCGTCGTCAGGCCACGGCACCGGCTGTCCGGGCAGTCGGCCCCGCAATTGCCCGCGGCAAACAAGATGTCGGCTCCGGCCCCGGCCAGGCTGCCGACGATGATGTTGAACGGATGGCGGGGGTTGTCGGCGTAGCGGCCGGGATGGCCCGGCGGGAAGTCCCAGCTCGGATGGAACATGCCCCAACTGTTGTTGATCACCAGCGCGTGGTAGGGGCGCCTGTCCTCGGGCGTGCGCATCATCTGCAGAAGAACGCCGTATGCCCTCACCGCATCGCTGAGCAGGCCGTCCATGACCGACCGCCCGCGCCGCCGCGACTGCAGCACCGGGAAGTCGAGAAGGATCGATTGGGGGGCTGCAATGGAGGCTGCGAACGCGCACATGGTTCCATGATCGACGGCGTAGTGTCCCGGTCGGGTGCCCGAGATGGGCGACCAACTGACATGGGGATCGAGCCGCGGCGCCAGGCCCTGGTCGCGCAAGTGGGCGAGATTGATGCCGGTATCGACGATGGCGAGGGCGACGCCTTCCCCGTTCAGGCCTCTCTCCTGCAGCTCGTCCACACGAAGCAGGCCGCGGACGTCGGAGGCGGAACCCATGGGCGGGTCGCCGGGGCAGATGAGGGCCCGTCCGATGGCCGGGTCGGCAAAGACCTGCACGTCGTCCGCATGTTCGCCGACGGCGGTGATCTGCTCCGAATCCATGAGCGCTCGCACCACGTATTGCCGGCTCTCACCCCTGGCGATGGCTGCGAAGCTTTCTGCCGTTCCTTCGCCAGTTCCCAGGGGGACGGCGGCGAAATCCGGATCGAGGTCGAACTCCTTCGGCAAAGCCTTGGGAGTCTCTTCCAAAGCGAAGATCCGGCTGACCATGGCCCGCTCAGCCGATTCCTTGACCGCAGGCTCGTCGGGAAGAACAACCAAAACAGGTATGGCAACCATACGCATTCTCCTTGAGGAAGGAAGATGACGGAATGATGAATACCGAGATAATTGCGACGGACAATGATGCGCAATACGATCGTGTTGTTCAACGCATTCTTGCATTGGGGGTGGTAAAGAGATCGCGCCACGAAGGGGACCGCAAGGTCTGATCGGCGGGTGCCCCTGCGCCACCCTCCGCGTTCCCGAGCAACCGGGTCTTACGTTCCTTTAACCATTCTCGTGGTATCGGAGCCTGATCGGTGACGCGGATCGGGACCGGGCGGCACCGGCGGCCCGGCGCCCGCGTCTTCGGGACGGGGAGCCCGATCGGCCATGGCCCAGCAGACCCTGACCCAGGACAACCAATACCTCAGGGTCTCCACGCCGCTGGGCAAGGACAAGCTGATCCTGCAGAGCATGGTCGGCGAGGAACGCATCTCGGAGCTGTACCGCTTCCACCTCGCCATGATCTCCGAGGACCGGCAGATCGACTTCGCCAAGCTGGTCGGCAAGACGGCCACCGTGACCCTGATCCACGCCGACAAGGGCGACAGCTTCTTCCAAGGCTACATCGCGCGGTTCGTCCAGGCGGGCTCGGACGAGCGCTACACCACCTACCTCGCCGAGCTGGTGCCGTGGCTGTGGATGCTGACCCTGGAAAGCGACTGCCGCATCTACCAGAACCAGAGCGTGCCCGACATCATCAAGTCGGTGTTCGACGACCTGGGCTTCCGCGACTACCGCGACTCATTGAAGAAGACCTATACGGCCCGGGAATACTGCGTGCAGTACCGGGAGACCGCCTTCGACTTCGTCTCGCGCCTGATGGAGGAGGAGGGCATCTTCTATTACTTCGAGCACACCGAAACCAAGCACACCATGATCCTGGGCGACGATGCCGACGCCCACAAGCCGTGCCCCGACGTCGAGGAGATCAGCTTCGGCGCCGCCCCCGGCTCGCGCCAGTACGAGGACACCATCACCGGCTGCACCATCGAGGAGCAGCTGGTGACAGGCAAGTACGCCACCGACGACTACAACTTCGAGACCCCCACCACCCAGCTGTTCGCCAAGGCCGACGGGAACAAGGGCAAGCGCCGCGTCTACGACTACCCGGGCCGCTACGACAAGAAGAACCGCGGCGAAGACATCGCCAAGCTGCGCCTGGAAGCCTTCGAGGTGCCGGTCAAACTGCTGCGCGGCGAAAGCTCCTGCCAGGGCTTCGACGCCGGCTTCCACTTCACCATGGCCGACCACGTGCGCAAGGACGCCAACATCAAGTGGGTGCTGTGGTCGGTGCAACACGACGCCCAGCTCGAGCAGTACCTCAACACCTTCGAGGCGTTTCCGGCCAGCGCGCCCTTCCGGCCGGCCATGGTGACCCCGAAACCGGTGATCCCGGGCACCCAGACAGCCGTCGTCGTCGGCAAGGCGGGCGAGGAGATGTGGACCGACAAGTACGGCCGCATCAAGGTCAAGTTCCACTGGGACCAGGACTCGGAAAAGAACGAGAAAAGCTCATGCTGGATCCGGGTCGCCCAGAACTGGGCCGGCAAGACCTGGGGCGCCTTCTTCCTGCCGCGCCTCGACCAGGAGGTGGTGGTGACGTTCCTGGACGGCGACCCGGACCGGCCCCTGGTCACCGGCGCCGTCTACAACGCCCAGCAGACCGTGCCCTACGCGCTGCCCGGCAACCAGACCCGCAGCACGGTGAAGTCCAACACCTCCAAGGGTGGCGGCGGCTTCAACGAGCTCCGGTTCGAGGACAAGGCGGGCAGCGAGGAGGTCTACATCCACGCCCAGAAGGACATGAACACGGACGTGGAGAACGACCAGACCACAACGCTCATCGAGGGCAACCGCACCACGACGGTCAAGAAGGGGTTCGATCTGCTCAAGGTGGAGACGGGCAAACGCACGGTCGAGGTGGCCGACGACGAGAGCACCACGGTCAAGGGTAAGCGCAGCGTCGAGGTGACGGGCAACGAGACCCACACCGACAAGGCCAACTTCGACCACAAGGTCAGCGGCAACTATACCCTGAAGGTCAGCGGCAACCTGACCATCAAAGCCAGCGGGTCCGTGACCATCCAGTCGGGCGGGGCCATGACCGTCAAGGCGGGCCAATCCATGACCCAGAAGGCGGGCATGGCCTTCACCCAGCAGTCCGGCACCGCCATGACCGTCAAGGCGGGCACGGCGTTGACCAACAAGTCGGGCACGTCGCTGACCAACAAGTCGGGCACCTCGCTCACCAACCAGGCCGGCATGTCGCTGACCAACAAGGCGTCCATGTCGCTGACCAACAAGGCCAACATGTCGCTCACCAACCAGGCCAGCATGTCGATCACCAACAAGGGCAACATGTCGGCCACCCACCAGGGCAGCATGACCGCCACCAACAAGGGCAACCTCTCGGGCAGCACCGAGGGCAGCGCCATGGCGTCGGTCAAGGGCGCCATCACCAAGCTGGGCTGACGCCATGACCGAACCCATCGAAAACCCGGTCCCGGCCGAAGACGAAGACGAGGACGACGAGGACGAGGCGCCGCCGCCCCTGACCGGCACCTTCGAGGAGCGGGACGAGGACGACGGCGAGCTGGTCACCACCTACACCCTCAAGGACGGCCAGCTCGACGGCGAGGTCGTGGCCTACGACGAGGGCCAGGCGGTCGAACGACTCCACTACCGGGATGGCGTGCTCCACGGCGAGGCGGTCCGGTACGAGGACGGCGAGGTGGCGGAGACGGCCCACTACGTGGACGGCAAGCTGCACGGACGGGTCACCGCCTACGAGGACAGCCAGGTCGCCCGCGAATCCGACTACGTCGACGGCGAGCTGGACGGCGCCGTCGCCTTCTACGACGACGGCCAGATGACGGAAAAGCTCCACTACAAGGCCGGCAAGCGGCACGGCGACTACCTGGCCTTCGAGGACGGGCGCCTGGCCCGGCGTGCCCGCTTCGTCGACGACCTTCTCGACGGCGCATTCGAGTCCTACGACGAGAACGGGGATGTAGCCATGCGCGCCACCTACGTGGCCGGCGTCCTGCACGGACCGCTGACCATCTACGACAAGGGCGTCCCGACCACCCGCATGGCGTTCGCCGACGGCAAGCCCCACGGGCGCACCGAGTCCTTCGGTCCCGACGGCCAGGTCATCGCCGCGGTTCCCTTCGAGGAGGGCAAGGAGCAGGGGCGGGCCGGGTATTTCGACCTGGACGGCAACGTCACCCGCACCGAGGAGTACCGGGCCGGCAAGCTCGATGGCGAGACCCGGACCTATTACGACACCGGCACCCTGATGCGCCGGGAGACCTACCGCGAGCACAAGAAGGAGGGGGAGGCGGTGGCCTTCCATCCCAACGGGTCGAAGGAGGAAGTCGCGTTCTACAAGGAGGGCAAGCCCCTGGGCGAGAGCGTGCGCTACGACAAGAAGGGCCGCGTCCAGAAGAAGGAGCAGAAGGACAAGAAGCCCCTGATCGCCCGCGTCAAGGGCGAGTGACGGGGCGGCGCACCGTGGCCACCGAGACCTGCATGACCGGCATCTGCCAGTGCAGCTTCGGCGCCGCGCCGACGCCGCTGACGGTTCCCGTGCCGACCGTGCTGTGCCCGACCCTGCCGGCGGCCAACATCATGGACAACATCCCGTTCGCCAACATCACGCCGTTCGGTGTCTGCTCCAGCCTGGCCTTCCCGGCAACGGCGGCGGCCACCACCGCGGCCCTCGGCGTGCTGACGCCGATGCCCTGCGTTCCCAGCACCCCGGCGCCGTGGGTGCCGGGCTCGCCCACCGTGCTGGTCCGCAACATGCCGGCGCTGTCCAATTCGTCCAAGTTGATGTGCATCTGGGGCGGGGTTATATCCATAACATTCCCTGGGCAGGTCATGGTCCAGGTGAAATGACGCCCGATTTGGGGGGCTGACACGGTGTGGACTTGGCGCCTGACGCTGGGCGTTGTCTTTCTCGTTCTCGTGACGTCCGGCCTGCTGCTGCTGGCCGGCTACCTCATCGGCGGGCACAGCGCTTACCAGGCGGCGCAGGAGCGCGAGGCGGCCGTGGCCGCGGCGCAGCCGGCCCCCGCCCCGGAAGGCGAGGGCGCCACGGGGCCCGCGGCGGCCGGTGACGTCGACCTGAGCGAGGCCGAATCCCGGGCCGACGCCCGCGCCCAGGCCATCGAACGCCAGCGCGACAAGGTGCGGTTCGCCCGCGGCATCGCCAAGAAGGCCGGCCTGGAGGGGGTGGCTTCGGGCCTGACCGGGGTCAGCAAGGGCCTGGGCACCGCCAAAAGCGCCAACCTCAAGGCCAAGGACGCGGCGGCGCGCGCCAACACGGTTCAGCAGGGCGGCGGCGAGGCGCGACTCTTGCAGGACGTGACCGGCGGCGAAGAACAGCCGTCGGACGTGCGGGTGGTGGAGCCGGTGGCCCTGGCCCCGCCGTCGGCGACGGCGCGAACGCGGAGCTCGGCCCCACCGCCGGACATGCCGGGGCGCCGACCCGGCGAGACCGAGGAACAGGCCCAGGCCCGCCTGCGCCCGGTCATGCCGCCGCCCGAGCCCGAGCCGCCGCAAGTCGTGTTCTCGTTGCAGGTGGGGTACTTCGCCAGCCAGTCGGGCGCCCGGCTGCTGAGCAATGACTTGGCGGCCAAGGACTACGACGCCCGCATCGTCGCCCACGCCGACGAAGCGGGCCGCACGTGGTACTCGGTGGCCATCGGCGAGTACGGCCAGCGCGACGACGCCGAGCGGGCGGCCCGCCACTTCCGCAACCGTGAGGGCAAGCCGGTTCGCATCGTGTTCCTGTCGGCCCCGCCGCCCAAGTAAGCGCCAGCCCGCATTTCTCACATCCGCCACGGTCTGCGTCGCGTCCCGGCTGCCGCCCCGCCAGGAGCGGGCTGAAAAGCGTAGCCTGCGCTACGGTTGAGGCCCG